>JBEBHC010000405.1:0-1244 GCA_040081185.1 Devosia sp. | reverse complement strand
GACGCCCAAAGGAGAGCTTTTTTACCAGCCTCTTTACCTTCCTGTCCTTGCGATGTCACCATGCGAATCGCTCCGTAGAGGAAGACAACGACCGCAAGAGCTCCGATGAACGTCGAGACACCAGTGATGATATTCATGGTAATAATGACGACAATATCTGCAGGTGGCGCACCTCCTCCATTGCAATACAAGAAGCCTTGGCAATTCCAGCCTGAATTCGTCAGATGATACTGCGCATGAGCTGCGATGGGACTCAGGAGGCCAATGATCAGGATCACTAGAGCGTACATACTGCGGGATACGTAAGACAAAAGACGTTCGCAATGGCCTGTGCGAGGTTAATGATGATGGCACCGACAGCCGCCCAGAAAAGACCATCTTTGCCTTTCTTGAATTCTTCTTCTTTTCCAAATGCGAGACGCATACCACTGATGACGGCAACAACGAGAAGTACAATGTAGAGAAGAATCAAAATATCGTTAATCAACGTACCGGTAATAGAAACAACGAGGTCTCCTGCAGGGACGTTGCTTGCTTCAGGAATAATAATGAAGTTCACGACAGTTTCCGCAAACTGCATGACAAAAATACCGATGATCGACCAGATAATCGTATTCTTTCCTTTCGTGACTTTCTCGGAGTCTCCAGCGCTCATTGCCATATACACACCTCCAATCATGATAAAGAGAACACCGAGGATATAGACGTAGTTAGGCAAAATCGTGAGCAAAAATGTAAGTGTCGATGAGAAGTGCTCCGAAAATCCTGGGCCACAACTCGGAAGCCCTCCACAGTAAATCCAAAGCTGAGCCTGTGCCGCATGCGGAATAGCAGCGAGGATAAACGCCGCCAATGATGGAAGAAGGAATTTCTTCATATTGCGTCGAAACCAATAGGGTTGATGAATTCCAAAATCACGCCTGACAAAAGAAGCATGACGAGCCCAATGGTGGACGAAATAAACCGTGTTTTTCCTGCATCAACTTTACCACTATCGCCGTTACTCATGACGATCTGAAGACCGCCAATCGTGCCATTCAAGATTGCAACCGCAACGCCCATCATGAATGCCCACTGCCACAAACCGGTATTGATGTAATCGAAGAAGATTTGCAGAGGTGCACCTCCTGGGTTCACGACTTGCCTACCTCCTGGCACAGGCTCAAGGATGCACAGCTGGCGCTCATCGATACAGAGTGAGCCGCACGGCTGCTGATTCACTGGGCACGCAGCGTGTGCGGTCT
>JBEBHC010000057.1:0-18118 GCA_040081185.1 Devosia sp. | reverse complement strand
GTGGGCGAGCGCGGCGTCAAGCTCTCGGGCGGCGAACGCCAGCGCGTCGCCATCGCGCGCGCCTTCCTGGCGGATTCGCCGGTGCTGATCTTCGACGAAGCGACATCCTCGCTCGACTCGGAATCGGAAATGCTGATCCAGAAGGCGATGGAACGCTTGATGGTCGGGCGCACCACCATCATCGTCGCGCACCGGCTGTCCACCGTTCGCTCGCTCGATCGCCTGCTGGTCTTCGACAAGGGTGTGATCGCCGAAGAAGGTCGCCACGAGGAACTGGTGCGCCTCGACGGCGGCATCTACCGCCGCCTGTTCGAACGGCAGGCGCTGGAACTCACCAAGGGGCTCGCAGTCGCATGACACTACCCCTCTCGATCCTCGATCTGGCGCCCGTTCCCGAGGGGATGGGCGCCAGCGAAGCGCTCGGCAATATCGTCTCGCTGGCCAAGCTCGGCGACGAGCTTGGCTTTGCCCGCGTCTGGTACGCCGAGCATCACGGCATCCCCTCTATCGCCTCGTCCTCGCCTGAGGTGCTGATCGCCACCGCGGCCGCCCACACAAGGCGCATCCACGTCGGCTCGGGCGGCGTCATGCTGCCCAATCACGTGCCGCTGCGCGTCGTCGAAACCTACCGCACGCTCAATGGCCTGCACCCGGGCCGCATCGATCTCGGCATCGGTCGCGCTGGCGGCAGTGACGGGCGCACGCTGAGCGCCCTTCGTTCGACCGACGGCAACTACTTCCCGCAGGAAATGGCCGAACTGCTCGCCTTCGAGCAATCGAGCTTTCCCCCCGATCACCCCTTCGCGCCCATCCGCGTTGTGCCCGAGAATGTCGTTCTGCCGCCGATCTTCATCCTCGGCTCTTCCGGCGCCAGCGCCGCGGCGGCCGGCGACCTCGGCATCGGCTATTCCTTCGCGGCCCATTTCAGCGCCACCCCGGCCGCGCCGGCTTTCGGCGCCTATCGCGAAGCCTTCCGGCCCTCGTCACAATTCGCCAAGCCGCACGCCATCCTCGCCGTCTCGGCCCTCGTCGCCCCGACAATGGAGGAAGCGCAGTTCCTCTCCCATTCGCAAGCCGTGAGCTGGGCGCTGTTCCATTCCGGAGATGAGCGCCGATTGCTCGCGCCCGAAGTCGCGGCGGCGCGCGAGCTCACGCCAGCGCAGCGCGCCGTGATCGAAAAGCAGGGCCGCCTCTGGATCGTCGGCGACCCGGCAGCGGTGAAAGCCGCCATCGAGACGCAGGCCGAGGCCGCTGGTGCCGATGAGGTCATGGTCACCACCACCATCTGGAGCCACGACCTGCGCCTGCGCTCGTACCGGCTGCTGGCGGAAGCGTTCGGCCTCGTCCGCTAGCGCGAACGGGCGATGAGCAGCGCTATGGCAAGGCGTTCGCGCTTGCCATCGATCACCGCTGGCTCTCCTGCACGTCCCGCCATGCTTGTATGATTGCTTCGGCGCTGATGTCGACATCGGCCTCCGTCGTCGGCGCTGAGATCACCGACAGCCGCATTGCCCAGTCACCGCGCCACTGCGCACCGCCGGCAAACAGCACGCCGCCATGTTGCACCTTGGCGATCACCGCCTCGGTGTCGGCCTTACGGGCCGCTGCATCCCCATTGCCGAAGTTGACGATGACCTGGTTCAGTACGACGTCGTTGAGCACGCGGATGCCGGGCACGCCCGCGAGCCGTTCGGCAAACCGCCGCGCCAGTGCGCAATGGCGCTCGACCATCGCTGCGATGCCCTCGCGACCGAGGTGCCGGATCAGCGCCCACACCGGCACGCCACGCGCGCGACGACTGAGCTCCGGCACATAGTTCGACGGTACCCGGTCGCCCTGCCCGATGGCGGGCAGATAGCTCGACCATTGTGTCATCGCCTTGAGCAGGATTTCCTTGTCGCGCACGATGGCGAAGCCGGAATCGAACGGCGCCTGCAGCCACTTGTGACCATCGGTCGACCAGCTGTCGGCGCCGTCGATGCCGTCGGTGAGGTGCCTGTGTGATGCCGTCGCGCGCGCCCATAGCCCGAAGGCACCATCGACATGCAGCCACGCGTCGTGTGTACGCGCGATAGGCACGATCTCGGTGAACGGATCGAAAGCGCCCGTATTGATCTGGCCCGCTTGCGCAATGATAATCTTGGGACCGCTCAGCGGCGCAAGTGCAGCTTCGAGTGCGGCAGGGATCATTCGCCCCTGCGCATCGGTCTCGACTTTGGTGACCCTGTTGTAGCCGAAACCGATGAGTTGCAGCGACGAGAACAGCGACGAATGCGCATCGGCGCCGATCAGCACATGCACCGGCGGCGCACCGAACAATCCGTCGGCATCGGGGTCCCATCCCGCCTTGAGCAACGTGCCGGTGCGCGCGGCAGCGAGGCACACGCCATTGGCAACCGTCGCGCCGGTCGTGAAGCCCACGGCGCTGCCGACGGGCAGATCGAGCAGTTCGATCAGCCAGCGTTCCGCGATCTCTTCGATCGCTGCGGTTGCGGGCGTCGGCGTGTGATAGCCGGTGTTCTGCCCCCAGGCGCTCACCAGCCAGTCTGCAGCGACGCCTACCGGATGCGATGCGCCCATCACCCAGGCGAAGAACCGCGGACCGGTGATCGGCATCAGCCCGCCATCGGCCATGCCCACCAGCTCGTCGATCACCGCTTCGGGATCGGCACCCTGCTCCGGCACGGCACGCGAGTAGGCATCGCGCAGCGTCTGGTAGCTTCGGCGCGGCGGCTGCGTGTCGGTGGTCAGCCGCTCGCGATAGGCCACGGCTTCCGCCATCGCCTTGCCCAGCAGCGAACGAACCTCGCTCATCATGCGGCCTTGCGCGCTGCTTGCATCGGCTGGAACAGCAGTTTGATGTGGTTTCGCACCATCAGGATCTGCTCGGGCAAGATGGTCGGATCTCCTAGAGCGCGGCTCATGATGATGCCGCCATCGACGGCACAATAGATCATTCGCGACAGTTGTTCGACCTCGTGAGTGTCGACGAAGCCATGCCGCACCGCGGCCGACTGGATCCTGTCCGAGAAGAACTTTTGCCACCAGCGCACGGTGTCCGCCATCAGGCGCACCACTTCGCGGTCGAACAGGCGCTCCTGATAGGTGATCGACGCGATGAGGCAACCGGGATGCCCGCTGGGCAGATCGGCCATGGTCTCGGCGAAGAGCTTCAGCCCGATCATCAGCGTCTGCAGTGGCTCGCCGTCCGCCAACTGTTCGGCGCGGCTGAAGATCGATCCCATCAGTTTGCGATTGCCCTCGCTGTAGCGGACGATCAACGCCCGGGCCATCTCGTTCTTGTCGCGGAAATGGTAGAAGAAGCCGGACTTGGTGATGCCGGCCTCGGCGATGATCTCTTCGATCGATGTCGCCCCGAATCCCTTCGCGAGCACTGACGCTTCCGCGATCTCCAAAATCCGCTCGCGGGTCTCCTCACCCTTGCGCATGCACTGCTCCTGACGCTGTTCACCGCACTGCCGGTAGGGTTCGGCACATGAAGCCCAGATGAACACGTCGTTAGGCTCGTGATTTCAATAGCTTGGGTTCGGAATAGGGCCGTACCGCGTGTCGGCTGTTTTGGCCCATTCGGATGCGTCAAAAACCCCGCCGAACGAACCGCGCCGAATGTCGAATGCGGCTCGTCGGGGACGACCACTTCCGGTGCCCCCGAGCAAGCAAGGACTGAAATCATGACTGCCATAGACCACGAAACCATTCTCGAAGAAGGCCGGTCGCTGTTCCGCATCAAGCAGGGCATCGCCAACCTGTTGACCGCGATGCTGAAGCTGCACGAACGCCGCAAGGCGCTCGAAGAGCTGTCGCGTCTCGACGATCACCTGCTGCGCGACATGGGTCTCAATCCGCAGGACTTCCGCGACGCGATGGCCGGACGCCGGACCTCGATCCTGTTCGAGCCGATCCGCACGTCGAATGACTGGAACTGAACGCCAGTCGACGACAACCACCGACGCAGTGGACGAAGACGCAAGGGCCGGATGGATTGCTCCGGCCCTTCATACATCACAGTAGGACTAGCCCCTGCGCGGCGGCGCGGTTGTAGCGCGCAGCACCAGTTCGGTGGGGAGAGTTTCGCGGCGGATGCGCGGGCTCGGCTCGAGGATCATCTGCACTGCCCGCCGGCCGATCTCCGCGATCGGCTGCGCAATGGTGGTCAGCGGCGGTTCGGCCAGCGCCGCCTCCGGCACACCATCGAAGCCGACGACGGATACATCGCCCGGCACGGACAGGCCGCGTCCCTTGACCCATTCGATCGCTTCGATCGCCACCTTGTCGGACATGGCGAGCAGCGCCGTCGGCGGATTGGAACCTTCGAACATCCATTGCAGACCGGCGATCGTCCCGACCTTGTGGTTGGCGGTTTCGTAGACCGGCACATCGTCTCGTCGAATGCCCGCAGCCTCGAGCGCCGAGAAATAGCCCAGCGTTCTGTCGCGGGTCGTCGAATAGGTTGCGCCCTCGAGCGTGGCTTCCGTCACGACACCGGTCCGGTTGTCGACATAGTCGAGCGCCAGCACGCCGAAACGGCGATGCCCGAGATCGAGCAGGTGCTGTGCCGCCTGTTTCGCGGCCGTGAAGTCATCGATACCGATAGCCGAGATCGTGTCGTCCTGCCGCCCGAGCGCCAGCGCCACGAACGGCAATTGCCGCTCCCGCGTCAGTTCCACCAGTCGCTCGCCGCCCTCGATGCACAGCAGCACGAAGCCATCGACCAGCGCGCTCTGCACATTCCAGGCGAGACCTTCGGCATTGCGTGCCGAGACCAGCGACAGACCTGCGCCGCGTGCGTCGCACTCATCCGAGATCCCGCGCATCAATTCGCGCGCAAACGGGTCGGTGAAGAAATAGTCGAGCGGTTCGGACGCAGCGATGCCGATGGCGTTCACCTTGCCGGCGCGAAGCAACCGCCCCTTTGGATCCGGCCCGCGATAGCCGAGCTGCTTCGCCACGCCGCGAACATGCTCGCGAACCTCTTCGCGCACGATTTCCGGCCGGTTGAAGACGTTTGAAACGGTGCCCTGCGAGACGCCTGCGGCCTTCGCCACATCCGCCAACCGCGCCGCCTTCTCCTGTACCTCGGCCAATAACCTCTCCGCGCGACGCCCGCTGCAAAGGCATTTCTACCACCTTTATTGAACCGATTCAAATTTTGCTTGCTATCGAGCTGCGGAGGGACTAGATTTTGAATCGGTTCAAGGCATTCCGAATTCGCGTTTTGAATCGATTCATTCAAGGAGAATGAGAATGAGCACCATCGCAATTTCCGGCTTTCAGCCGGAAGACATCGCCGAAAACACTAGCCGCAACGCTTTGCCCGCCTGGCTCCGCCGGATTGGACGTGCCCGTGCCGAAGCATCAACGCTCGCGAGGCTGAAAACTATGACCCCATACGAACTGGCCGATCTCGGGTTCGAGCCCGACGCGGTGTACGACGCTCGGCCCTGGGCCTTTCGTAGCCTTGTTCGCAACGCGACCGGCCTGCCGGCGTGACGCGCCGGATCGCGGCGCCGCGACTGCTCGGACCTCGCGTTTACGCCGCGAGTTTCCGCAGCACCGCGGCGCCCATCTCTTGCGTGCCGATGGACTTGCTGCCCTGCGCGATATCGCCGGTGCGCAGGCCGTCGTCGAGCACTGCCGCAATGGCGGCTTCCAGCTTGTTGGCCAGCTCGATCAGCCCGAACGAATAACGCAGCGCCATGGCGAAGCTCGCGAGCATCGCAATCGGATTGGCGATCCCCTTGCCTGAAATATCGGGCGCCGAGCCGTGGACCGGCTCGTACAGCGCCTTGCGCTTGCCGCTCGTCTTGTCCGGTGCGCCGAGGGAGGCAGACGGCAGCATGCCGAGCGAGCCGGTGAGCATCGCGGCCGCATCGCTGAGCACGTCGCCGAACAGATTGTCCGTGACCATCACGTCGAACTGCTTGGGATTGCGCACCAGCTGCATCGCCGCATTGTCGGCGAGGATGTGGTGAAACGCGAGGTCGGGGTAATCCCTGGCGACGGCCTGCGCCACCTCGTCCCACAGCACACCCGACTTCATGACGTTCTTCTTGTCGGCCGAGTGCACCTTTTTGCTGCGTGTTCGCGCCAGGTCGCAGGCGACGCGCACGATGCGGTCGATCTCGTAGGTCTCATAGACCTGCGTGTCGACGGCGCGCTTCTGCCCGTTGCCGAGATCGGTGATGGTCTTGGGCTCGCCAAAATAGACGCCGCCCGTGAGCTCGCGCACGATGAGGATGTCGAGACCCTCGATCAGCTCCTTCTTGAGCGACGACGCATCGGCCAGCGCTGGATAGCAGATCGCCGGCCGGAGGTTTGCAAACAGCCCAAGATCCTTGCGCAGACGCAGCAGCCCGGCCTCCGGGCGCACCTCGTAGGCAACCTTGTCCCATTTCGGTCCGCCCACCGCGCCGAAGACTACGGCATCGGCGGCCTGCGCCTTGCCCATGTCCTCGTCCGAAATCGACGCGCCATGCTTGTCGTAAGCCGAACCGCCGACGAGACCCCGCTCGATGGTGAACGCCGCCTTCTGCTCCTTGTTGAGCCAAGCGATGAGCTTTTCGACTTCGCCCATGACTTCGACGCCAATGCCGTCGCCGGGAAGCAGGAGGAGCTTGTGGGTCATCGTTCTACTCTTGTTGAATGCGTTTGCTGAGAAAGAAGCGGGAATGCTTGCCCGGATAGTTCGGCAACTCACCGAACACGGCATAGCCGAGCTTTTCGTAAAAGCCGCGCGCCTGGAAATCGAACGTGTCGAGCCAGACGCCAGTCATGCCCTTGCCGCGCGCATAGGCTTCGGCCTCACCCATGAGGCGCGTACCGACATCCTGGCCGCGCAGGGCTTCGGGCACATAAAGCAGCTCGACGAACAGCCAATCATAGTACCAGCGGCCAGTGAGACCACCGATGGTCTTGCCCGCCTCGTCCTTGAGCAGGATACCGATATGCCCGTCGTCACCCTCGGCAGAGGCGACCTGAGCATCATTGTAAGCGTGGAGGCCGTCGCGGATCGCCGCAAGGTCCTCTGGCTTCAGCACCGGGTCGACGACGATCTGCATGGTCAACTCTGATGCGCGCCGATGCGCGCCGTCGCTTCGATCTCGAGCTTCATCTCGGATGTCGTCAGCCCGCATACCAGCATCGTCGCAGCCGGGCGGATATCGCCGAATACCTCACCCGCCACCGCAACCAGCGCGTCGTAATGCGCCATGTCCGTGATGTAGTAGCGCACCCGCACCACATCCTTGAGGTCCGACCCCGCTTCGGCCAGTGCCTCGCCGATGGTTGCGAGCGCATTACGCGCCTGCGACGTGGCATCGACCGGCATGGTCATGGTGCTGTAGTCATAGCCGGTGGTGCCGGATACATAGACCATATCTCCGTCCACCACGGCGCGCGAATAGCCGATCTTGGACTCGAACGGCGAGCCTGACGTTACGTGCTTCATCCCAACGCAAGCCCTATGCAGAAGTGAATAAACAGACCAAGTAGCAGCAACCACTCGACGATTCCGGCGAGGGTGAGTACCCCTACTTTAACAGCTCCAGCCTCGGCCTCTGAATCACTTAGAATAGCGTCATCAATCATGAACGCGCTGTGCACACGCTTAAGATCGGTCCCCTCAATCTGCCCTTTTTCTCCAAGGCCCCGCGTCAATACCCTAACAAGAAGGTATATCTCATGGACGTCGATGGCACGAACACGTGACACTTTGAGAAAAAATAACGGAAGGACCAAGCCGCACATTGGGCTGGGCATCGCGAAGTAACAGACCACAAATATCGCGACACCGAACAACCAGACAAGTGTCTCTCGTACTAAGGTCGCCACTATCATCAAATCCACGGCCTCTGCGTGCTGACCTTCTGTTCGAACGCCGAAATCTCGGCGCCTTCCTTCATGGTCGCCGCGATGTCGTCGAGGCCTTCGAGCAGCGTCTGCTTGCGCGACGGGTCGATATCGAAATGCGCGGTGCCGCCATCTGGCCCCTTGATCGTTTGCGCTTCGAGATCGACCGAGATCGTCGCGTTGGCACCGCGCTCGGCATCGTCCATCAAGAGCTTCAGCTGATCCGGCGTCACCACGATCGGCAGAATGCCGTTCTTGAAGCAGTTGTTGTAGAAGATGTCGGCGAAGCTCGTCGAGATCACGCACCGGATGCCGAAATCGAGCAGCGCCCACGGCGCATGCTCGCGCGACGAGCCGCAGCCGAAGTTGTCGCCGGCGACGATGATCTTGGCCTGCCGATAAGCCGGCTTGTTGAGCACGAAGTCCGGATTCTCGGTGCCGTCCTCGTTGTACCGCATCTCCGAAAACAGCGCCGTGCCGAGACCGGTCCGCTTGATCGTCTTGAGGTACTGCTTGGGAATGATCATGTCCGTGTCGATATTGATGATCGGCAGCGGCGCGGCGACGCCCGTCAGATGATTGAATTTGTCCATGATCGCCCGGTCCTTTCGGTTGGCCGCGTTTTGGCGGAGTGCGCCACCGGGGTCAAGTGCACAGCCGGTAGGGTTGCCGGAACAGTTGCACTGGGGATTTCCACTCCGCTACCCTGCCGCTGCCTGCCCCACTCGCGTGTGCTCCGCCCTTCGGCTAGTCTCCGCCCGCCGGATGGGGTGCCCCGCGCATGAAACTGCTGATCGTCGCCGATCTTCATTATTCGCTGCCGCAGTTCGACTGGGTGCTGGAAAACGCCCCCAACTACGATGGCGTCATCATCGCCGGCGACCTGCTCGATATCGGCTCTCCCGTCGATCTGGGGGCCCAGATCGTGGTCGTGCTCAAATATCTGAAGCGCCTGCGTGACATGACCAAGGTCTTCGTCTGCTCGGGCAACCACGATCTCGACGGCACCGGCCCAGGCGGCGAGAAGCAGGCGCTGTGGATGAAAGAGGTCAAACGGCTGTCGATCCCAGCCGACGGCGATACGCTCTACATCGGCGACGCGATGATTACCATGTGCGCCTGGTGGGACGGTCCGGCGACGCAGGCGGAAATCGGCGCCGAACTCGATGCGGCGGCCGCCGATCGCCGTGGCCCCTGGATCTGGGTCTATCACGCCCCGCCGCCGGAATCGCCGATCAGCTGGTCGGGCCAGCGCTTCTACGGCGACCAGGCTCTCGTGGGCTGGGTCGCACGGCACAACCCGGATCTGGTGATCTGTGGCCATGTCCACGAAGCGCCCTTTGCGCGCAACGGCTCCTGGGTCGACCGGATCGGCAACACCTGGCTGTTCAATGCCGGCAAGCAGACCGGCAACGTGCCCACCACCATCGCCATCGACACCGAGGCACGGCAGGCAGCGTGGTTCTCCTTCGAGGGTGGCGCCGAGACGGTCTATCTCGACCAAGAGCTGGAACGGCCGATCGAGCAGCTCACCGAAATGCCGGCCTGGATGCCGGCACCCAAGCTGAGCTAAAGGCGTCCGTCCCCGCTGCTGCTCGGGCCGGCCTGCACCGCCGGTCGTTGGCGCTGCACCAGCGCATCGAGCACCTCGTCCACCATCCCCAGATGGTCCGATCGGTCTGCGAACTGCCGCTTGAGATCGGCCAGATAGGTCGTGGCATCGGTGAGCCGCCGCGCCAGCACGCTCGAAACATGGAAGCTGATTTCGCGATGGCTCATCAGCAGTGAGCGCGCATTCTCGATGCGGAACGCCGTGACGTCATTGATCGCGCGAACGGTGGCCGTGTGCGGCCCGCCGAGCAGCGCGGCGATTTCTCCGAAGATCGCGCCCGACATTGCAATGTCCGCCACCTGCGTCTTGCCGCGCAGCACTTCGACCTCGCCAGTAGCGAGGATGTACATCCGGTCGGTCGCAGGACCTTCGGCGAGCAGCACGTCGCCCGCCTTGAACTTGTCGAGCGGGAAGCCGTCGCAATAGGCAAGCACATCCGCCATCGCGTGATTGTCTGTCATGGGAGGCCCCCTTGCGCCGCAGCTCGTTGCACCGCCCCGATCATCGCACCGGTGGCGAAACCCGGCAAGCCGTGGCATCAAGCGCCATGTCCCGCACCACACCCGGCACATTGCTGCTCGAACGGCTAGGCATCGCCTTCGATTTGCATCCCTATGACTACGACCCCGAAGCGCCGCGGATCGGCCTCGCCGCGGCGGAGGCCTTGGGGATCGACCCGGCTCAGACCTTCAAGACCCTGATGGCCGAACTCGACGGCAAGCCGGTCTGCGTTGTCGTTCCGTCCGATCGCGAAGTTTCGATGAAAAAGCTGGCCAATTGCTTCGGAGGTAAAACCGCCGCCATGATGAAGGTGCCCGACGCGGAACGGCTGACCGGCTACAAGGTCGGAGGCATCGGCCCCTTCGGCCAGAAGCGTCACGTGCCAACAGCGCTCGACGAAACGGCGCAGCTCTACGACGTGATCTACATCAACGCCGGTCAGCGCGGACTGCTGCTGAGCATGGCGCCTGAGGATGCGATCCGCGCCGCCGAAATGAAAATCTTCGACCTGACCGCCTAAAGCCCCGACTCAAGCCGCGAGGCTCGTATCCGCCGCGACGCCAAGCATCAGGTTGAGATTCTGCACGGCCGCGCCCGAAGCGCCCTTGCCGAGATTGTCGTACACCGCCACCAGCGTCGCCTGCGCTTTCTGATCATTGGCGAACACGTAGAGACGCATGCGGTTGGTGTTGTTGTAGAGCTCGGGATTGAGCTCGGCGCTCCGCTCGCTGTCGAGTGCCAGCGGGGCCAGCTCCACGAAGCCGCCCTTGATGGCAGCGAAGTGGTCGGCAATCGCCGCATGCAGGTCGGCGCCGGTCGGCACCTTCGACAATGTCCAGAGCTGCAGCGGCACCATGGTGATCATGCCCTGCGCAAAGTTACCCACCGCGGGATTGAAGAGCGGCGTTCCACTGAGCTTGGAATATGTCTGCAGTTCCGGCAGGTGCTTGTGCTTGAAGGTGAGACCGTAGGGCATGAACTCGTTGGCACCCTCGCCTTTGCCCTCATAGTCCTCGATCATCTGACGGCCGCCGCCGCTATAGCCGGAAATGCCGTGCACGGTCACCGGATAGTCCGTCGGGAGCAACCCGGCCTCGACCAGCGGCCGCAGCGTGGCAATGGCGCCCTGCGGCCAGCAGCCGGGATTGCCCACGCGTTTCGCCTTGGCGATGGCGGCAGACTGGCCTTTGTCCATTTCGGCGAAGCCATAGGTCCAGCCATCGGCGATGCGATGCGCCGTCGACGCGTCGATGACGCGCGTCGTGCCGTTTTCGATCAGCGACACGCTCTCCTTTGCGGCATCGTCGGGCAGGCAGAGGATCGCCACGTCCGCCGCATTCAGCAGCCGCCTGCGCTCGGCCTGGTCCTTGCGCTTGTCATGCGCGATCGACAGGACTTCGAGGTCGCGCCGCCCGGCCAGCCGCTCGCGGATCTGAAGGCCAGTCGTACCGGCCTCGCCATCGATGAAAATCTTCGCAACCATCTCGGGCCTCCCATCAGGGGCTGAATGCGTGCCCTATATAGGAGTTGCATAACGCCGCGCAAACGGGCCGGTCGAGGACCTAGCGGCTCAGCGCCTGGATTTCGCGATTCGCCCGCCCCAGCCGGTCGGCCAGCGACCGGCCGACGGCCAGCGCGAGGGCCGCATGCAGCCGCGGCTCCTCCGCCGCCAGTTCGAGGATCGCATCCGCATTGAGTTCGAGCAGATGCCCTTCACCGGCCGCGATGACATCGGCAGTCCGGCGCGACTGGCCGAAGATCGCCAGTTCCCCGAACACATTACCCGCATCGATCGTGCTGATCCGCCGTATCATCCCGCTCGCCACCGTGATCGACACGTTCACCCGCCCCTCGGTGAGGAAATAGAGCGAACGCGCCGGCGTCCCCGCCTCGATCAGCATCTCGCCCAGCGTGAAAGCGCGCGACGAGAGGTGATGCTCGAGTTCACCGATGCGCTCTTCGGTCCAGTCGGAGAACAGCGCAAAATCGCGAAGCGCAGCCGCAGCCGGTCCCGCCGCTTCCGCTTGCAGGACGCGCGCCAGCAGCCGGTCCTCATAGGCCTCCAGCGCCATATCGACCGACGGAAATCCCTCGTCGCCTGCAATGCCGCGCAACCGTGCATCGAGGCTGGCAATCGCGAAGGAACGCGCTCCGGCGCGCAACTGCGTGGCGAGCATCTGCAGCAGTTCCTCGGCTACGGGATCGACCCTTCGCAACCGCGTCATGTCGAGGATCAGGAAGGAGAAGCTCGATTGCTCCTCGCCGATGCGGCGGCTGACCCGCTCGGCTTCGACAAAACTCAGCTCGCCCTGCAACTCGCAGATCGCAATGGCGTGCCCGTCGTGATCGAGCGCCTCGACCTCCGCCTGCCGCCGCACGCGCGACGAGCGCACGTCGGTGCCGCGATAAAAGCGCCGCACCGGGTCCTGCCCGGTGCCGCGATCCTCGAACAGATGCAGCCGGAAGTTGCGCGAAATGTCCTCGCAGGCTTTCACACCGCGCTCCGAATTGCCCACAGCGTCGAGCCGCGGCGAAAACACGCCGATCCCCAGATGTCCGGGCAGCACGGCCGTGATGCCGCCACCGACGCCGGATTTGGCAGGCAGTCCCACGTCGAACTGCCAGCCGCCGGCATAGTCGTACATTCCGCAGGTGTTCATCACGCTGAGCACCGAGCGCACGTGCTCCTGTGACAAGGCCCGCTCGCCGGTCACCGGATTGAGCCCGCCATTGGCGAGCGTCGCGCCGATGATGGCAAGATCCGCAGCATTCACCAGCAGCGAGCACTGCCGGAAATAGAGGTCGAGGTGATCATCGACATTGCCGCCGATCATTCCGGAATTGAGTTCGAGGAAAGCGATGGCGCGGTTGCGGTGCCCGGTCGCACTCTCCGAGGCATAGACAGCCTCATCCATCACCAGATCGCGCCCGACGAAGCGCTGGAAGGTTTCGAGGATGCGCGTCCAGCGCTCGTCATGTGCAGCACCCTTCACCAGCGCCGTCGCGGCAATGGCGCCGGCATTGACCATGGGATTAAAGGGGCGGTTGTTCTTTTCGTCGAAGGCGATGGAGTTGAACGCTTCCCCAGACGGCTCGACGCCGATGCGCCGCAGCACCTCCGCGCGGCCGTGATCCTCGAGCGCCAGGCCGTAGATGATCGCCTTCGAGATCGACTGGATGGTGAACAACGCCGCCGTGTCGCCTGCCTCGTAGACGTAGCCGTCCATGGTGGCGAAGGCCAAGCCGAACAGATCCGGGTCGGTGCGCGTCAACTCCGGGATATAGTCGGCAAGCTTCCCCGTTCGATTGGTCTTGTGACGGTCGTGCAGCGCCTGCAGATATTGCGCGACGGGAAGGCTCTTTGACGCCATGAAATTGGAACCGGAGACGCTCGATTGCTTGAATTTCAGGCACTCTAGCCAACGGCGCAGAACTTAGGCAACAGCCGTCGATCCGGCTTGGCCTTGTCGCGCCATCGGCTCGCTCGCTATAGCTTGTGGCCACGCTAGGGAGACCGTAGATGACGCCGCACAACCGCGCCAGGGTAGGAGATTATGCCGAGGCCGTGCTGCTCCCGGGTGATCCACTGCGCGCCAAATGGGTGGCCGAGACGTTCCTCAAGGACGCCAAACTGGTCAATTCCGTGCGCAACTGCCTCGGCTTCACCGGCACCTGGAACGGCAAGCCGGTCTCCGTGCAGGCCACCGGCATGGGCCAGCCGTCGCTGTCGATCTATGTGCATGAACTGATCAACGTCTACGGCCTCAAGACGCTGGTCCGTATCGGCACCTGCGGCGGCCTCAACACCAGGGTGAAGGTGCGCGACCTCGTCATCGCACAGGCCGCCTCCACCGATTCCACCATCGTCAAGGACGGCTTCGGCGCCTTCAACTTCGCGCCCATCGCCGACTATTCCCTGCTGCGCGCCGCCGCCGACAAGGCAGGGGAAAAGGGCTTGCGCTATCATGTCGGCAACATGCTGAGCTCCGACATTTTCTATCATATCGAACCCGGCATGGCCGGCTATGGCCGCCTCCCGGCGCACGGCGTCATCGGCGTCGAAATGGAATCCGCCGCGCTCTACACCCTCGCAGCCCGCTTCGGCGTGCGCGCGCTGACCGTCTGCACCATGACCGACTGCCTCATCACCAAGGACGAGATCAGCGCCGAGGACCGCCAGACGTCCCTCAAGGACATGGTGGCGCTGGCCCTCGACGTCGCAACCGAGGCCTGACGGGGAACGTCCGGTGCCGGCGGGCGTCGGCCAAAATCGTGTATTCTCGCCGCCGCGAAAGCCTGCTTATCTCCACCAATTGATTTGGGGGGATATCGTTTTGCTGTCATTTCGCACGCTGCTGCTCGCTTCATCCTGCACCCTGTTTCTGGCGGGAGCCGCCGCAGCCCAGGACTTCATCGTCAACGACCGCGGCGCCGATGGCGGAGACGGGACGCTGGTCACGGCTCCCGCCAATGGCGGCGATGGCGGTGTCCAGGCGATCGTTGTTCCGCAGGTGGAAGGCGACGTCCTCATCGATCTGCGCGGCGGCACCGGCGGCAATGCCGACCCTTCCGGACCATTCGTGCAGGGCGGTGCCGGTGGCGAGGGGGGTATCGCCGCAATAGCGGTGACGGGCCCGATCGCAGGCGGCCTGTCCATCGACCTGAGCGGCGGCGATGCCGGTCTCGACGTCGACGGCGGCCGCACTGCCAATGGCGGAGCTGGCGGCGTCATGGCTCTGTCCGTCGCGAGCGACATCGGCAAGCTCCCCTCTGGAGAGTCCATCCGCATTGACCTCTCGGCGGGCCGGGGTGGCGCAGTCACCGGAGGCATTGTCGCCCTGAGTGTCCAAGACGCGACGCTGCGCGGAGGCATTCTCGTGGTTGACCCGGAGGTGATCAGCATCGGCATCAGCGACAGCGCGGTCCGCGGCAAGATCGCCGTCACCGGCGCCGACGTTAGTGTCCTCAGTTGGGTCGACGTCACCATCGACAAGAAGGCCCTCAAGGCAATCCTTGCCAACACGGGATCGGGCAAGGGCGTAATCAACGGCGCGCGCGTCTCATGGGAAGGGTTCTCTTCCGTGACCATCGGCAACTACACCCTGCTGGTCCCCGACCGGCGTGAAACGGCGTCCCAACAGACGCCGCCCCGACTCGGGTGCAACCCCGGCGGCGTGAGCGCCCTCGTTGAGGGTGAAACCGTGGTTTTCAACGCCAGGGGCGAAAGCGGCTGGTTCCATGTCGGCGATTTGGTGGGCGACACATTCTCGTCCTCCAACCACTCCGGCTGGACCGTCACGGTCGAAGCCGGAGGCAAGGAGCACCTCGCCAAGGTCTGGAACGGTTCGGCCGAGCTGGTTTCGACCTGCCGGCTGGCATGGTGACGCCCGAAACATCAGCCATTTGGTGGATGTGCAACCGTTTTACGCGGTCTAGCCTCGCTGCGCCGGAAGCATGGGGTTACCGGCCGTGGCCGGGCAAAATCCGACACACCGGCGATATCGGAGACAGACTTGCAAATGGCAAAACTTCGCATCCTCGCCGCCGTGCTTCTCGTAGGAACAATGGCCGCGGCCTCGTCGGCCGCGCTGGCCGATGATTTTTCGGGTGAGGACGGAGACGACGGCACACCCATACAGGCCCCGGAAAACGGCACTTCGACCATTCTGCATCACGCCTCGATGGGCACTCCCGAAATCGATCTCACGGTCGACGGCGGCGATGGCGGCGACTCTGCCGGGTGGGGCGGACCGGGTGGCAACGGCGGCAAGGGCGGACTGGTCACGGCGTCGGGCACCGACATTGCCAACGGCATCACCATCGTGGCGCGGGGCGGCAATGGCGGCAGCGGCGACGGCTTTGATGACGGCAATGGCGGCGACGGCGGCGATGTCGACCTGACCTTGTCCGGCCATATCGGCATGAACGGCCCGAACACATCGGTCCGCATCGATGTCGCGGGCGGTACGGGAACCGTCAGCGGCCAAGGAGGAACGGTGGTTGTCCACGTTGCCGACGGTACTGAAGTTGCCAGCCGCATCGCGGTCCAGAATGCCAGCCAGGCGACGCTCGACTTCTCTGGCATCACCGTCAAGGACAAGGCCGAGTTTAAGGCGCTCAACGAATATCTCAGCAACCCCGCCAATGCAGCCATCGGCGGGGCTACGATCAACGGCCATAACTATATGTGGAACGGCTTTACGGACATCCAGAGTGTCCTTGCCGCCATTCGTAAGCTCGTGGGCAGCACCGGCATTCCCGCCCACCCCGATTATCTCGACTGCCGCCCCGGCGGCGTGAAAGCGATCGACAAGGGCGACGTCGTCACCTTCAACGCCAAGGGCGACGGCGGCTGGTTCCATGTCGGCGAACTGGTCGATGGCGGCTTCTTCAGCTCCAACGTCTCGGGCTGGACTGTCACTCTGGACGGCAAAGGCCGCAAGCAGGTCGCCCAGGTCTGGAATGGCGCAGGCGAACTGGTTTCGACCTGCAAGCTCTGAGACCTCGCAGGTTTCCCTGAAGGCCGGCGGCGAACCCGTCCGCCTTCACTTTGCCGGCTAACCAAACCATAAGTTACCGGCCTCTTTCTGGCCGCGTTTGTTCCATTATCGTTCCCGCAAACACGCTGCGCGGCACCGCGCCGTGCGACAGGGGACATTTCATGCTGCGCAAGAACAACGCCGTCCGGCTGCAGGAGACGGTGACTGGCGTCGAAACCATGACGCGGTTCGCGCTGGCCATCCTGTCACTGGCCTCCGGCGTCTATACCTATCTCGGCGTCCGCGGCCTGCTCGATGGCTCGGCAACTTTCGTGTTCTTTGCCGCCATCACCTACTCGGTCGCCGTGTCGGTCGCGATCTACGCCTTCTGGACATTCATGCTGCGTTTCGTTCCGCTGGTGGTCAACGGCATGCAGCGCACCGGCCTGTTCCTTACGATGGCGGTCGGCTGCTTCATGATCATGGCCATGTCCTCCTGGCTTAATGCCGCCGCGCTCGCCGGCTCCGCCGCGCTCGAACAGCACCTGGCGGTGACGCTGCAGGGCTATGTCGCCGATCTCGACGATGCGCACGGCAATGCCCTCGCCGCACAATCGCTGCTGCCCGACGTGCAGCGCGCCGCCGACCGCTTCGCGCGCCTCGCCGACGACGAGCGCAGCTCCGGTGCCCTGACCGGAACCACCGGTTCGGGCTCGGTCGTCCAGCTGCTGACCCAGATGTCGGCGCAGATGAACGAGCTCTCCGCCACCATCACCAATTCGCGGGGCGAAGTGCAGGCGCTGTTCGACCAGGGTTCGACCCATCTCGCCAAGATGCGCGAACTGGTCTCCGGCGCCGGCGAGGTCGGACCCCGCGCCGACGAATTCGCTGCCGAAGTGGTGCAACTCAATGGCATCATCGCAGCGCTGCAGGAAACCGGTGTGGCACCCTCCGTCAAGCGCGCCGCGGCCGATCTCTCGGTCGGCTTCATCGCCCCGGTTGCCGATGGCGGTTCGACCGAACTGGTGCAGCGGCAGGATACGGTGATGGACACCGTGCGTGAATCCGTCGCCGCGCAATCGGCGGCGCTGTCGACGGCCGCGGACGAAATCCTCGCCGCACCCAAGATCGAGCCGACGCGCTTCGTGCCGCTGTCTTCCGCCGAGGCCGTGCTGCGCTACTGGAGCGACTTCATCCCCAGTTGGGCCGGCGCCATTTCCATCGACCTGCTGCCCGTCGTGCTGGTTCTCGTCCTGATGATCGTCCACGACGCGATGCGCCGCGAAAGCAGCACCCTCGAAGACGCCGAGTCGATGACCGCCGCCGAAATGCTGCGCGCCCTCGATCTCTATCGCCAGGTGTCGGGCCGCCCGCTGGTCGAGATGCCCGTCCCTGCTGTTGCAGATTCCGCGCCAGCCACGGCGCCACCCGCTGCACCTGAAATCGCCGCCGAGGCCGAAAAGCCACCTGCCGCCAGCACCGGCAATGATGCGACTGTCACCGCCCTCGATGTCGGCCGGAAGCGCCCGTGAGTCTCGCGGGCGCCATCGCCGGGCGCATCGCCCGCATCGATGACGGCAAGCTCGTCCGCGCCGTGTTCTTCGGCATGCTCATCGCCGCCGGCGCCATCCTCTATATCGACTATCGCGAACTGACC
>JBEBHC010000404.1:0-1247 GCA_040081185.1 Devosia sp. | reverse complement strand
GCATGAGCGAGATGCCGATGGACAACCCCGGCAGCCTCAAGCGCGAGGATGTGGCGACGCTCATCGCCTATTTCCTCGAGATGAACAAGTACCCGGCCGGGCCGAAGGCGCTCAGCGGCGAAGCCGACGACCTCAAGGCCATCATGGTGGCCCCGCGCCCCTAGGCGCCGGCGCCGCCCGTCAGATCAGGCGTTCCCGGATCTCGGGCGGCGGAATTTCGCAGGCGTTCGACCGCCCGGCCAGGCGGTGCCGCACGGCCGCGACCACGCCGTACGCGGCATCACGCAGCGGGCGCGGGATGAGCAGCGCCACGGCGGCAATCGACCACGGGCGTGGGAGCCGCCGGGCGATCCGCAGCACGGCCGTGGACTTCCGGTAGAGCTGGCCGTCCTCGATGAGGATGATGCTGCGGGTGGACTCGCGCGTCTCACCGAATTCGGCCAGCAGCGCCTGAGCGGCCGGTGTCTGCGAGGCGCCGAAGCGGAAATACCCTGCCGGATCGCGCGTGGCGATGAAGGTCACCGAGCGCTCGCAGAACGCGCAGGTGCCGTCGAAGAGCACGATGCCGTGCGCGCGGGCGGGGGCAGCCATCTCGTCCTAGGACGCCGGCGCCCCGAGGGCGGTTCGCACCTGGTACACGTGCACGCGCGGGGCGTCTCCGTATACGGTCGTGAGGTAGACGCGGTGTGTCGCCGGGTCGTAGGTGGCGCTCCGCATGCTGGCGCGGCCGTCGTCGCTCATCTCCGGCAACGTCCACGTGGCGTAGGGCCGGACGTCCCAGGGCGCCATCCGGCCCGCCTTCACCGCCGCCAGATCGCCGGCGTCGTACGCCCATACCTGATGCCGGTAGGGCCACGCGTGGTTGCCTTTGTCCGACTCCGCCGGATCGCCGCATTCGTCGCCCGTGCCGTAGCAGAAGGTGTCGCCGTGCCGCCCGAAGAAGAGCACCGACCGTGAACCGGCCGGGAAGGCGAGGCCGCCGATGACGGTGGCGCCGTTGTAGAGCGGACTCGTGCCGCTCCACGGCGCCAGCGGATGGTCCGCCGGGTAGCCCACGAGGAGCGTGCTCGGCGCCGGCCGGTCTGCCGCGACATCGTCGGGATCGAAGACGCTGGCGGCCGGTCCCTGACTCGAGCGCGTGATGATCGGGATGCAGCACTGCCCGGTGAGCGCAGGACCCCCAAGGGCCGCCCGCCACTCGTCGGGCACGACGCCCATGTAGCCGCCCACGAGCCCCGGCGCCGAGC
>JBEBHC010000196.1:0-4939 GCA_040081185.1 Devosia sp. | reverse complement strand
GAGGGCGGCGTCGTGCTGCTCGAAAATCTGCGCTTCCACAGCGAGGAGGAATCGAATGACCGCGCTTTCGCAATGATGCTGTCGGTGCATGGCGACATCTACGTCAACGATGCGCCGTCGAGCTCGATCCGCCGGCACGCATCGATCCACGCCATCGTGCCGCTGATGCCGGCTTACGCCGGCCCGCAACTCCTCGCACACGTTGCCTCACTCGGCGACACGGAGGCCATGGCCCTCCCCGGAGTCGAGGCACTCGTGACCAAGACCCGGACAATGGAGAAAACCTGATGGCTCGAATCACGCTCCGCCAGCTTCTCGATCACGCAGCCGAGTACGACTATGGCGTACCCGCGTTCAACATCAACAACATGGAGCAGGCGCTCGCCATCATGGAAGCGGCGCGCGACGTGGACGCTCCAGTGATCCTGCAGGCCAGCCGCGGGGCGCGCTCGTATGCCGGCGACATCATGCTCGGCCGCATCATCGATGCGCTGGAGGAAATGTTTCCCGACATTCCGCTTTGCATGCACCAGGACCACGGAAATAATGTCGCGACCTGCCTCTCGGCCATCCAGCACGGCTACACGTCCGTGATGATGGACGGCTCGCTCAAGGAGGACGCCAAGACCCCGTCCGACTACGACTACAATGTCACCATCACCTCGGAAGTCGCCAAGCTGGCGCACTACGTAGGCGCTTCCGTCGAAGGCGAAATCGGCGTGCTGGGCTCGCTCGAGACCGGCGCAGGAGAGGCCGAGGACGGCGTCGGCTTCGAGGGCACGCTGCAGCGCCATATGCTGATGACCGACCCCGAGGAAGCCAGGCGCTTCGTTGCCGCGACGAAGGTCGATGCACTCGCCGTTGCAATCGGCACGAGCCACGGCGCTTACAAGTTCACGCGCAAACCGAGCGGGGAAATCCTCGCCATGGACATCATCGAGCGGCTGCACGAACTGCTGCCGACAACCCACCTCGTAATGCACGGCTCGTCGTCGGTGCCCAAGGAGTGGCAGGAGGTGTTCAACGCCAATGGTGGGACGATGCGCGAGACCTGGGGCGTACCGGTCGAGGAGATCGTACGCGGCATCAGGCACGGGGTGCGCAAGGTCAACATCGATACCGACCTCAGGCTTGCCGCGACCGCCGCCTTTCGCAAGGCCGGCGCCACCGACCCGAGCGAGTTCGATCCCCGCAAATTCCTCAAGCCCGCCATTGATGCGATGCGCAAGGTCTGCCGCGAGCGCTTTGAGGCGTTCGGCACCGCAGGCAAGGCACCGGGCATCAAGGTCATCCCGTTGAGCACGATGGCCAAGCGCTACGCGAGCGGCGAACTCGACCCTCGCACCGGCGTCACCAGCCGCGCCGCCTGATTTCCAAAGTTTTGAAAGGACACCCTCATGAACGATCAGACACCAGTCGAGCTCAAGGGCAAGGCGCGCTACAAGTCCGGAGTGCTGAAGTATGCGCAGATGGGCTATTGGAACGGCGACTACGTTCCCAAGGACACCGACATCCTCGCACTGTTCCGCATCACGCCGCAGGACGGTGTCGATCCGATCGAGGCTGCAGCCGCCGTGGCCGGAGAGAGCTCGACCGCGACCTGGACCGTGGTGTGGACCGATCGCCTTACTGCCGCCGACCAGTACCGGGCCAAGGCCTATCGCGTGGAGCCGGTGCCGAACAACCCCGGCCAGTGGTTCGCCTATATCGCCTATGACTTGATCCTTTTCGAAGAGGGCTCGATCGCGAACCTCACGGCCTCGATCATCGGCAACGTCTTTGGCTTCAAGCCGTTGAAGGCGCTGCGCCTCGAGGACATGCGGCTGCCGGTTGCCTACGTGAAGACATACAAGGGCCCCGCGACCGGCATCGTCATGGAGCGCGAGCGCCTCGACAAGTTCGGCCGCCCGCTGCTGGGCGCGACGACCAAGCCCAAGCTCGGCCTGTCAGCCAAGAACTATGGCCGTGTGGTGTACGAGGGCCTCAAGGGTGGCCTCGACTTCATGAAGGATGACGAGAACATCAACAGTCAGCCCTTCATGCATTGGCGCGACCGCTTCCTGTACTGCATGGAAGGGGTCACGAAGGCAGCGGCGCAGACGGGCGAGATCAAGGGGCACTACCTCAACGTCACCGCCGGGACGATGGAGGAGATGTACAAGCGCGCCGAACTCGCCAAGGAAACCGGCTCGACCATCATCATGATCGATCTGGTGATCGGTTACACCGCCATCCAGTCGATGGCGAACTGGTCGCGCCAGAACGACATGATCCTGCATCTCCATCGCGCGGGGCACGGCACCTATACGCGTCAGAAGACCCACGGCGTTTCGTTCCGCGTCATCGCCAAGTGGATGCGCCTCGCGGGTGTCGACCACCTGCACGCCGGCACCTCTGTCGGCAAGCTCGAGGGCGACCCGCTGACGGTGCAGGGCTACTACAACGTCCTGCGCGAGCTCAAGAATGAGATCGACCTGCCGCGTGGCATCTACTTCGAGCAGGATTGGGCCGACATCAAGAAGGTGATGCCGGTGGCGTCGGGGGGCATTCACGCCGGCCAGATGCACCAGCTGATCGATCTGTTCGGCGATGACGTGGTGCTGCAGTTCGGCGGCGGCACCATCGGTCACCCGATGGGCATTCAGGCCGGCGCTACTGCCAACCGTGTCGCACTCGAAGCGATGGTCCTGGCCCGGAACGAGGGCCGCGATATCAAGAACGAAGGCCCGGAGATTCTTCGCGCCGCCGCCAGGTGGTGCAAGCCGCTCGAGGCCGCTCTCGATGTGTGGGGCGACATTTCCTTCAACTATCAATCGACCGACACGTCGGACTACGTCCCGACGGCCGGCGTCAGCGCCTAAGGAGACGATGCATGCGCGTGACCCAGGGAACGTTCTCGTTCCTCCCCGACCTCACCGATGACCAGATCGTCGCCCAGGTCGAATACTGTCTCAGAAACGAATGGGCTGTCGGCGTCGAGTACACCGATGACCCGCACCCGCGAAACTATCTTTGGGAAATGTGGGGCAACCCGATGTTCGACCTGCGCGACGCAGCTGGCGTGATGATGGAGTTGAAGGCGTGCCGGAAGGCGTTTCCCGATCACTACATCCGCCTCAACGCCTTCGACTCCTCGCGCGGCTTCGAGACAGTGCGGCTGAGCTTCATCGTCAATCGGCCCAAGGTCGAGCCGACCTTCACCTATGCGCGGACCGAGGTCGCGGGCCGCACCGTCAACGTGACGATGACGACCCAGCGCTGATGTCGACCACCGTTGTCGCAAAGGGCGAGGCGCCGCCGGCGCCCGCCGCGCCGGAAACACCCGTGGCGTCGGTTGACCTCGCCGCCGATTTCCGCGAGTCCGGCGTCGCCGAAGTGCTCGATGAACTCGACCGCGAGTTGGTGGGGCTGAAGCCGGTCAAGTTGCGCATCCGCGAAACGGCAGCCCTGCTGCTAGTCGATCGGGCGCGCAAGAAGATGGGGCTGAGCCAGACCACACCGACCCTGCATATGAGCTTCACCGGCAACCCGGGGACCGGCAAAACGACGGTAGCCCTCCGGATGGCCGACCTGCTGTTCCGGCTGGGCTATGTGCGCAAGGGGCACCTCATCTCGGTGACCCGCGACGACCTGGTGGGGCAGTACATCGGCCACACTGCGCCCAAGACCAAGGAAATCCTCAAGAAGGCGATGGGCGGCGTGCTGTTCATCGACGAGGCCTACTATCTCTATCGCCCCGACAACGAGCGGGACTACGGTCAGGAGGCCATCGAGATTCTGCTGCAAGTGATGGAAAACCAGCGCGACGATCTTGTGGTGATCCTCGCCGGCTACGCCGACCGCATGGACAAGTTCTACCAATCGAACCCCGGGTTCCGCTCGCGGATCGCCCACCACATCGATTTCCCCGACTACGAAGATACCGAACTGCTCTCGATCGCCGAAACCATGCTCGCAACGCAGAACTATCGCTTCGATCCTGAAGCTCGCCAGGCCATGTCCGAATATGTCCGGCTTCGGCGCAGGCAGCCGCACTTTGCCAACGCGCGTTCGATCCGCAACGCTCTCGACCGTGCGCGACTGCGGCAGGCCAACCGACTCTTTGCCGAGGCCAAGGGTCCCGTCGGCGTCAGCGAGCTGACAACGATCACCGCCGCAGATCTCCGCGCCAGCCGCGTATTTTCGGGCGGCCTCGACAGCGAGCGCAAGGACACCCCATGACCATTATTGCACCCTCCATCCTCTCGGCCGATTTCTCCAAACTCGGCGACGAGGTCGAAGCCGTGATGGCGGCCGGCGCCGATTGGGTGCATCTCGATGTCATGGACGGCCATTTCGTGCCCAACATCACCTTCGGCGCGCCCATCATCAAGGCGCTGCGCAACCGGACCAAGGCGGTGTTCGACTGCCACCTGATGATTGAGCCCGCCGATCCATTCCTCGCCGCCTTCGCCGATGCCGGCTGCGACATCATAACCGTGCATGCCGAAGCGACTACACACCTCGACCGCTCGCTCCAGGCGATCCGCCAACTCGGCAAGAAGGCTGGCGTCGCGCTCAATCCCTCGACCCCCGAGACCGTCATCGAATACGTCCTCGACCGCATCGACCTCATCTGCCTCATGACGGTCAATCCGGGCTTTGGCGGCCAGTCCTTCATCCATCCCGTGGTCAACAAGGTGGCGCGCATCAAGGCGCTGATCGGCCGCCGCGACATCCACATCGAAATCGATGGCGGCGTTACTCCCGCGACTGCCCCTCTCGTTGCCGCCGCCGGGGCCGACGTTCTCGTTGCCGGCTCCGCCGTCTTCACCGGCGGTCCCTCCGCCTATGCCCGCAACGTCGAGGCGATCCGGACCGCAGCGACCACTGCCATTGCAGCCTGAAAGTATTGACCATGGATTTCACTGGCCTCCTCGACACTCAGCCGCTCGTCCAC
>JBEBHC010000056.1:0-18227 GCA_040081185.1 Devosia sp. | reverse complement strand
GACACCGCCCTCTCACGGCGGGAACAGGGGTTCGATTCCCCGTGGGCGCGCCAGCTTCTCGACTTCGCGCCGCCGCCGGCCACAGACGGACCCGCGATGCCCACCATCCCCATCTACTACATCAACCGCACCGCCCGCACGGATCGGCGGGCGCTTATCGAGTCGCAAATGGCGGCGTTGGGGCTTTCGGCTGAGCGCGTCGAGGCGACCGAGGGGGATGCGGTTCCGGCGGCTGTCCGCGAACGGTTCTGCGATACACGGCGCGTCAATTTCCTGACGCCGGCCGCGGCCGCTTGCACCACAAGCCATCTGCACTTGTGGCGGCGGCTGGTCGATGAGGATGTCCCCTGGGCGCTGATCCTCGAGGACGACGCCGTGCTGTCGCCGCTTCTGCCGGCGTTTCTTGCCGGCTTTTCGTCGGACGTGTTCGACATCGTCCGGCTCGAAACGATCCTCCGTAACGCCCGCGTGCTACCGGAGCGGCTGACGGTCGGGCCGATCAAGCTCCGGCCGTTCAGATCGGTCACCGCGGGCTCGGCCGCCTACATGATTTCGCGCCGCGCCATGGTGCATCTGCTCAATCCGGCGCGGCTGGACCAGCTTTACGACCGGGCCTTCGACCTGGTGCTCTACCGGCATTTCGCGGAGCCTGCGCGCGACCTTGATGTGGTGATGACCGATCCCGGCCTCGCCGTTCAACTCGACAAGGCCGAGCGAACGGATCGCTCCGAGGGCGACGTCTATCTTAAGCGCGATGTCGTGCATGAGCCGAGCCGGCTGCTGCGCCTGCGGCGGCGACTGCAGGTCATGCGTCTCGGTTGGTCGAACGGGGTCGATCATCTCGCGCACTTGCCGCGCGGACTGACCAAGCGCATGATCCCATTTGCTGGCGATCTCAGCGCTTATCGGAAACCGAAACTCTGAGCCTCAGGCGGCCCGTTTGCGCCGCGCCGACAGCGCGCGTTTGGTGATCGCGTTCGACTCGCGGCTATCCCAGATCACCCAGAACTTGCCGTCCTCATCGGGAACGATCACCTCGGCCGGTGCCGTCGGCGACACCATGTATTCGGCGAGCTTCTTCGCCTCGAGCGCGGCCGAAGCACGCGTCTCGTAGGGCCCGTGACTCGAGCCCTCCACATCTACAAACCACTTCCCGCGGCTCATAATCACCACGTAGAGCGTCGTCGCCATCGCCCAAGCCCGCCGAACCCCAACAGCAGAATCGCTAGCACCGTTATTGCTGCTTCGCCTATGGGGCATGGAGTTTCGCACAGGCGGATTTTGCGGCGGGCATAACTGGCCGCAACGATGGCATTTTCAACCCTGGCCGGGTTTGCCTGTCCGCCCCTGACATGTCAGTGTCCCGCCGATTTTTCGGGAGGCACCATTGGCTCAATTCAAGAAGCGGCGGATCGGCAGGACAGCGCTGGAGGTGACCGAACTGGGCATCGGCAGCGCCACCATCGCCGGCATGAACGGGGCGGTGATCACACCCGAACAGGCCCGCGGCACGATTGCCGATGCCCTCGCCGCCGGTGTCGGCTATTTCGACACTGCCCCGCACTACGGTTTCGGCAGCGCCGAGCACTTGGTGGGCGATGCGCTGCGCTTCCACGACGGCTTTGCGATCTCGACCAAAGCCGGCCGGCTGCTCGTTCCAGTCCGCTCCGATGCCGAGCGCACCGTCGACCATCCCTGGACGCAGCCCTTCCCGTTCGAGATCCGCTACGACTACACTTATGACGGGATCATGCGCTCCTTCGAGGCGAGCCTGCAGCGGCTTGGCCTCGCCCAGATCGACATCCTGCTGGTGCACGACATCGGCACGCAGTCGCATGGCGTCGAAGGCAACAAGAAGCACTGGGCCGACCTTACGGGCGGCGGTTATCGAGCGCTCGACGAACTGCGGAAAAAGGGCCTTGTCTCGGCCATCGGCCTCGGCGTCAACGAATGGCCTGTGCTGATGGACGCCATGACGATCGGCCAGTGGGACGCATTCCTGCTCGCCAACCGCTACAATCTCATCGAGCAGACCACTCTCGAGCCGCTGTTCACCACCTGCCTGCAGCACGGCGCCTCGATGATCGCCGCCGGTCCCTTTGCCGCCGGAGTCCTCGCGGGCACCGACGTCTGGGGGCCGACCAACGGCGCTTATCAGAAGGCCCCACCGGAAATCTCCGCCAAGGTCAGCAAGCTCGACGCCCTCGCCCGCAAGCACGGCATCCCACTAGGAGCTGCAGCTTTGCAGTTTCCGCTAGCGCACAAGGTGGTAGCCACCACGCTCACCGGCCCCAAATCGCCCGCCGAGCTCAAGGCCAATCTCGAGTGGTGGAATACGACGATTCCGGATGCCTTCTGGGATGATCTGGCGGATCAGAAACTGGTTGCGCCCGGCACGCCGTTGCCGAACGGCCGGACGGCCTGACGCTGGGCATCGCGATCAACGCGGCGCGCCGGCACCTTGCGCGCGCCGCGCTTCGTTGACACCGGTTTCGATCACCGAGCGCATTGCGGCTCTTGCCGCCTTGGCATTGCCGTCCGCGATGGCTTTCGCGATCCGCCGATGTTCTTCGACCGACCTGGTAAGCCGATCAGGCTCCTCGGCCGGCGAGGAGATAGTGAGCATTGCCACCAGCACCACCTCGATCAAGGTCGAAATCGAGATGAAGAACGGATTGGCCGCGGCCTCTGCCACCGCCAGGTGAAAGCCGAGGTCGGCCTTGGCAAATCCCGCCAGCGTTATGGCCGGCGCAGCCATTTGCTCAAGCCAGAGGTCCATGTCCTTGAGGTTCTCCGGCGTCCGGCGCTCGGCTGCCAACGCCGCCGCCTCGGGCTCCAGCGCGAGACGGATTTCGGCGAGATGCGCCAGGAACTCCGGCCGGAAGCCCGCCTCGGCGTGCCAGAAGAGCACATCGGGATCGAACAGATTCCACTTGCCGCGCGGCTGGACGCGCGTGCCGACGCGGGCCCGCGCCTGCACGAGTCCCTTGGCCGAAAGCGTCTTGAGTGCCTCGCGCAGGACCGTGCGCGAGACCCCGTACTTGGCCAAGAGCTCGAGGTCGCCCGGCAGCAGCCCGCCCTCCGGCAAAGCCCCGGTGACAACGCCCAGCCCAAGGTCGCTAACAACGCGGGCGGCGTGCGATCGTCGCACGCGGACGGGTGTCGCAGCAGGCCTCTCGCTCATGAATACGCCCTTGGTTTGAGGCGATCATCTAGCGCAAGTGGTAGACGGGAGTCCCGCGCACCGGCCGCGACAATTGGCATCGGACTACTCGCCGATCTCCTTGTTTCGGAAGCGATCGAAGGCCACCGCGAGAATGATGAACGCCCCGACGAAGGTGCCCTGCCAAAACGGGCTGATGCCCAGAAGTATGAGGCTGTTGCGAATGACCTCGATCAGCGCGGCACCGATTACGGCGCCGAAAGCCGTACCGCTGCCGCCTGCCAGGTTGGCTCCACCGATCACCGCCGCCGCGATTACGGTCAGTTCCATGCCTTGACCGAGACCGGTCGTCACCGAACCAAGCCAGCCGGCTTGAAGGAAACCGGCTATGCCCGCGAACAACGCGACAAAAACATAGACGGAGACTTTAACAGTCTTGACCGGAATACCCGTCAGTACAGCGGCCTTCTCGTTGCCGCCGATGGCGAAGACGTGCCGGCCCCATTTCGTCCAGCGCAGTAGGAAGGCGGTGATGAGCAGCAGAATGACCATTGCCGTCAGCGGATTGGGCACGGGAAAACCGAGCACCGGAATTGAACCACCGCCGATCCAAAGCAGAATCGGCTGGTCCGGACCGAAATTGAAGATCAGCGTGTTGTTCGACATCACCAGACCGATCGATCGGCCTACTGACATCATACCCAGCGTCACAACGAAGGGAGGCATGCCGACGACAGCAATGAGCACGCCGTTGATCAGGCCAACCAGAATGCTCGCCCCCATGGCCGCGGCGAATGCGAGCCCGATCGGCATTCCCGCGTGCATGATGATGGCTGCGGTCATCGCGGAAATCAGCATGATCGAGCCCACTGACAGGTCGATTCCCCCACTGATGATGACCACTGTCATCGCGATGGCGATGATTCCGACGAAGGCGAAGTTGCGAGTGACGTTGAAGAGGTTCTGCGGCGTGTCGAACGTTGTGGTAAAGATGCTCAGCAGCAGGACGGCCGCCAGCGTTGCACAAAAGATCCAGAAGGTCTGGCGGCTGACCAGCCAGGCGATGACACCGCGGTTCGTCTGTTGATCGATGACGCTGCTCAGCGTGCTGTCGGCGCTCATTCTGCCCCTCCCTCGGCGCGCTGAATGGCGCCCGTAATCAGCCCCGTCACTTCTTCGGGCGACGAGTCCGCGGTCCGCTTGTCCGCCACCTTGGTGCCCCGGCGCAGCACGACCAACCGGTCGCAAACGGCAAAAATATCCGGGATGCGGTGGCTGATGAGGATCACCGCGATCTTCTGGTCTTTTAGCCGCCGGATGAGGTTCAGCACCTCGGCCACCTGCCTAACGCTGATGGCAGCCGTCGGCTCATCCATCAGCACGATTTTGGGGTTTGAGAGACGCGTCCGCGCGATAGCCACTGCCTGCCGCTGTCCACCGGACATGCGCCGGACGAGATCGCGCGAACGCGTTTCAGATTTCAGCTCGGCGAAGAGCTCGCCCGCCTTGCTGTACATGCCGCGATAGTCGAGCAGCCCGAAGCGCGTAAGTTCGCGCCCCATGAAAATATTTGCAGCGGCGGTCAGGTTATCGGCCAGGGCGAGATCCTGGTAGACGATCTCTATACCCTTCGAACGCGCATCCGACGGTGAGTGCAGAGAAGTCGTCGCGTCACCGATGCTGATGGTCCCGCTGGATGGATGGAAGTTCCCAGCGATAATCTTGGCTAAAGTCGACTTACCTGCGCCGTTGTCACCGACCAGGCCGACCACGTCGCCCGGCTCAAGTGTCACCGACACGTCGTTAAGCGCATTGATCGCGCCGAAGTGTTTCGAAACGGATTGTAGCTCAAGAACCGGCATAGACCGCAGACCTCCCCCACAAGCGGTCTCCCCTCCGCCCTAGCGGGCGACTATAGGGGGGGACCATCATGCGTCAACGCGATGAATTTTCGACTCCGCGTGCGTTTTTGCGTGCCGATCCTAAGCGCGACGTGACTGGATAAGTGTTCTTCTACAATGCACTAACGAGCGTCCGCGGGCTTAGCTCTCCCACTCGAATATCGCGATACAGCAACCGTTGACTTCCGAGGAGGCCCCCTATTAGTATGACTTTTGAGTGCCCTAGGCACACGAGGAGGATATCTGTTCGCTGCAATCCGTCGCTAGATTACCGTACTGGCCAAGCTTGAGGCACGCACCTCAACTGACGATGCAGAGACAGGAAAGAGCTTGCCGAGGACGCGGCTGCGAACACGCAGAGCTGCCTTGGTAGGGATCCGTGCAAAGCGGGTCAAACCAGGGAGGAGTGACTATGAACAAGTCGATGTTGGCGATTGCCGGCGTCGCCGTAGTGGCGATGCTGACCGGTAGCGCGTATGCGCAGGGCAAGAAGGAACTGGCAATCGTCGTCAAAGGTCTGGACAACCCGTTCTTCTCGGCCATGGGCCAAGGTTGTGCCGACTGGAATACGGCCCATCCGGATTCTGAGTACACTTGCACCTACAACGGCCCGGCTACTGCCGCTGACGAAGCTGGCGAACTTCAGATCGTCCAGGATCTCATCAACAAAGGTGTTGCCGGTATCGCGATCTCGCCCTCGAATGCTCCGGCGATGGCCAATACACTTCGCCAGATCGCCCCGAAAATTCCGGTCATGACCATCGACGCGCCGCTCGACGCGGCTGACCAGAAAGAACTGGCCAAAACGTATTTCGGCACCGACAACTACGCTATGGGCGTCCAGATGGGCGAATGGGCCCTGAAGCTCCTCCCGAATGGCGGCAAGGTCTGTCTCCAGCAGGGTAACCCAGCGGCGGCCAACCTCCTGCTCCGTGCCGACGGTTTCCGTGACACCGTCACCGGAGAAAAGGGCACCAAGGCGCTGACAGGCCAGAAGGGCTGGACCGAGGTTGCCGGCTGCCCGAACATCACCAACGACGACGTCGCGTTGGCTAACCAGCAGATCGCCGACACGATGACGGCGAACCCTGACCTGAACGCCTACATCCTGACCGGTGGTTGGGCTCAGTTCGCGCCGCAGGCTTATACTCAGAACTTTGGCCCACTCAAGGACAAGATCGCCGCCAAGACCTTTATCGTCATCGCGGGTGACACCACGGACTCGCAGCGCCAGGTATTCCGTGACGGTCTCAGCAACGTTCAGGTCGGACAGCGTCCCTATCAAATGGGCAACGAAGCATCCGACATCTTGATCAAACTGATCAACGGTGAAGCGGTCGATCCGATCATCTTCACAGGCCTCGACACCTGCTCGCAGGAAGACATCGGCATCTGCGCCAACCCGTAGGCGGCAGCAATTCGCAATAACTGGGGCGCGTCGTGAGGCGCGCCCTTTCCATTTGATGGGGCAAGAATGCAGCTTCTGGTCACCGGGGCGACGGGCAAGGTGGGTCAGGCATTCCTCGCGCGGTTCCTCGCTGATCCGCGCTGGAGCGGCGCCAAGGTCGTTGCGATCTGCAACAATAGGATGCTTCCGGAAACTGATCGCCTGCGCGTCATCAAGGGTTCCATCGCGGATGAGACGGTGATCGCTAAGGCGATGGCCGACACCACCCATGTGCTTCACATGGCCGCGGTCAAGGAAGACCCAGCGCACGCGATTGATGTGGCGGTCAAAGGCATGTTCCTGCTGGTGGAGGCGTTTCGGCGCAACCCGGCAGGCAAACAGTTCATCCTCATCGGCGGCGACTGCTCGGTCGGCCATTGCTTCGTGCGCCACGAAGGACCGGTAACGGAAACCTCGCCGCGCCGCGGCTATCCGGGCGTCTATGCGATGACGAAAATCCTTGAGGAAGTCATGCTGGAGCAGGCCGGCATCCAGTACGGCGTCAACTGGACGACGCTGCGGGCGCCATGGATCATGGAAAAGGACGACTTCCGCTTTGCGCTGAGCTTCGGCCCCGACCAGTTTGGCGGACCCGACTGGGATGGGTTGATCTCATCGGACGAGCGCCGGAAATACCACAAGACCAACGCCGTGCCGGTGCTGATAGCCGAGGACGGAAATCCCCTGCGGCGCAACTTCGTGCATCTCGATGATCTGGTGGAAGCCATGCTGACCGCCATCGATCACCCGGCAACCCGCCAGCAACTGTTCAACATCGCAATGACCGAAGCGGTCGACTATGCCGCCGTCGGTGCGCATCTGGAGCGGACACGCGGCATGCCGCCGGTCCGCATCCCGACCCCGTTCATTTCCAACCTGCTCGACAACGCAAAGGCCCGGTTGCACCTGGGATGGTCGCCGAAGGTCGATCTCGCCGATCTTTGCGATCGCGCGTTTGCTTATGAGCGTGCCGCTAACGACCCGCGCAAGGTCTGGTATCCGGGCTAGTTCAGCGTCTCACGTCCCTTGCCCAGCACTTCCTTCACCTTGGAATTGATCTGGTCGAGAGAATATGGCTTGGCGAGGAATTCCACGGTCTGGTCGTCGGCGATGTCCTGCCGCACGCTCTCCTCGGCATAGCCTGACACGAAGATGACTGGCAGGTTCGGCAGCTTCTGCCGGACTTTGAGCAACAACGCCGGTCCATCCATCTCCGGCATCACGACGTCCGAGATCATCAGGTCGATCTGCCCGCCGATATCGTCGAGTACTTCGAGCGCCTCGTCGCCGCTTGCTGCCTCGAACACCTCATAGCCGGTGGTCCGCAGCGCTCGCGCAGAGAAGGCCCGCACAGAATCCTCGTCTTCGACGAGGAGTAGCCGTTCATGCCCGGTGAGATCCTTGACCGCAGCTGCAACCGCGATCTTGGCGACGGCCTCGCCCTCTGCCGGCACGTGGCGCGGCAGGAATATCTTGAAGACCGTCCCCTTGCCCACTTCGGACTCGGGATAGATGAAGCCGCCGGTCTGCTTGATAATCCCGTACACGGTCGAAAGCCCAAGGCCCGTGCCCTTGCCGAGCTCCTTGGTGGAAAAGAACGGCTCGAAGATCTTTTCCATGATGCCGGGCGGCATACCGGTGCCGGTGTCTTCCACCTCAATCGCAACGTAGTCCGCGGCCGGCATCCCGGCGAAATCCAGTGACGACGCTTCGTTCTCGCTGACATTGCGGGTGCGCAGCGTGATCGTGCCGCCGTTGGGCATCGCGTCGCGCGCATTGACGACCAGGTTCACCACAACCTGCTCGAGCTGCACGAGATCGGCCTTCACCGGCCAGACGTTCGAACCGTGATCGACCTTGAGCACGATCTGCTCGCCGATCAGCCGCTTGAGCAGCACAGTCAAGTCGTCGACATGCGTCGGGATCTCGAGGATCTGCGGCCGCAGGGTCTGCCGGCGCGAGAAGGCGAGAAGCTGACGGGTGAGGCCCGCGGCCCTGTTGGCGCTTTGCTTTATCGACATCAGGTCGGCAAAGCTCGGATCGCCTGGCTTGTGCTTAAGCAACAGCAAGTCCGAAAAGCCGATGATGGCGGTCAGCACGTTGTTGAAATCGTGTGCGACGCCGCCCGCAAGCTGGCCCACGGCCTGCATTTTCTGACCCTGCGCAAACTGCGCTTCGAGCTTGCGCTGATCGGTCATGTCGAGCGCGTAGACGTTCACGCGTTCCGGGGAATCCGCCCCTTCCTCCGACCCTGACACATACAGGCGCACCGAATGGTCGCCCTCGCGAGTCAGCTGAGCGTCCACCGGCTCGATGACCGACTTGTTCGACAGGGCGGCCTCGACCGCCTCCATGAACTTGCCCCGGTTGGCGCCAACGAGCAGTTCGGCGATCGGCGCCATCTCGATGGTCTGCGCATTACCCTGCCAGCCGAACATCCGGCTGAACGGCGCGTTGGTGCGAATGATGCGACCCTGTGCGTCGAGCGTCGCGATAGCAAACGGCGTATCGTTGAAGAACCGCGAGAACCGGACCTCGGCAGCTCGCAGCGCCTCTTCCTGCTGCACACCGGTACGGCGGTCGAGAACGAGGGTGCGCGTCTCGCCCAACTCGCCATCTGCTAGCCGCGCGGCGCGATGCAGCAGGCGCACCGGCATCGATGTGCCGTTACGCTTCACCAGGTCGATGTCGATGATTTCAGTGCGGATTTCGCCATCCGCCCGGCCCCGCATCAGGAGGCTCGCGCCATCGCCACGCACGATTTCCGAGAGCGGCACCGTCCCGGCTTCGAACTCGGCGAGGTCGTAGCCCAGCCAGTCCGCCAGCGTGGAATTGAGGTACTGCACCTTGCCGTTCGGGTTCGCAGAAAGGAAACCGGCCGGCGCATGATCGAGGTAGTCGATCGCCCTCTGAAGCTCGATGAAGGCATTGTCCTGCCGCTCGCGGTCGCGGGTGATCTCCTCGACGCTCCACAGCACCAGCGGTTTGCTGGATTCCACGTCGGGCAGCGGCCGCACGGCTATGCGGTACCACACGGGCTTGGTGCTGCCGCCGAGCGCCCCACCCAATCCCCCAATGAGGCGAATGTCCTCGGTCGCGGAGCGTCCGTCGCGAGCCGCTCGCGCCAACCGGTACACCGCTTCGCTCGCCTCGGATTGGCCGGCAAACAACCGCGGCACGCCGACCGGCACACCGTCGGCCATGCCGCCGGCGAACTCTCCATACTGCGCGTTGACGTAGGAGATTTTGCCGTCGCGGTCGGTCACAACCGCGCCGAACGGGAGACTGTCGACGATCGCCGTCGCAACCGTCCGATCTTCCTCGCTCGGTGCAAAACGGAACAGGCCGGCGGTGAGCGCGAACAGCGAGAACACGCCCGTTACAGCGAGCAATCCGACGACGATCAGAACCAGGTCGGGCGGGATCACATCGCCCAGCATCACCACCGCGACGGCCGCGAGGATGAACGCCGCGGCCAGTACGATAACGCGCCACAGGCCGCCTACGGAGCGGGAGCGCGAAACCAGCGGGCTCGGATAATTGTCCTCGTCGGCTGGCATGCTGGACATTCCGCTGGGGCCCCGTCTCTACGGTGCGTCGCAAGCAACGGCCAATTGCGGCCCCTACCCACGCAACAGCACCAGAAATTACCGAATCACTCGCCGTCTCAAGCTCTAGCAAAAGGGGAGTCCCCCCTCTAGCGAAACCCGGCGGATTCTGGCTTTTTAGAGCCCGAGTGCGACAATCAGCACAGCCGCAAACAGCACGATCGCGACCGGCGTCATGACCAGCCGTTCCGGCAGGCTGCGCGAGATGGCGTTCATCGGCACGCCAAGAGCCAGATAGGCAACGATCACCCAGATCGCGACATCCACGACCGATGGCGGCAGGAGCGTCACCAGCCCGGTCCTTTGCGCCATGACCACGGCGAAAAACCCGAGCAGAACCACAGCGAAAAAGCTGGCGCCCCGCAGCAGCGGAGGCAGGACGGGCTCCTTGCCGCCCCAAGCCAGACGGCCCCAGGGCGAACCGCCCGCGAGCGCGGCCTGAAACAGGGCGAGCAGCACGAACATCACGGCAGCGAGCAGCGCTGCGTAGAAGCCGAGGCTCAATTCCGCCACCCGCGCTTGTCCTTCATCCGCATCACGAAGCCAATGATCTGCGCCACCGCCTTGAAGTGCTCAGTTGGGATCGTCTCGTCGACGTCGACCGAGGCGAACAAGGCGCGGGCCAGCGGCGGATTTTCGATGATCGGCACGTCGTGTTCCTTAGCTACCTCGCGGATGCGGAGCGCAACGGCGTCGGCGCCCTTTGCGAGGCAGACTGGCGCCGCCATGCCCTTGTCGTACTTGAGCGCGACCGCGAAGTGCGTGGGGTTGGTGATGACCACTGTCGCCTGTGGCACTGCCGCCATCATGCGCTTCTTGCTGCGCTCGTTGCGGATGGCACGGATGCGACCCTTGATCGTGGGGTCGCCTTCCATCTGCTTGTACTCGTCACGCACCTCCTGCACCGTCATCTTCAGGCGGTTCCACCAGCGGCTGCGCTGATAGACGTAGTCGGCGATGGCGAGGATGGTGGCGACCGCAAGCACAGCTCCGAACACCTTGATGCCGAGCACCTGAAAGTCCGGCAGGATCAGCGCCACGTCGGCCGTGACCATGCCCTCGAGCATACTCATGTCGGGCCAAAGCACGACAGTGATGACGCCGGCCACGAGCCCGATCTTCACCAGCCCCTTGACGAAATTGACCAGCGCGTCGCGCGAGAACAGCCGCTGCGCGCCGGAGATCGGCGAAATCTTGCTGAACTTCGGCATCAGGGGATCGGCAGACAGGAGCGGCCGATGCTGGACGAGATTGGCGGCGATCCCGAAGCCAGCCAGCACAACCAGCGGTACCAGCGCGACCAGCAGGATCGTCGTCATCAGCCCGCTGAAGAACGTCGACAGCGCATTGCCGCCGATTTCGAACTCGTTGGCATTGGCCAGCAGCAGCTTGAGGCTATCGGTCAGACCGGTCGCCGTGGGCGCTGCCATGATCGAGAACAGCAGGCCCGAGCCGGCCAGCATGAACCAGTTGTTGACCTCCTGGCTCTTCACCACGTCGCCCTTGTTGTGGGCGTCGTCGAGCTTCTTCTGCGACGGGTCTTCGGTCTTCGACGATTGTTCCGGGGCCTCGTCGCTCATCAGCTGCCCCTGAACACGGCAAGCTCGGCCTCATAATGGGTGAGGTACCAGCCCATCATCATCGTCAGCAGCAGGGCCAGCAGCACCATCCCGGCGGCGATCGTCACTGGCATGGCGACGAAAAACACCTGCAGCTGCGGCATCATACGGCCCAGAATGCCCATGCCGAGATAGAACACGAGCCCGAGCACGATGAACGGGGCCGACATCTGCACGCCCACAATGAAAGCGCCCGCCGCCGAGCGCAGCGCCATGTCTGCGGCGTCGCCGAACATCAGCGGGTCGGTGGGGGCGAAGATTTGATAGCTGTCGCGGATCGCGTACAGCGCCACGTGGTGCAGGTTCGTCGCAAAGATCAGCACCACGCCGACCATGCCGAGGAAGTTGCCGATCACCGCGCCCTGCACACCACCCTGCGTGGGGTCGGCGGTCTGCGCGATAGACAGCCCGGCCTGAAAGGCAATCACCGAGCCGGCCACGGCCGCCGCCATGGTGATGATCCGCATGATCGTGCCGAGGATCAGCCCAATCACCAGTTCATGCACCAGAAGCACCGTAACGCCGGTGACATCGGTCGGCAGTCGCGGCAATTGCGGCGAGATGATCGGGAACAGGACCAGCGTGAATACGATGGCAAAGCTCAGCCGCATGCGGGCGGGAATCAGCATTTCCCCCAGTGCCGGCATCAGCATCAGGATGGCGCCGACACGCGCGAAAATCAGAAAAAACAGGAAGGCGGTTTCGGGCAGCCAGTTGACGGCGACGTTCATCCGCCCGTCACGATCATATCGGCGACACGCGTCATGAAGCCGCTGAGCGTCGCCCCCATGAAAGGAAGTGCAATGATCATGGTGACGAAGATCGCGACGATCTTGGGCACGAAGACCAGCGTCATTTCCTGAATCTGCGTGAGCGCCTGGAACAGCGCGATCACCACGCCGACCGCAAGGCCCACCAGCATCATCGGCGCCGACACGATGATCAGCACCCAGATGCCGTCACGGGCGATATCGAGGACCTGCGAGCCGTCCACGGCCTTCTCCTACATCGGCATCCGCATGATTTCCTCGTAAGCGGAAATCACCTTGTCACGGATCGCCACCATGCTCTCCATGGCGATTTCGGTCTGGCTGATGGCCGTCACCACGTCGACGACGTTGGCCTTGCCGCTCAGCAGATCGAGCGACATCTTGTCGGTGGCTTTGCCCGAGTCGACCAGCCCCTGCAGGTTCTCGCTCAGCAGCTTTCCGAAATCGGCGCCCTCACCGGCAGCACCCGGCGCCTTGGCGGAAATCCCCGCCTGTTCGCCGATTAGCTTGGAGGCGTTGGCATAAGCGGTAGCGGCGGCGTTCAGCGGAATGGCCATTTAGCGTCTCAGCCCCGGAGGATGTCGATGGTGCGGCCCAGCATGTTCCTCGACACGCTGATGACGTTGAGGTTGGCTTCGTAGGTCCGCTGCGCCTCGCGCATATCCATGGATTCGATCAGCGGATCGACATTGGGATAGCGCACGTAGCCCTGGGCGTCCGCAGCCGGATGCCCCGGCTCGTAACGGGACTCGAAATCGCTCATGTCGAGCGCAATCCGCCCGAGCTTCACCACTTCGCCGCCCGCCTCGTTGTCCATGATGGCCTCGAAGGTCGGGATGCGGCGGCGATACGGATCTTCCGTCGGTGTCTTGCCGGCGGAATCTGCGTTGGCGAGGTTTTCGGCGATGATCCGCATCCGCGCTGACTGCGCGTGGAGGCCGGTAGCCGCGATCTTCAGTGACGAGATGAAATCGGCCATTGCCTATGCTGCCTTGCCGAGCGCCGTGCGGATCAGGCGCATTGAGCGGGTGTAAAGGGTGGTCACCGTCTGGTAGTCGAGCTCGTTGCTCGTCACCTTCATCATTTGATCCTCGAGGGTGACCGCGTTGCTGTCTGGCGTTGTTTCGTAGCCGCCGGCATTGTCGACGCCGAAGCCACCGGCATCCGAAAAGCTCGAAATCGCAATGTGGCTGGGGCTTTCCGCCGAATAGCTCACGCTTGCCATCGACAGCGGAGCGCGCGCATTGTCATCGAGACTGAAGGCCGCGAGGTCCTTGCTGACGAACCCCGGTGTCTGCGCATTGGCGATGTTTTCGGCGAGCACGTTCTGCCGCGACTGGTGCCAGCGCATTTTTTCGGCCAGCGCATCGAGCAGCGGCATTTTGGCGATGTTCATGGAGAGACTCTCGGCGCCCAACTAGGCAAACCTTGCCGCCTCATGGTTAACCATGAGTTAACGATGCTGGTGGAACCTCGGGTTCGGCCTCGCATTTTGCACAATTGCACTTCAATAGTCGGCAGAAAGTTCCACCTAAATGTCGGAATGGGGGCCGGCAGCCATGGAGAGCGCGATGCAGTTCATGACGGCCCTTTTTGGCGGCCCCAATTCGACCTACCTCAACGCGGCCTTCGCACTCGGCATCGTCCTGGTGCTGATCGTCATGGGCGTCTGGGTGCTCAAGGTCTTCACCAAAGCCAGCGGCGACATGGTGCGCGGCAGCTCAAAGCGGCGTCTGACCATCGTAGACCAGGTCGTGGTGGACAATAAGCGCCGCCTGCTGATCGTTCGCCGCGACAATGTCGAGCATGTCATCCTCACGGGTGGCCCGCAGGATCTGCTGGTCGAATCCGGCATCGCTGTCGCCGAACAGCAGCCGCAGCCGGCCAATGTCCGCCGCAACGTGCGGCCCACGCCGCGTCCTGAAATGCCTGCCGACATCGAGACGCCGATAGAAACCCCGCACACAGTGTCTCGAGACACGGTCGACCGGCTGCGCGATCTCGCGCGCCCGGCGCCGCTGCGTTCCGACCCGCCGCTGCGCCGGACCGGCCTGCTGCGACCTGTTGCCGCCGAGCGTTCGACAGTTATCCCCATCGCGCCGCCGGTGTTCGACGATAATCCGGACGAGCCGGTCATCGACTCAGCTAAGACCGGCTCGATTGGCGGTACCGGTGAAACACGGCTTGGGGCGGCGAGAAACAGGTTCTTCCGGAGCACAATGGGCTCCGACTAGCCCCAGGCATCGCCTTCCGCTGATCCTGGCGCTGGCGACTATTGCTGCGGCAGTGACCACGACTGTCGCCCTCGGGCAGGACGTTTCCATCGATTTCGGCGATGACGCGACGCTCACCGAGCGCGCTGTTCAGCTCGTCGGGCTGATAACTGTCCTCGCGCTGGCGCCGTCGATTCTCATCATGGTGACGAGCTTCACACGCATCGTCGTGGTGCTGTCGTTGCTGCGCACCGCGATCGGCCTGCAGACGGCGCCGCCGAACTCGGTGATGATCTCGCTGTCGCTCTTTTTGACCTTCTTCATCATGCAGCCGACCTTGCAGGCCGCCTACGATCAGGGTGTCGCGCCGTTGATGGCGGGACAGATACAGGTGCAGGAGGCGTTCAACCGCGGCTCAGTGCCGCTGCACGACTTCATGACGGCCAATGTCCGCGATGCCGACCTGCAGCTGTTCTTTGACATGAGCAACACTACGCCGCCGGCAGAGGCTACCGCCGTGCCGCTGCAGATCCTGATCCCGGCCTTCATGATCTCCGAACTGCGCCGTGCCTTCGAGATCGGCTTCCTGCTCTTCCTGCCCTTCGTCATCATCGACATGGTCGTCGCCTCGGTGCTGATGTCGATGGGCATGATGATGCTGCCGCCAGTGGTGATCTCACTGCCGTTCAAGCTCATCTTCTTCGTGCTGGTGGACGGCTGGCACCTCGTCGCCGGCTCGCTCGTCCGAAGTTTTACCAGCGGCTAGCGCTAGACCGCATTGGGCGGCGCCGGCGTCTCGGGCATGATCCCGGGGTCGCTCGCGAAGGCCGCGCGATATGACGACAGGAATGTCCCTAGCGAGTCGATACCGCTGACCTCGCGCGCCGCCCGCTTGAACTCGACGCCGACCGGATTGGCGTCGGGGCTGGTGATGTAGTCGAACATTGCCCATTCCGCCGACTGCGACATGCGGTCCGAGAACTTCGAGCGGATACGGCTGAGGCCCAGCTTGTCGTCGGCCAGCACCAGCCCGACACCGGCTTTGAGGATATTCATGCGCGCCGGCTCGCTCAACGGCACGCCCTCTTCGCCCGAGTAGATCGTCTCGATCAGGTCCGACGCCTCGGAGTACTTCTTGGTCTTCCAGTAGCCTTCGACGCGCAGCAGATCGGCCTCGCGCCCATCCACACGCGACAACAGGTCGAGAGCCAGGTCCTCGCGGTTTGCATCGATCAGCGCGCGGGCTTCGAGGACGCGGCGCTGCCGCTCGAGCGACGGCGGCAAGTCCGTGCCGCGTGTCCGGCTCAAAACCTTGAGCGCCGCCTCGGGATCGCGATCGGCAATCCGGATCAGCGCAAGGTCGGCCGCGACCTGCGCTTTGGCGACGCCGACGAGGCGATTGTCGATCTGGTATTCGAGCAGGTCCGCCGCCTGCCCGAGCAGGTCCACCTTTACCAGCCGCCGCGCCAGGTTGCGGATCATCTCGTCGCCGCGCGCCCCGGTCGGGGTGAGTTGGCGGAAATCGTAGAACAGGCTGAGCGCATCAATGTCGGTCATCTGGTCGGACGCGCCGTTGAGGAACAGGTCGTTGAACATCGACCGTGTCTCATCGAGCAACTCGTTGATCGATGGGCTCTCCGGATAGAACGAGGCGACCTTTTGCACCGTCTCGAAACCGAGCCGGTAGTCGTGGTTCTCATAATACAGTTCGGCGAGCAGCTTCTGCATGTCCGCCTCGAGCGGATTGCCGCGCCACAGCAGCGATTCCGCCGACAGCGCCTCGGTCGCTTTGGCGAGATCGATCTTGCCGGCGCCCTTGAGCACCAGCAGCGTGCGATAAACGGCCTCGGCACGTGTCGGGCGCACCTCTGCCGCGATCACCTGGCCGTAGGTGTCGATCGCCTCCTGCGTCCGCCCCTCGGCCTCGGCCAACCGGCCCTCGAACAGGCGGTAGAGCGTCACATCCTCGGGCGACAGCGCCGCGAAATCGAGCATCTCCATGTAGCGGCGCGCCAGCGCCACGTCGGACGTCTCGACTGCCGCACGGATCGCCGCGAACAGGAAACGCTGCTGCACCCAGATGGGATACGAGCCGATCGCCGTTTCACTAGCCAGTGCATCGGCGCGCGCGCCCACGAAATCATAGTTGTCGGCGCGCGCTATCGTCCGCCACATCAGGGCATCGACCTCCTCGCTGAAGGCCGGCCCATTGAGGATTACCAGTGCATCAGCGGGACGGGTCGCAAGCGTGTCGGCAATCGCCAGCGTGAGCTTGGTCTTCTTACGAAGGTCGTCGGACTTGAGATCTGCATCGAGCACCTTGAGCACGCCGATGGCCTCGAAGGACAGTTCGTTGCCGACATAGAACTGCGCCAGGCTGAGCCGGGCGAGGTCACGCGCCTGCCCTTCGGAATCCGCCGCCGTCTGGCTCAGTGCCTCGCCGCGGGCCGCGAGCTTGGCGGGGTCCTCTTCCTCCGCCGTTCCCAAGTCGACGAAGCTGCCACGGAACTCTGCGGCATTTCCGCTATCGAGCCCGCGTGTCCCGTCCCGGTCGGACAGCGTAAGCCCGCCCGCAAGCGCGATGCGCGCCTTGTCGCCATCGACTTCCACTTCTAGCGTGTCGCTGTGCGGCCGGATCACCAGACCATGCGCCGAGCGCAGCGCGTCGAAATCGACATAGCTGAGATCGCGTGCCGCACCGCGCGATGGCGGATAGGCCGTAACGACGTCGAGCGTGTCGCCCACCACCGGATCCCGGAACGCATGAACCTGTCCCGGCCGCCCGAGCACCGCTGTCATCTCGAAATGACCCTCGCGATCGCGCTGCCGCTCGAGCGTCAGCGGCTCCGTAGCACTCAACAGCACGTCGCCGAGCGACAGCACCCAGGCCCTGCCCTCCGAGGCAAGCGTCGCCAGCCGGTCTTTCGACAGGTCGAGCCGAACAATCTGCGTCTTGCCGGCCGGGATCACCTCGAACCCTGCCGCAATCGCATTGAGCGCATCGGACGCCGCCGGTGAATTGATCGGCGCCGGTGTATCGAACAACATCCACACAGTATCGCCGCGCCGGAAGACCGCTGACGCCGTATCGCGCTCGAACGGGAACGTAACGCGGATCGTGCCGGAAACGTCGGCGACGGTCGGCGTGATGGGGATCATGGCGGCCTGAGGATCGTCCGCCATCGGATCGGGCACGACCGCCACATCCTTCGCCGCCGTGTCGATAGCCGCCTGCTTCTCTGCTGCCGCAAGCTGGTCGGACAACTGCTTCTGCTGCGCCGCGCTGGCTTCGGTCTCGGCCAGCTTCGCCGCATCGGCGATCTTGGCCGAGGTCAGGTCGATGTCGATGATGTATTGACGGGGCGTAACCTGATAAAAGCGTGGTGTGATGTCCTTCGCGGTCGTAATGACCACATCCGTGCCATCGGCGTCCGACTTGTTTTCCGCCGCGAGCAATTCATCCGGCAGATTGGACTGCAGGTCGTAGAGATCGATCGGCACCGGCC
>JBEBHC010000403.1:0-1256 GCA_040081185.1 Devosia sp. | reverse complement strand
CTTACAGGGCCCTCCGAGATCGTCGAATCGACCGGATCCGCCGCGCAACCCGCGATCACAGTGAAACCAACGAGGCGAGACATCAAAGACAGAATTTTCATGATGGGCTCCGTGTATGGCGCCGGAGCGGGACGAAAATCCCGGTCCTGCGCCCTCGGCCACAAGCTCTTTTCGCACGAACATCGATAACGTGAGCATCATTTGTGAGCGGCACCGAACGGTGCGCTACCTGTGAAGGTCGGGCTAGGATTCTGCTCAACATTTCGCGGCCCGTTGACGTCGACGCCGCATGGGTCGGTAGACCTCAGCGCGAAACCAGATGTTGATTGTCTACACGATTTCAAGGGTGCGATCGCGTTGTCGCGGTCGCGGAAACGATTCAATCCCATCCGACAGATCCAGCGAGAGATCCAAAACTCCCCATAGAAACGCGCAAGGCCCGCTGGTCCGCTATGTGCTTACCTGTCGACCATGCGAACCTGGACACGGGGGAGTCGCTGATGCGCCTCTCACGACGAAGCTTTCTCCTTCTCGGAGCTGCGGCCGGAGCGTGGGGCCTCGGCGCTTCGATATCGAATATGGCGATCACTCCCCCCGGCGTGAGCGCTCGCTTGGCGCGGCTCAGAATCTGACGATTCACCTCGGGACTGAAGTGGTGGAGGATGGTTGGCTGGAACAACTTCTGAGTACGCGATACGTGATGTGGCGCGGCCGGGCCAGCCGAAGCGACCGCAACCGTCGCAGAAGTTGTTACTCGGGACGAAACCGTATTCGACTGCAAGAAACTAACCGGCCGCATGCAGATCCGCATCCTTGAGATGCGCAGTTTTGCAACGTCCAGCCAAACATCTGGATTGTCGCGTTCCATGCATGCCGCTGGCAAGACCGTCTTCGGCGGCACCTCTGCCGGGATCGACCCCAAGGGAGAACATGCGCGCGACTATGCCACGCTGGAACAGTACAACCGCCAGCTTGTCAGTCAGGATTGCAAATCGTTCGATATTCAAAAGTCAATTGCGTCGCAAGATATGCCACCCCAGCCGACGGTTGATGCCCCTTCAAAGACCAACGCCGCAGGCAAGGCGCCGTAAGAATAAGCCGGCCCCCTCAACCATCTCTCGGCATAAACTCTCTGCATAAACTTGGGCGCGCCGCCTTTCAGGTGCGCCAGCACGCTTTTGGCGGTATGATTTGCCTATGACAGACGCCGGAAAAACTGAAATCCCTCCAATTGAGGGCGCCCACGAACGCGCCAA
>JBEBHC010000055.1:0-18236 GCA_040081185.1 Devosia sp. | reverse complement strand
GTGCGCGGCAGGCGACCGCCGCCTTGCGTCCCCACGCGACGGCCTCGTCCATGCTCGCGACCTCCAGCACCCAGAACCCGCCAATATGTTCCTTGGTCTCGAGGTAAGGTCCGTCCGTCACCAGCAACTCGCCACCCGGCCGCGCCCGCACCGACCGCGCGCGGATAGCCGGCGCTAGTCCTCCCACGAAGGCAATCACCCCCGCCTTGCGCATCTCATCGTTGAGCATGTCGATATCGCGATGCATCTCCACGTCCTCGGCACTCGGCTCATGCCCATCCTGAAGATGGATCACCACCAGAAACCGCGTCATCAATGTCTCCGCATTCATTCAAACTCGAGCTTATCGAACGGCATCCACCACGCTCGACACCCAACCGAAATTTCTGCGCGACCCATCGCGCGGTAACGTGAACACAACCGTTGTGGCGCCACAGCAACCCCCCGTCGAACTGGACGGTCCTGCTCACTCTCCAGGGCATCGTATAAATTCCGCCCTGTCTTCCCGTCTGGCGCGAGGTCGCGACGAACGACTGGCGGGAGGAGACCGGATGGTGAGGGTGTCGATCCTCGTCCCGCCGGCTCGGCCTGAGTTAGTGGAGCACCGCCCGTGTTTGGGGCGCTGACTCGCTGTGCATGTGACGGTCCCTAGATCGAAACGGCTGTAGAAATCCGGCCGCGAGGGGGGACGACACGTCCCACTTATTCGCCGGACTACCGGCTGGACAGGTTGTTCCGCCTCGTCGCGCCCCTGACATCACCGCAGCGCCGCGGATGCCTCAGCTCGCCCACATCTGTTCCCATCGCTCCGTCGTCCATCCGATCACAACTTGCTCAGCAGTGTCATTTTGCATTCCCAATCGCCGCACGGGAACATAACATGAACATCCCATGCAGCTCACCCTCACTCGAAAGCTGGCAATTCTTGCCGACGCCGCAAAATACGACGCCTCCTGCGCCTCGTCTGGCACCACCAAGCGCAGCAGCCTCGAACTCGGCGGCATCGGCTCCACCGAAGGGAGCGGCATCTGCCATTCCTACGCGCCCGATGGCCGCTGCATCTCGCTGCTGAAACTGCTGCTCACCAATTTCTGCGTCTACGACTGCATCTATTGCGTCAATCGCTCGTCCTCCAACGTCGAGCGCGCCCGCTTCTCGGTGCAGGAGGTCGTTGACCTCACGCTCGATTTCTATCGCCGCAACTACATCGAGGGTCTGTTCCTCTCATCCGGCATCATCCGCTCTCCCGACTACACGATGGAGCAAATGGTCCGCGTCGCCCGCGAACTACGCGAGACTCACCTCTTCCGCGGCTACATCCACCTCAAGATCATCCCCAACGCAGCACCCGAATTGCTGGCCGAGGCAGCGCGCCACGCCGATCGCCTCTCGACCAATATCGAGTTGCCTACCGACATCAGCCTCGCGACTTTGGCTCCGGAGAAAAAGCCCAGCGCCATCCGAACGGCGATGGCGCGTATCGAACACGTGCGCGAAGACTCGCGACCCGATGGAAAACAGCCCAACGGCAAGAAGTTGCCCACCAAGCTCGCTCCAGCCGGTCAATCGTCGCAGATGATCGTCGGTGCCGATGGCACCGATGACGCGGGAATCCTGAAGCGCAGCGCCGGCCTTTACGCCGGCTATGGCCTGAAGCGCGTCTATTACTCTGCCTTCTCGCCCATCCCCGATGCAAGCAGCAAGCTCCCCTTGCAACCCCCTCCCCTGATGCGCGAACACCGGCTCTACCAAGCCGACTGGCTCATGCGCTTCTACGGGTTCAACGCCGGCGAAATCGCTCTCGATGGCGGCTACCTCGATCTCACCATCGACCCCAAGCTTGCCTGGGCGCTGCAGCATCGCGACATCTTCCCGCTCGACGTGAACCGCGCCGATCGCGAAATGCTGCTGCGCGTACCCGGTCTCGGGGTCGGCGCCGTTAACGGCATTCTTGCCAGCCGCCGCCACCATCGCCTGCGCCTCGACGACGTACAGCGCCTCTGCAGTTCCATCCGCAAAGCGAGGCCGTTTATCGTCACGGATGATTGGACGCCCGGCGCACAGCTTGACGACGCCCATCTGCGCAAAAGTCTAACGCCCGAACCTAAGCAGCTGAGTCTCTTCTGATGCACCGCGTGCGCCTTACCTCGCTCAACGACTTCGCCGAATGGCGCGCCGCCGCTCGCGGCCTTTTGTTGAAGGGCGCACACCCTGATGAAGTCGTGTGGGAAGACCCCGCCTGCTCGCCGGATCTGTTCGCGCCGCCCGAGGACCGTCCGCCGGAAGTCATCACGCGCGCCGTTGGTACTGTTCCGCAGAAATTCCTCGAACTTGCCGATGCAGCCATCTGCCATCGCGAACTCATCCGCTTCGGACTGCTCTATCGGCTGCTCTTCCGCCTGCAGAAAGACAAGGAACTGATCGACGCGCGGTCCGATCCGGACATCAGCAAGCTCCACCGCCTCGCCAGCGAGATCCGGCGTGACAGCCACAAGATGAAGGCGTTCGTTCGCTTCCGCGAGGAAGGGCAGCGTTTCGGTGCCTGGTTCGAACCGGATCACTACGTGCTTGAGCGGACCGCGCCCTTCTTCGTCCGTCGCTTCGCGTCGATGCCGTGGATCATCATGACCCCTTACCGGTCGGCCGCCTGGAATGGTGAGCAACTGTTCTTTGGCGACGGCACACGCAAACAGGATGCACCACGTGACGACGCGATGGAGGAGGTTTGGAAAACCTACTTCGCATCCATCTTCAACCCGGCCCGTCTCAAGGTCGGCATGATGAAATCCGAGATGCCCGTCAAATATTGGCGCAACCTGCCCGAAGCCGAACTCATTCCACCTCTGATCCGGGGTGCGAAGGAGGCGGAGGAAAAGATGATCGCCCGAGCCGGCACGCAACCCCCATCGCGTCACGTCCGCGCCGAAGCACGGCGCGAAGTGTCTTCGGATGAAGCCCAGGAAATCAAAACGCTCGCCGATGCACAGGCTTCAGTTCAGGGCTGTACCCGCTGTCCTCTCCACGAGCACGCGACGCAAGCTGTCTTCGGCGAAGGTCCCCAGACTGCCGAGGTGATGTTCGTCGGTGAACAGCCGGGCAACGAGGAAGATTTGCAGGGCAAGCCTTTCATCGGTCCCGCGGGCCAGGTGCTGCAAACCGCGCTCGACAAGATCGGCATCGATCGTCGCCGTGTCTACGTGACCAACGCCGTCAAGCACTTCAAATTCGAGCCACGCGGCAAGCGCCGCATCCACCAGAAGCCGAATGCCGGCGAAGTTCAGGCCTGCCGCTTCTGGCTCGATCTCGAACGCGCTTTCGTTCGCCCCAAACTCGTCGTCGCTCTCGGCGCCACCGCAGCAACCAGTTTGACGGGCAAGGCAGCGTCGATCTCGTCGCTGCGCGGTCGCAAACTCGAACTCCCAGACGGCAGCAACCTTTGGGTCACCGTCCATCCGTCCTACCTGCTGCGCCTCCCGGACCGCGAAAAGGCCGCCGAGGAACTCGCCCGCTTCGAGGACGATCTTCGCGCCGTCAAAGCCTATATCGACCGCCGCCACGACGGGGCGCGAAATGGTGGCCCGGCTGAAGGCCGAGCCGCGTGACGTCGCATGAACTTTCCTTGACACCTACCGGGCCCAAACCTAAGAAGGCGCCGTCTTGGAGCCTCGGCTTTAGCCGTTGCGTCGCTGGTGCGGCGGGGTAGCTCAGCTGGTTAGAGCACGGGAATCATAATCCTGGGGTCGGGGGTTCAAGTCCCTCTCCCGCTACCAAGGCTTTGAAGCGTCTCACGCGGTCCTGATCAAGCCAGCGCGAGAAGCTCGGTCCCCACGGTTCATGGGGCCCCGGCACCCTTGTTGTCTTGGAACCCCTCGCGCCAGCACATGGCCGACCTGACGGCCTGGTAGATACCAATCCAAAGCCACTTGACAGCCACCTGTATTCCATTTCTCATTGTGGGATCGATCCCGCAGTGGGTGACAGGAGGGCGGAGGGGATGGCGACTATCACCGACGTATCCCGGCTGGCCGGTGTCTCGCGCTCGACGGTGTCGCGCGTCATCGCCGGCAATGGCTACGTGTCTGACGAGCGCCGTCGCGCCATCGAAAAAGCCATCGCCGACCTCGGCTACCGCCCCAACACCCTCGCCCAAGCGCTCCGCTCGAACCGCTCCAATATGATCGGCGCCGTTGTCGTCGACGTCGCGAGCCCGTTCTACGCGCAGATGGTCGGCGGTATTCAGGAGACCGGGCGCACCGCAGGTCGCAGCGTGCTGATTGCATCGGGCTACGCCGACCGCGACGAGGAAGCACGCGCCATCCTCGAACTGCTCGACCGCTCCTGTGACGGGCTGATCCTTTATCTCGAAAACGCCATGCGACCCGACGTGGTCGACATCGTTGCACGCGCCAACGCCCTGGTCGTCACCGTCGGCGGTGACGAGTGTCCGGTGGCAAAGGCCCGGGTCGCCATCGACAACTATTCTGGCGCGCTAGCCGGCATGCGGCACCTGCTCGCGCTAGGCCATCGTCGCATCGCCTACCTCTCGGGCGGCTTGATGTATCGCGACACCCGCGAGCGGCTGCGCGGCATCGAAGCGGCACTCGGCGAGCGCCGCCTCGGCCTTGGCGACATCATCGTCGAGCACGGCTCGTTCTCGGAGAAATTCGGCTACGCCGCGACCCAAAAGCTGCTCGGCGACCACCCGGAGGTGACCGCGATCTTCGGCGGCGACGACGATGTCTCAGCCGGCGCCCTGCTAGCGATCAAGGAGGCAGGTCTCGTTGTGCCTGACGACATCTCGCTCCTTGGCTTCGACGACAACTTCCACGCTCGCCATCTGACGCCGGGGCTTACCACCGTTCGCCAGCCGGTCGACGAAGCTGGCCGGGCCGCGGCGCGCCTCTTGCTGGCGCTGCTCGACGGCGAGCGGCCGCACGAACTCACCGTCACTATTCCGACCGAACTGGTCCTTCGCGGCAGCGTCGGACCCGTCCGCAATTCCACGCTGGGCTGCAAGGCCCGCCTCGCAACCACCGGGGCCTGACGATCGGACGCAGGCTCAGCCAACGTGACTGACAACAGGGAGGACGTGCCGATGACCAACCGATCCATTCTCACCATTTTTTCCGCCGTACTGCTGGCGACCGTCAGCAGCACGGCAGCACGCGCCGAAGTGATCATCCGGCTAGCGCCGGTGCACACCGACGCGATGATCGAAAACTACAACCCCTACAACCTTGGCGGCCCGCACTCATACGTGCAGGACTTCGCCTATGAGCCGCTGTGGATCGACAATGTCTGGCACCCTGACAACGACTTCCCGGCACTTGCAACGTCCTACGAAGTCGGCGCCGACTTGAAGTCGGTCACCTATCATCTGCGTGAAGGCGTCAAATGGTCGGACGGCGAACCGTTCACGGCCGCCGACGTGGTGTTCACCTTCAACTACGCGAAGGCGCATCTCGACTTCCCCGTCGGCTACGACATCTACAATGCCGAAAACGACAGCGGCGCGCTCACCGATGTTGTCGCCCTCGATGATCACACCGTTCGTTTCGACCTGCACGCGCCCGACTCGCTCGCACGGCTCAATATCGGCCCCGTCTTCCCGCTCCCGGAGCACATCTGGAAAGACATCGCCGACCCGCTGAACTACGCCAATCCCAAGGTCGTGGCGACCGGACCTTTCACGGAAGTGCGGGACTTCTCGCGCAACTCTTTCAAGCTTTGCAAGAACCCGCTGTATCGCGATGCCGCCGAGGTCAAGATCGACTGCATCGAGTACCCGCAGCTCAGCGACAACCTTCAGGTCATCGCCGCAATCACCAATGGTGATCTCGATTGGGCCACCGATGGCATCACCGATCCCGATATCACCTACACGCCCAAATCGCCGGACAATCATTACTGGTTGCCGCCCGATGCCGGCACCAACCTTCAGCTCAACACGACGAAGGCGCCCTTCAACAATCTCGAGTTCCGCAAGGCCATGTCGATGGCCATCGACCGGCAGACGCTGGTCGACATCGCTACCTTCGGCCTCACGACGCCGGCGCAATACCCCATCGGCGAGGGCATGTTCTACAAGGACTGGATCGATACTGCCGCGCTTGAGCCCTACAAGTACCTGCTGAACTACGATCCGGAGGCCGCGAAGAAAGTTCTCGACGATGCCGGCTTCATCGACAAGGACGGCGACGGCTGGCGCGATAATCCCGACGGCACGCCGATCGCTTTCGACATGGAAGTGCCTGCTGGCTGGGACGATTGGGTGAACACCCTCCAGACCGTGTCCGAGAATCTTCAGGACATCGGCGTCAATGGCTCGATGAAGACACCCGAAGAGGGCGCCTGGTTCGACAATATCCCAACAGGGAACTTCGACGTCTACATCATGTGGACGAACCTCAGCTCGACGCCGTGGTTCACTTACTATTCGATGTTCAATCCGCGTTCGATGAATCCTGGCACGCTCAACGAGCAGGCCATGCACCAGATGCGTATTCCTCAGATCGAGCAGGATCTCGCCGACATCAGCGGCACGGCCGACGTGGCGGTGCAGAAGGCGAAGATCACCGACGTCATGATACAGGTTGCGCAGAACCTGCCGGTGATCACTCTGTTCTCGAACCCTGCTTGGTACGAATACTCGACGCGCAACTTCACCGGCTGGCCGGACGCGAACAACCCGTGGTCGCGCCCCAACAACCCTGCCGGCATCCATGAACGCGTGAAGGTACTGCTGAGCCTGACGCCGGTCGTGAAGTAACTTACTCTCCCTGCAAGCCGGGGACGGACGCCTAGCCCGTCCCCACCTTCCGCCGGAGCCGGGATGCAATTTCTCCTCAGAAGACTGGGCTTCTACCTCGCGGCATTCTTTGTCGCGATCACGCTCAACTTCTTTATCCCGCGCCTGATGCCCGGCGACCCGGCGATGCGCATCCTGTTGTCGCTGCGCGGCAAGCTCCGTCCCGACCAGATCGACGCCATCCGCAAGGCCTACGGCTTCAACGGCTCGCTGCTCGAGCAATACGGCAACTATCTCTGGAAGCTCGCGCACCTCGATTTCGGCATGTCGACAGTCAACTTGACGGAGCCCACGGCTGACCTGCTCTACTACGCCGCAGGTTGGACGCTGTTTCTGGTCGGAATCGCGACCGCTTTGTCGTTCGCGGTCGGCATCACGATGGGCATCTATTCCGCCTGGAACCGCGGCGGTTTCTTCGACACGTTTTTCACGCCGATCAATGTGATGCTCAATGCGTTCACCCCCGCCGTTGTTTCGCTGCTGCTCTGGTATGGCTTCGCGATGCAGTGGCCGGTCTTCCCGCTCGGCCGTGCGCACGACATGAACCTCACACCCGGCTGGAACTGGGATACGATCACAAGCATCGGCTGGCACGCAGTGCTGCCTGTCCTTTCGATCTTCATCGTCAATTTCGGCTCGTGGCATCTCGGCATGCGCAACACGATGATCAATCTGCTCAACGAGGACTTTGTGGTCCTCGCACGAGCCAAGGGCCTGTCCGATAGTCGCATCCGCTATCGCTACGTGGCGCGCAACGCCATCCTGCCGCAGATCACTTCCCTGGCGCTCTCGATCGGCTTCGTGCTCGGCGGCGCGTTCATCACCGAGGTCGTTTTCAACTATCCCGGGCTCGGCAAGTTCACCCTCAACGCCATCCAGACGCGCGACTATTCCTTTATCCAGGCTCAGCTCATCCTTCTGACTGCCAGCGTATTGATCGCCAATCTCGTATCCGACGTGCTCAACGTGATCTTCGATCCCCGGCTGCGTTCGGCGAAGACCGCGTGATGACAGACGTTCTCCCGGCCATCGCCGCGATCCCCGACTCGACGAGTTTGGCCGCGCCCTCACCGCAGCAGCTGGCGGTCGAGCTCGGGATCAAACCGCGGTCGCGCTGGATGCGCGGACTGCCATCGTGGCTTCAGACTTTTCTGACTAACCGCAAAGGGGTGCTGGGCCTCACGATCTTGGCGATCTTCATCATCATGGCGGCTTTGGCGCCGCTACTGTCGCCATACGATCCGTATCGCCGCGCCGGCAAACCGCACGTCCATCCCGGCGTCGAGCATTTCCTGGGCACCACGCGGCAGGGCAAGGACGTCTACAGTCAGTTGTTGGAAGGCGGCCGAGCGAGCCTCACGGTGGGTCTCGTGGCGGGGCTCAGCGCGACGTTGATCGGGCTCGGCTTCGGGATAACCGCCGGCTACCTCGGAGGCAGGACCGACGAAATCCTCAACTTCTTTGTCAACGTGTCACTCGTTCTCCCTGCCCTACCCCTTATCATCGTCTTTGCCTCCTTCATCGAGGAGGCGTCACCGGCGACGATCGGCCTTGTCCTCGCCTTCACCGGTTGGGGATGGAGTGCACGGACCATCCGTACGCAAACGCTCGCCATCAAGTCACGCGAATTCATCCTCGCAGCCGAACTGATGGGCGAGCGCAAGTGGCGCATCATCCTGATGGAAATCCTGCCCAACATGTCGTCTTTCGTCGTTGGCGGCTTTGTGCTCGCGACGGTCTATGGCATCCTCGCGGAAGCTGCGCTCGAGTTCATCGGGCTCGGCAGCCCGAGCTCAGTGACGTGGGGAACCATGCTCTACTGGGCCATGCGCGCGCAGGCTTTGCAGACAGGCGCGTGGTGGGAAGTCTGGCCACCGGCCATCGCCATCATGGCAACCGGAGGCGCGCTGGTTCTTATCAATTTCGCCGTCGACGAAATCACCAGCCCACAACTGAGGGCCTCACGCAGGATCGGGCGTTTCCGCCGCTTCCTGTCGACCCGTGGACGAAGCGCCGATGTCTTCTGATCGCGCCCTGCTCGAAGTCCGCAACCTCACCGTCGACTATGTCGGCGACAATTCGATCGCCCGTGCCGTCGATGGCATCGATTTCGACATTCGCGAGGGCGAGGCCTTCGGCCTCGCTGGTGAAAGCGGTTGCGGCAAATCCACCGTCGCCTTCGCCCTTGCCCGCCTCACCCGCATGCCGGGCCTGGTCAGTGGTGGCCAGGTCCGCCTCGATGGCGAAGACGTCCTGAAGTTCGACAAGGCTCGACTCAAAGCCTACCGCTGGCGCGAGGTGAGTTTCGTCTTCCAATCGGCGATGAACGCACTCAACCCGGTGATCCCGATCTCCGAGCAGATCACCGATGTGATCGAAACACACGAGCCGGGGATCAGCAGAGCTGCATCGCGTCAGCGCGCCATTGAGTTGTTCGACCTCGTGGGCATTCCTGCTGCTCGCCTCGACGACTATGCACACCAGTTCTCCGGCGGCATGCGCCAGCGCATCTGCATCGCGATCGCCCTGGCGCTCAAGCCGCGCCTCATCATCATGGATGAACCAACGACCGCACTCGACGTCGTGGTGCAGCGAGACATCATGGAGCAGATCGTCGATCTCAAGACGCGCATGGGCTTCTCTGTGCTCTTCATCACGCACGATCTCGGATTGATGATCGAGTTTTGCGACCGCATCGGTGTCATGTACTCCGGCGAACTCGTCGAAGTTGCGCCGGCCGAGACCATCTTCGCCGACCCGCAACACCCCTACACACGTGCACTTGGTAACAGTTTTCCGCCGCTCACAGGTCCACGGCGACGCCTCGAGGGCATTCCCGGAACACCGCCTGCTCTCACCGCACTTCCGCAGGGTTGCCGTTTCTCGCCGCGTTGTCCGCACGTCATGCCCATCTGCCACCAGCAGGCGCCTCAACTCCGCTTCTACCCCGAACATCGCAGCGAGGCGGCATGTCACTTGCTGAGCTAGAAGCGACCGGTACCCTCCCGGTCGATGCGCCGGCCATCGTCGAGATGGACGCCGTCGATAAGGACTTTGCGATCGGGCGCGGCCTGCTGACCCAGACGGTCCTGCGCGCTTTGTCGGGCATCTCTCTCAAGCTCGTGAAGGCCCGCGCGCTCGCTCTTGTCGGCGAGTCTGGCTCAGGCAAATCCACCTGTGCCCGAATGGTCGCCGGTGCGTTCATGCCGACGCGCGGCACTATCCGTTTTGACGATGAAGACATCAGCGGCTTTCATGGTCCGCGACTGCAGCGCTATCGCGCCCAGGTGCAGATGGTTTTCCAGGACCCTTTCGGCTCGCTGAACCCCACCCAGTCGATCGGCTATCACCTCGATCGACCGCTGCGTCTCCACCGACCCGACTTGAGCGCAGTGCAAGTGCGAGAGGAGTGTCTGGCTCTGCTCGAAAGCGTCGGCCTTACACCGCCGGCCGACTTCCTCGATCGCCGCCCGCACGAGCTTTCAGGTGGACAACGCCAGCGCGTCGCCATTGCGCGCGCCTTGTCGGTCCACCCGCAGGTGTTGCTCGCGGACGAACCAACCTCGATGCTCGACGTGTCTGTCCGTCTCGGCATCCTCAACTTGCTCGAGGACCTGAAGCAACAGCGCCAGCTCGCGGCACTCTACATCACCCACGACATCGCCACGGCGCGCTACTTCGCCGAGGACACTGCCGTTCTCTATGCCGGCCACCTTGTCGAACAGGGGCCAAGTCAGGAAATCACCGACAACCCTCAGCACCCATACACGCAGCTGCTGATCGAATCCGTGCCGAACCCCAAGCACAAGATCCGCACAGGCAACGCCCGCCGCGCCACCGACATTCCGCTATGGACGCATGACAGTCGCGGCTGCCCCTTTGTCTCGCGCTGCCCGCGCGCGACGCAAATCTGCAGGGAAACTATGCCCGCCCCGACCCCGCCGGGAGACGGCCATATGGTGCGCTGCCATCACCTCTAGGCTGCCTGCCGAGGCATGGCCCTACCGTTAACCAGCGATTTGCCCTCTCCCGGCGATAAGCTAGAACCTGTTCATGCCTCGCGCGTTCTCGCCGCAGGCGGATTGTGCGGCTGGAGGCCAGATGGGCATAGTTCCGGTAATTCTCGCTGGCGGTCAGGGAACCCGCCTTTGGCCCCTGTCGCGCTCCGCGCGCCCCAAGCAGTTCCTGGCGCTAACCGGCAAGCTGTCGCCCTTCGAGGAAACCCTCAAGCGCGTTGCCGACCCGGCTCGCTACGAACCGCCGGTGATCGTCACCAATGGGGAGTACCGCTTCCTCGTGGGTGAACAGGCTGAAACGGCCGGCGTGTCGCTGAGCGCTATCCTGCTCGAACCTGTGGCGCGAAACACGGCCGCGGCCATCGCTGCGGCCGCCATCCACGTCCGCAAACAATTCGGCCCAGACGCGGTCATGCACGTCCTCCCGTCGGACCACGCCGTCACCACGGACGGCGAATACTGGAGCTCCATCGATACGGCCGCGAAAGCCGCTATGGCAGGCCGCCTGGTCACCTTCGGCATTGAACCCACCGGACCCGAGACCGGCTACGGCTACATCGAGGCCGGCGCCGATGCAGGCGATGGCACACATGCAGTCAAGCGCTTCGTCGAAAAGCCGGACCGCGCAAAAGCCGAAGCCATGCTCAAGCAAGGAGGCTTCACTTGGAACTCCGGCATGTTCATGCTCGGCGTCCGCTCCTTCCTCTCGGAGTGCGAAACGCTGGCACCTGAAGCGTACCAGGCCGCGCTCAGCGCTGTGGAGCACGCCAAAGCTGACCTCGATTTCGTTCGTCTCGACGAATCGAGTTTCGCGCGCTCGCCGAACATCTCCATCGACTACGCCATTTTCGAGAAGAGCAACCTCGTCTCGCTCATCCCAGTGCACTTTGCATGGTCCGACCTGGGCAGCTGGGACGCGGTCTGGAAGGTTTCGCCGCACGATGCCGCCGGAAACTCGATCCTCGGCGCCGCGACGGTGAGCGACACGTCCAATTCGCTGATCGTGAGTGAGAAAGCCCACGTCGCTATCGATGGTCTCGACGACGTTGCCGTCATCGCGAGCGAGGATGCCATCTATGTCGGCCGCCTCTCCAACGCGCAGAAAGTGGGAGCGTTGGTCAAGACGCTCAAGGCCGCGGAGGCCACCCAGCCCCTCACCGAGATCAATCGCACGGCCTATCGCCCGTGGGGTGGCTACTCCTCCGTCCTCAGCGGCGACCGCTTCCAGGTGAAGCGACTATTTGTCAAACCCGGCAAACGCCTGAGCCTGCAAAAGCACCATCACAGGGCGGAGCATTGGGTCGTCGTGACCGGCACCGCCGAAGTCACTATCGACGGCAACGTGACCATGGTGGGCGAGAACGAGTCGATCTACCTCCCGCTCGGCTGCACCCATCGCCTGGCCAACCCCGGCAAGATCCTCCTGGAGGTCATCGAAGTGCAGACCGGCTCCTATCTTGGCGAAGACGACATCATTCGGATCGAGGACGAATTCGGCCGGGCCTGATTTCCCGGAAAATTCCCGGCAATAACCCTTGCGCCACCGTGAGATTTGCCTAGTCTTATGATGACTCGGTAGCGAAGAAAGCTCCCCGATCCACCCGCAATTTTCGCGGGCGTCACACTGACATCTGGACGAATTCCCGTGAGCACCGACCGGGCAGGCGCCGCTAGAAGGCGCGGCAACGCATTTTCCCACGTCGCAACAGCGGGCTGGGGGAAAGGCGTTGGCACCCTGTGGCGCATCACCCGCCTCAACCTTCGTCATCCCTGGCAGGTCACTGTCGCCATCGTCTCGACGTTCATCGCTGCGACACTGCAACTGATGGTGCCGCGGTTGCTCGGCCGCGCTGTCGACGAAGCGCAGGGAGTTCTGTCAGCCGGCGCCGCTGCTCAATCGGCCCTGCTGACCACGGCGATGCTGCTGCTCGGTGTGTCCATCGCACGCGGGCTCTTCACGCTCACGCAGAACTACTACAGCGAAGCGGTCGGACATCATGCCGCCTACGAACTGCGGCTCGCTGCTTACGAAAAGATGCAGCAGCTCAGTTTTTCGTACCATGACCGCGTCCATTCTGGCGATCTCATCACGCTCGGTATCCTCGATATCGATGGCGTTCGCATGTTCTTCGCCACCGCCACCGTCCGCTTCGTGCTGCTCGCGGTGCTGATCGGCGTCGGTGCCTATCTCCTCATCTCAACCGACTGGCTTCTCGGCCTGTTGGCGCTGAGCTTCGTACCTTTCGTAGCGTGGAACTCATCGGTCGTTCAGCTCAAACTCCGCGCCACCTGGCTCGAGCTTCAGGAACGTCTGACGGTGATGTCGCGCGTCATGGACGAGAACCTCGGCGGCATCCGCGTCGTTCGCGCTTTCGCAGCTCAGGATCATGAACTCAAGAAGTTCGACGAAGTCTCGCAAGCCGCGCTCGAACTCGCGCATGAGCGCGTCGATCTGCGCGTAACCAGTACCTCGGCGATGAACTTCTCGTTCTTCCTCGCCATGGGACTCGTGCTCTGGGTCGGTGGCCACAAGGTTATTGGCGGCGAGATCACCGTTGGCATCCTCGCGCAATTCCTCACTTTCATGACCATCTTGCAGATGCCGGTGCGCCAACTCGGCCTGCTGGTCAACGCCATCGCGCGCGGCGCCACCTGCGGCATGCGTCTCTTCGGCCTCCTCGATCTCGATCTCGCCGTCAAAGATCGCCCCGACGCCAAGGAACTCGTCGTCAAGGACGGCACCCTCGCCTTCGACAAGGTCAGCTTCCGCTATCCCGGGACCACCCGCGACGTCCTCAAGGATATCACGTTCACCGCAAATCGTGGGCAGACCATCGGCATCGTCGGCCCGCCGGGCAGCGGTAAGTCCAGCATGGTACACCTCATCCCGCGCTACTATGACGTCAGCAGTGGTGCAATCACCATCGACGGTCAGAACGTTGCTGAGGTGTCGCTACAGTCCCTTCGCCGGGCCGTAGGCGTCGTGCAGCAGGACTCATTCCTCTTCACCACCACCATCGAAAACAACATTGCCTACGGCAACCCGTGGGCACGCGAGCGCCGCATCGAGCGGGCCGCCGAATCTGCTCAGTTGCACAATTACGTTGCGGGCCTGCCCGCCGGATACGACACCATCGTTGGCGAACGCGGCGTCTCGCTAAGCGGCGGCCAGCGCCAGCGCCTTAGCATTGCGCGCAGTCTCGTCCTCAAGCCAGCTGTGATGGTTTTCGATGACTCGACCGCGGCCATTGACGCGGCCACCGAACAGCGCATTCGCGTCGCGATGCGGCGCTACGCACAGGATCGCGTGACTATCGTCATCTCGCATCGACTGAGCTCGCTCATGCATGCCGATGTCATCCTTTTTCTTGAGGACGGCCAGATCGTCGAGCGCGGTAGTCACCTCGAACTGCTGGCCCGCAACGGCCGCTATCGCGCCCTCTACGATCTGCAAGTGCGGCCTGAGACCGACATGCCTCTCATGGCGGGAGAATAGACATGACGACCGCCGAAGACGTCGAGATTGAGGAAGAAGACCGTAGCCGCCGACCATCGAAGGCCGTGGTCGGTTCGCATCGCGAAGATGAGGAAGTCTTTGGTCGTGCCATCGACCCCAAGATCATCCGCCGCATCTGGGTGTTCGTGCATCCCTATCGCAGCCGCATAGTATTGAGCGTGGTGGCGGTTCTGGTCTTCACCCTGACCCAGCTTGCCATCCCGCTGATCATCCGCTTCGCCATCGACAACGGCATGGCTTCGGGTGGCAGCGGCGCCGTCCTCAACTGGTGCGTCGCCGCCTTCGGCCTCGTCGTCATCGTCAACTACGGCGCGAGCTATCTGCAGGAGTCGGTGGTCGGAAAAGTCGCCGAGCACGTGCTCTTCGATATGCGCCGGGCCATGATGGCACGGCTCCAGCAGGTTTCGCTGAGCTGGATGGACAAGACCGAAGTCGGTCGCCTGATGTCGCGCCTGCAGGGCGACGTCAATTCGATGCAGGAATTCCTCGAAACCTCGGTCATGTCGGTTGGCGACATCGTGCTGCTCTTCGGCATCGTCGGCGTCCTCGTCTTCATGGATTGGAAACTCGGACTGCTCACCCTTGCCACCATGCCGATACTGTTGGTCATTCGCTTCTTCTGGCTGCCGCCCGCCAAACGTAGCTTCATGGCGGCGCACGAAACCAACTCAATCGCAAACGGCGCACTCGCCGAAGGAATCCACGGTGTCCGCACCGTGCAGAGTCTGAACCGCCAGCGCGTCAATTTCGATCTCTATGACGAGAAAGCCTGGAGCAATCTCAAGAGCCACCTGACGGCCGCCAAGTTCGCACAGGTGACGGTGCCTATCGTCGACACGCTCACCGGTATTTCAATGGCGACCGTCGTCGTTGTCGGCGGTCAAGTGGTCCTCAATGGGGGCCTCGACATCGGCGTGATGGTCGCCTTCCTGTTCTATATCCAGCGGTTCTTCGATCCCATCCGCTCACTCACCATGCAGTATTCCGTGCTGCAACGCGCCATGGCATCGGGGCAGCGCATCACTGAAGTCCTCGACGTTCCGGTAACGATCGAGGACAAACCTGACGCTAGTACCCTGACGTCGGGCATGGATGGCTCGGTGGTCTTCGACCATGTCACGTTCGGCTACCGCCCCAACCAGCCTGTCCTCAAGGACGTGAGCTTCACCGTAAAGCCGGGCGAGACCGTTGCGCTCGTCGGCCCCACCGGCTCCGGCAAGACCTCTTCTATGGCGCTCATCCACCGCTTCTACGATGTGTGGAGCGGGTCCATCCGTGTCGGCGGACACGATGTGCGCGACGTCACCCAACACTCGCTCGGCCAAACCATCGCGATGGTGCTGCAGGAACCGTTTCTGTTCACCGGCACCGTCATCGAGAACATCCGCTACGCCAAAACGGAGGCCACGCGCGAAGAGGTCGTCCGCGCTGCGGAAGCCGTGGGCGCGCACGACTTCATCATGCAGTTGCCAGATGGCTACGACACCAAACTCGAGCAGCGCGGCGGTAATCTGTCATTGGGCCAGCGCCAGTTGATAAGCTTTGCGCGCGCGCTTGTGGCCGACGCCAAAATCCTCGTTCTCGATGAGGCTACCGCCAACATCGACTCCTACACCGAGCGGCAGATCCAGAAGGCTTTAGCCGTACTGCTCAAGGGCCGCACTGGGCTCGTTATCGCCCATCGGCTCGCGACAATCCGCGGCGCCGATCGGATCGTAGTCCTGCAGAACGGCGTTCTCATCGAACAGGGCAACCACGATCAGCTGATGGCCCAAGGCGGGCTCTACTCCAAGCTCTACAACATGAACTACTCGAGCTTCGACGACATCCCCGATGACAGCCTGCCCGGTGCCCCGGACGTCGGTAACGCTACCTAGGCCGGTAGATCAGTTCGGCGTTCCTGGAAAACAACGCGTCCTGCTGGTCCTTGCTCGCTCCGGCGACAATCGCTTTTGTCGCCTCCACCCAGCGCGTCAGACCTGAATTCGGCACGCAGACGGGCCGGTCCGAGCCCCAGACCACCCGGTCCCAGCCAAAGCTCTCGATCACATGCTCGACCGCCGGCCGAAGAGTTTCGGCATCCCAGGTCGACGGCGCGTGGTTGACGATACCCGAAACTTTCCCCGCTACATTGGGCAGTTCCGCGAGCGCCGCCAGATCGATGCGCCATTGTGCAATGTCGCCGGTGGCGATCAGCGGATTTCCGCAATGATCCAGCACGAACTGCACATCGGGACAGGCCGCCGCCAGCTCCCGCGCCACCGGCAATTGACGAGACTGCACACACAGATCGAACGTCATGTCATGCGCTGCCAGGCGCTGAACGTTGGCGCGGAAGCCCTCGCTCCTTGACAACTCGTCTGGGTCTGACTGCAGCAACCGCCTGATACCCCGAACCGAGCCCATCGCCGCCAGGCGTTCGAGAGCCGCCGGAAAGTCCGAATGCTCGGGGTGTCCTTGCGCGATGGCCCCGACGACACCATCGAGGTCGAGCACGAAACGCGTCTCGCCCTCCGCCTGCTCCGGCAGCACATCTACTTCCATGTGCAGCGCCGCATCGATTCCCAATGCGCGCGCCTCGTCCCAGTAACTGGGTGCGTCCCACTGCCGGTTGAGCGCGGGCACGTGCGCCAGCCACGGATATGAGAACCTGTCGCGATAGATAAGATGCAGGTGGGTATCGACAATGCGCATCAGACAAAATCCTTGTGGTACCGCTCGAGCGCGACCTCGAGACGCTGCTCGTTCTCGAACGCATAGGCAACATAGTTGGCCCCCGGCGCATCGAGATGGATACCCGACACGTGCGACCACAGCATTTCGCGCAGCAGCGACGCACACGCCATTGCCGCATGACTCCGCGCGATCTCCTCGGGCACCGGCGCTCCGAAGTAGCCCGCGAGCAGCGCGTCAGTTTCGGCCGCAGTGTAGCTCGAGTTCGATGACAGGTTTGCCAGGTCGAACATGGCCGTACCGAAACCGGCATATTCGAAGTCGATCAGCCAAAGACGCCTGCCATCGTCGATGAAATTGCCAGGCAGCAGATCGTGATGTCCCACCACGATCGGCAGCGGCGCCTGCACAGTCTCGAGTTCGGTGTTCACCCGCTGCCAATGATCGCGCGACCTGGGCGGCAAGTGGCCATCCAGCATCCGCAGATAGTCGCGGTTCACATGCGCCGGCCAGAAGATGAACCCCGCCCCTTCGATCCGTGCCGGCATTTCATGGTGGAAGCGCTTGAGCAAGGCCACGATGCGCGGCATCTGCGTGCGAACGTCCTCGGCCGTGAACACGCGGCCCTCGATGAAGCGCGACACCATCATTCCCGGCTCGGCATGAACCACTTCCGGCGCAAATCCCGCCGCATGCGCCGCCCGCGCCGACATGACTTCGCGCTCGCGCGCCACATGATGGAACGGGAACTCCCGGGTAATGCGGACGACATAGGTTCCGGTGGCGTCGGTGGCCGTGTAGCTGACGTTGGACAGCCCGCCGACCAGCGGTTTGAGCTCGGGGCTTCCGCGCCATATGGGAAGGGCCAGAATACGCTGTTCGATCGCCTGCATTGCTCGCCTGTAGTCGGACATGACGGTTCCTAGCCTATCGAGGCCGCCTCGCCAAACACCGGATGGGTAGAATCCTTGCCCCCACCACGCCCTCGCCGCGCATTTGTCGACTGCCCTGGTTGGCATTGGCCTGCTTCCCATGCACTAATCCTCAAAATCTGGGCCAAGGCAAAATGACAGTGAAGGTGCAGACCTCGATCCGCCCCACGGCCGCCCTGTTGGCCGCGCTGCTGCTCGCGATCTCGCCCGCTTCCGCGCAGGAAGCGCTGCGCGGTGTGGCCCTGGTGATCGGTCAGTCGGAATACGGAACCATCACGCCGCTCACGAAC
>JBEBHC010000054.1:0-18251 GCA_040081185.1 Devosia sp. | reverse complement strand
GACGATGCGGCGCAGGAAGTGCGGCGCGTGCCGCTGCTGTGGACCGATGGAACGGTGCTCTATCCGGGCCTGTCGCTGGAGTTGCTGCGCATCGCGCTCGGGCTCGATACCGTGGTGGCACTCGGCGACACGGTGAATGCCGGCACGCTCGAGGGCATCCGGCTCGGGCCGTTCACCATCCCCACCACGGCCAGCGGCGACATCTGGGTCTATTATCGCGTGCCCGATCCCGCGCTCTACGTCTCGGCGGCCGACATCCTTGCCGATAGCTGGGAGCAGATGGCGCCGAAGGTGCAGGGTCAGATCATCCTGATCGGTACTTCCGCGAGCGGCCTGCTCGATATCCACACCACGGCGCTCGGCAACAATGTGCCGGGCGTTTCGATCCACGCGCAGGTGATCGACCAGATCGTGTCGAACCGGTTCCTGACGCGCGCCGACTGGGTGGGTGGGTTCGAACTGTTCGCCTTCCTGCTCACCGGCGCGGTCCTCGTGTTCGTGGTGTTGCGGCTCGGGCCGATTGCCGGCCTTGCAATGGCGACGGTGGTGCTCGGAACGATCTTCGCCGGTTCCTGGTACATGTTCATCACCGCAGGCTGGCTGATCGACTGGAGCTTTCCGCTGATCGGTACACTCGTCGTCTATGGCGTGATGGTCTATGTGCAATTCTCGCGCACCGAGCGCGACCGGCAGCAGGTGCGGCGGGCCTTCGGCTACTACGTCGCGCCGGAACTGCTGGGCGTCATCGAGAAGAACGCCGGCAAGATGGAGCTGGGCGGCGAGCTCAAGGAGATCACCGTGATGTTCTCTGACATGCGCGGTTTCACCAGCTTCACCGAGAAGCACACGCCGCAGGATACGCTGGCGACGCTCAACACGCTGTTCGGTGCGCTGGGCAAGGAGATCGTCGACCGGCTCGGCACCATCGACAAGTTCATCGGGGACGCGATCATGGCGTTCTGGAATGCGCCGGTCGATGTGCCGCATCACGCCAGCAGCGGGGCGCTCGCGGCCATCGCCATGCGCGAGACGCTCGATGCCATGAACGAGCGCAAGGTGTTCGGCGAGGGCGGGCTAGCCGTAGGCGTCGGGCTCTGCACCGGCGTGGCGCTGGTCGGCAATATGGGGCTCGAAACGCGCTTCGACTATTCGACCATCGGCGATCCGGTGAATGTCGCTTCGCGCGTCGAGAGCGAGAGCAAGGTGGTGGGCTACGACATCGTCGCGGCTGAGCCCACCGCCGTCGCATCGCCCGAGCTCGCCTGGCTCGAGGCGGGGTCGGTTTCTCTCAAGGGCAAGGCGGCGCGGCTCAAGATTTTCATTCTTGTCGGCAGCGAGGCTCTGGCGCAGTCAGAAAAGTTCAAGGCTCTGAAGGCGGCGCATATCGAATTGCTGGCGGCGCTGCGCAGTGGCGACGGTACTGAGGGGCTGGCGCGCTGCACGGCGCTTGGCAAGGACGTCGAAAAGCGGCTGGCACACTTCTATGAACTGGTGCCGGGCCGGATCGACGATTTCGCATCGGTCAAATAGGCCTGCCGCACCTGCTCTATTTCGGCGAGTGCCGTGTTGAAGGCGGCCCAGTCGTCGCTCTCGGCGATGGGTGCCCAGAGCGCTTCCATCTCATCGATCAGCATGGTGCGCGGCGCGGTTCGTGCGAAATAGGGGTGGTCAAGGTTAGCGCTTGAAGCGGGCGCATAGGCATCGAGCATGGCGCGCAGGGGGGCGAACGCTTCACTGCGGTAGCTCTCCGCGACGGGGCTCCGGGCAGCGCGCGTCGCACTCAGCATTCCGCCACGCCAGTCGAACCAGAACTGCTCGTAGGGTATCTGGCTGGCGTGGAGGAAGGCGAAGATGGCTGTGGTGAGTTCGGCATCGATCTCATCACCACGCGACACGAGGGCGAGCCGGCGCAGGATGGCGTTCCACATGGCCGTGCGAAAGGCGGGCCAGAAGCGGTTGAGACCTGCTTCGATGGCGGCGTGATCGCCCAAAGGCAGCAGGCATTCGGCGAGGCGGGTCAGGTTGAAGGCGAGCGCGTCGGGCTGGCGGCCGAAGGCGTAGAGGCCGGTTTCGTCGAAATAGGCCGCGGTGAAAGCCGGGTCGTAGGTGGGCAGGAAGCGCCAGGGGCCGTAGTCGAAGCTTTCGCCGGTGACGTTGATATTGTCGGAATTCAGCACGCCGTGGACGAAGCCGGCTGCGATGCAGTTGGCGGCGGTGACGGCGACGCGCTCCGCGACACGGGCCATGAACTCTGCCGCGCCGCTGTCATGGCCGGCGAGGTCGGGCATGTAGGTGGCGATGGTGTAGTCGAGCAGGCGGCGGAGGTTGGCTTCGTCGCGGTTGAAGCTCAGGCGCTGGAAGGTGCCGATGCGGATGTGGCTGTGGCTGAGACGGACGAGGACCGAGGAGCGGGTCGGGGAGGGTTCGTCGTGACGCTCCAGGTCTTCGCCGGTTTCGATGAGGCTGAAGCTCTTGCTGGTGTCGACGCCGAGGGCTTCGAGCATCGAGGTGGCGAGCACTTCGCGGACGCCGCCTTTGAGGGTCAGGCGGCCATCGGCGGTGCGCGACCAGGGGGTGCGGCCGGAGCCCTTGGTGCCGAGATCGAGCAGGCGGCCGGTATCGTCATGCAGCTGGGCGAAGAGGAAGCCGCGGCCGTCGCCGAGGTGAGGATTGTAGGTCTGGAACTGGTGGCCGTGATAGCGCAGCGCCAGCGGCTGCTCGAAGCTGCCGGGGATCGGCACGAAGCGGCCGAAATGATCGATCCATTGTGCATCGGTGAGGGGGTCGAGGCCGACGGAGGCAGCGGCACGATGGTTGCTGTAGCGCAGGATGTGCTGCGGAAAATGCGCGGCTTCGACGGGATCGTAGAACTCATCGCCCAGCTTTGCGTGGGCGGTGGAGGGGCGGGGAATCACCGCCGGAACACTCCCACCAATTCGACATGCTGGGACCAGGCGAACTGGTCGACCGGGGTCAGTCGTTCGAGCTTGTAGCCGCCGGCAATGAGGATGGCGGCGTCGCGCGCGAAGGTCCTGGGGTCACAGGAGACGGCGACGACGAGCGGGACTTTCGACCGGGCCAGCTCGCGGCACTGCGCTTCGGCGCCGGCGCGGGGCGGATCGAAGACGACGGCGTCGAAATCGTTGAGCTCGACCACATAGAGCGGTTCGCGGAAGAGGTCGCGCGACAGGGTGCGGACAGGCTTCAGTCCGCGCGTAAAGCGCACGGCTTTTTCCAGCGCCGCTATTGCCGGTTTGTCGGCATCGACGGCGAAGACGCGGGCCCGTTCTGCAAGACGCAGTGCGAAGGGTCCGGCACCACAGAAGAGGTCGGCCACGTTCCTGGCTTTGCCCACACCGTCCAGCACCAACCGGCCAAGGGTGTCTTCGGCCGCGGCGGTGGCCTGCAGAAAGCTCGCGGGCGGCAGCTCGATGCTGGCGGTGCCGCTGCGCACGGAGGGCGGTTGGGCCTGCAGCGCGATCTCGCCGTTCAGCACCAGCCGGGCGAGGCCGAGGCGCTGGGCGAGAAGCGTAAGCCGTTCGGGCTTCGGTTTCGACTTCTCGGTGCGCACAGCGACATCGAGGCCGGTATCGGTGGCGGTGAGAGCCACGTCGCAATCGCCGATGGTTGCGCCGATCTGGCGGGCAATGGCAGGCGCAGCGGTTTGCAGCGCCGGCACCAGGATAGGGCAGGATTCGATGTCGAGCAGGTCGTGGCTCTTGGCACGCATGTAGCCGGCGGCCTTGCCGCGCGCGTGCAGCGTGGCACGGCGGCGGCCCGTGCCGTGAGCGGCGAGCATTGGTTGAAGCTGCACCGCTATATGAGCGTTGCGCAACGGAGCTTCCACCATCCCGCGCTTGAAGGCGTCATAGGCCGCAGGGCCAAAATGCTGCAGCGAGCAGCCGCCGCAGGTGCCGAAATACCGGCAAAACGGTTCGGCGCGATCTTCCGGTTCGACGAGATCCATCACGGACGGCTGACGCGCTCGAGCAGGCTCGCCAGCGACACGAAGGGGATGCCGGCGCGCTCGCTCAGGCCCGTGGCACAGGTCGAGACGGTGGATACGCCGAGCGTGCATCCGGCGGGGATGTCCGAGGCCACGAAGCGCGTGGCCCATTCGTTGAGTTCGGGCAGGAACAGGCCCTTGTCGCCGGCGTAACCGCAGCAGGTCACCGAACTGAGCACCGCGATCCTGCCAGCGCAGGCGCGCGCGATAGCCTCGATGGCGCCCTGTTCCTTCTGGCGCTGGGCGGAGCAATTGTGATGCACGGCGACGACGTCGAGCGGCGCCGTGATCGTGAGCTTGGGCAGAACCTCGGCCAAGAGAAACTCGGCGCTGTCGGCGACGCTGACCTGATCGGCATGATGCGCCTTGATGTGCTTGGCGCAGGTCGAGGCGTCGGTGAGGACGCGCGCCTGATGTGGCACGAGCTTTTCCATCAACTTGCCGCCGACACGGGCCGCTTCTTCGGGGAAGCCCTTGCTTTCGAAGGGCTGGCCGCAGCACTGGCCGGTGAGGCCATCGGGGACAACGACCTCGAAGCCGGCGCGCTCGAGCAGCGCAAGCATGGCGTCGGTGGTCGGCAGCAGGTCATACTCCGTCTTCGGCGCACCGAACATGCGGGTGGGGCAGCCGGGATAATAGACCACGCGGTTACCTGCGGGCAGCGCGGTGGGGACCGGGAAGCCGGTTTGCTTTGGATTCTGGCGCAAATCCTTGCCGCGCGGAGTGGGCGCGCCGGGTCCGGGACGCAGCGCGCGCGACACGCGCGGTGTGTGCGCGACCTTGCGCATCGCACCGGCGATGGCATCAACCGCGCCGTTGCCGATGATAGCGCGCGTGCCGGCCTGAAAGGCGATGCCGCTGGTCATGGCGCGCTCGGTGGCGACGAGATGCTCAGCGACCGTGTGTGCGCTGCGGCGTTCGGCGTCGGTACGGCGCTTCGCACGCTCCCCCAGCACCATGGTGCCGGTTTCGATGCCGACGGGACAGCGTTCGGCGCAGACATTGCCGGCCGCGCAGGTGGCGAGACCGGCGTAGTCAAAATCATGTTCCAGCTCGGCAAGGCGGGCAGGGTTCTCGCCGGTTTCCGTCAGCCGCTGCTTCTCGCGTGTCACGACGATGCGCTGGCGCGGTGACAGGGTGAGCTGGGCGCTCGGGCAGGCGGGTTCGCAGAAGCCGCACTCGATGCAGAGATCGACGATGGGGTTCGAGAGCGGCATCACCTTGAAGTTTTCGAGGTGCACCGTCTGGTTGTCGGTGATCAGCACGCCGGGATTGAGCAGGTTCTCGGGATCGAAGAGCGGCTTGATGCGCCGCATGATGGCATAGGCGGCGGCGCCCCATTCGCGCTCGACGAAAGGCGCGATGGCGCGGCCGGTGCCGTGCTCGGCCTTGAGCGAGCCGCCGTAGCGCACCGAAACAAGTTCGCTGAGGGCGCGCGAGAAGATATCGAACTTTTCAGCGGCGCCCGGCGCGCCGAGATCGTCGCCCATCTGGAAGTGCAGGTTACCGGCCAGCGCGTGGCCGAAGATCACCGCATCCTCGTAGCCGTGCTCGTCGAGCAGGTTGCGCATGTCGATGACGAAATCGGCGAGCCGGTCGATGGGCGCAGCGACATCCTCGGTAAGCATGGCGGTGCCGGGCCGGCGCGCGGCACCGGCCGAGGCGAAGAAGCCTTTGCGCACGTCCCACAGGGCGTGCGAGCGCGCCTCGTCGGCGGAGAAGTTGAGATTGGTGGCGCCTTCTTCGCGAAGGATCGCTTCGGCCTTGGCCTGTTCGACCTCGAGCTCTTGAAGCGTCGGCGCGGAGACGTCGATGAGGATGGCTGGAGAGGTTTCGGTGAACAGCGGCACGAGCGGCGCGATGACCGCTTCGTGTTCGACCGTCTGCAGGGCGCGGCGCTCGATATATTCGGCGGCGGTAACGCCAGTGGTCGACTGGATGCCGCCATTGGCGAGCCGCGAGATGGCCCGCGCGCAGGAATAGGGGTCGGGGAAGGGGATTAGCCCGGTCACCTTGAAGGGATGCTCGGGGATGGTGTTGTAGGTGACCTCGGAGACGAAGCCGAGCGTACCCTCCGAGCCGATGACGAGGTGGACGAGGATATCGATGGGGTCGTGGAAGTCGACCAGGGCGTTGATCGAATAGCCGACGGTGTTCTTAATCTGGTATTTCTTCTTGATCAGCGCCACGAGCTCGGCGTCGGACATCACGTCGTGATGGAGCTGGCTCAGGCTCGCGAGCAGGCCCGCATGGCTCTCGCGGAAGGCGGCGACGGAAGCGGGGTCGCCGGAATCGAGCACCGTGCCGTCGACCAGCATCACCCGCATGCGATGCAGCGTGTGGTAGGTGTTGTACGCGACGCCGCAGCACATGCCGGACGAATTGTTGTTGACCACGCCGCCGATCTTGCAGGTGGCCTGGCTCGCCGGATCAGGACCGAGCTTCTTGTTGAACCGCTTGAGCGCGCGGTTGGCATTGGCGACGATCACCGCAGGACCGAGCGTGATCTGCTCGCCCTCGCCGAGGATCTGCATCTTGCGGAAGCCGTCCCCGAGAACGGCCAGCACGCCATCGGAATTGGACTGGCCCGAGAGCGAGGTTCCCGCCGCGCGGAAGGTCAGCGGCAGGCCCTCGGCGCGGGCCGCGGCGATAACGGCGCGGACCTCGTCCTCGGAATTGATGATCGCCACCACTTCCGGCACCAGCCGATACTGGCTGGCGTCGCCGGCATAGGCATAGGTCATCAGTGTATCGATCATCACCCGGTCGGGGCGGATGGTGCTTTTCGCCAGCCGCGCCTTGATGCGGGCGGCTGCGGCTTTGCGGTCGCGGACCGGGGCCATGTCGTTCAAGTCGGGCTCTCCTCGAAGCGACGTGCAGTCTAACCGCGTTGCTGCCGGGGAGCGATGCGGAAATGGTCGCAATCGGTACGGTCTTCGCGCGGTGGCGGAACCGGGTTAGGCTCGGCGTGGGTTCACGATCATTGGGGGATTTCCATCATGCCGAGTGTCAACTGGCTCGCCGTCATCGTTGCCGCCATCGCCATGTTCGCGCTGGGCGCCGTCTGGTACTCGCCGGTGCTGTTCGTCAAGCAATGGGCCGCGGCCGCGGGGCTCGAGATCGACTATGCCAAGCGCGGCAATCTGGGGCTGATCCTCGGCACGTCTTTCGTGCTGACGCTAATCATGGCCGCTAACTTGGCGTTCTTCGTCAACGGGCTCGATCTGGGCACCACGGTGATGTACGCGGTGGCCGCCGGGCTCGGCTGGGCGGCGCTCAGCCTGTGGATCATCTCGCTCTTCGAGCGGCGGCCGTTCGCCTATGTGCTGATCAATGGCGGCTATCTGACCGTCGGCTTTGCGCTGATGGGACTGATCCTCGGGCTCTGGCGCTGAGCGAGAACGAAAAACTCCCGCCCGGCGAACCGGACGGGAGTGCCTGTCGACGAGGGCGAGCGCCCTAGAGGTCGATGTCGGGGCCGCGATCGCCGCCGAAGCTGGCGCGGATGCCCTTGGCAGTGGAGCGCAGCAGGTCGGCGACGCGGCGCTGGACTTCGGGATCGGCACCACGCACGGCGCGCAGGGCGTCCTTCAGGTCGCGGCGCGCTTCGTTGAGCTCGGGCACCACGTCGTCCATGTCGCGGTCGGGCCCGCCTTCGGTGAAGGCGCGTTCGGCCTTTTCCCAGCCCTGGCGCATCTTGGCGAACTGCTCGCCGATGCGCCCGAGATGGCCGAGGGTGGACTCGACGGCGTCCTTGTTCTCGGCGAGGTGGGTCTTGCCCTCCTCGGTGATGGTGTAGAGCCGCTTGTTGCCTTCGGCGGTGGAGGTCACGAAGCCGGCTTCCTCGAGGAAGGTCAGCGCCGGGTAGATGACGCCGGGGCTCGGCACGTAGATGCCGCCGGTCTTTTCCTCGATGGCCTTGATCAGGTCGTAGCCGTGGCGCGGCTGCTGCTCGATGAAGTAGAGCGCGACGAGGCGCAGGTCGCCCGAAGCGAGCATGCGGCCGATGCGCAGATTGTCGCCGAAACCGCCCCAGTCGCCGCCCATTCCGCCCATGCCGCCGGGGCCACCCGGACCGCCGCGGAAGCCGCCCCAACCGCCAAAGCCCCGGCGGGCCATGGCTTCGAACTTGCGCCAGTGACGCGCGCGGTGCGCCTCGGCACGGTCGTCAAAATGGTGATGCATATCCAGTCTCCGATATATCTTACGATAGTCGGTAGGTACTCCTCGGCCGGGCAGGGTTCAAGATAGGTCTCAAGATATATCTTAGCGCAGAGCTGCGATATAGCGCTCGGCGCTGCGCTGCAGGGCCGCCTTGCCGTCGTGGTCCAGCACGCGATCCCACCAGCCGGCGTAGATCCGGTCGAAAGCGTAGGCGCGGACGGATTTGACGATGCGCTCGACGCTCTTGGCGTTGAGGGGGATGAGGTTGGGGTAGGAATACATGAAGCTCACCCAGCGGGTGTCGGGCACGACCATGATGGAATCGCCGGTGAACAGGGCGCCCTTGCCGCCTGCGCCGTCGGCCCAATGCAGGATGGACGAGCCGGGGAAGTGCCCGCCGGTGCGGATCAGGGTGATGCCGGTGTCGATCTCCTTGCTCTCGCCGGTCCAGAAACGGATGCAATCGTCGGGCCGCATGACCCAGTCGCTGTTGTCCTCATGCAGCCACACTGGCACGCCGCCGAGGGCCCGACTCCAGTCGACCATGGTGGTGTAGAAATGCGGGTGCGAGATCGCCATCGCTTTGATGCCGCCCCTGGCCGCCAATGCCTTGACCGCGGCGTCGGTCACGAGCGGAGTGCAGTCCCACAGGACGCCGCCACCGGGACGGGTGATGGCCAGCGCGCGCTCGCCGATGGCGATCTGCGGCTTGCTGCCGACACCGATGAGGCCGGGTTCGAGTTCGCGCAGTTCGTTGACGTGCTCGGCGCGGAGGTCGGCCATGGTGGTCCAGGCCTGGCCGCGGGCATTCACATATTGCCGGTCGTCGGCGCAGATCAGGCAGGTCTCGCGCGGCGCTTCGGTTTCCGCATAGCCGGTGCCGCAGGTTGTGCAGATGAAGGAGGGCATGGCGCGGTCCTCGCGTGATTTGCGCGAGTCTAGCTCTCATCAGGGCAAAGAAAAACCCGGCGCGGTGGCCGGGTTTCTCGAATTCTCGCGATGAAAGACCGGACTATTCGGTCTTGGGAGCGGCTGCCTCGGCGGCGTCCTTGTCGGCGAGCTCCTTGGCCAGCGCTTCGGCCGCGGCGACCTTTTCGGCCTCGCGGGCGTTGCGCGCTTCGACCATGGCTTCGCGCTCGCCGGCTTCGATCTTCTTGGTGCGGGCATTGGTCGACTCGAAAATACGGGCCGATTTGCCGCGACGATCGCGCAGGTAATAGAGCTTGGCGCGACGGACCTTGCCGCGCTTGAGCACCTCGATACGGTCGATGTTGGGGCTCAGTACGGGGAAGACGCGCTCGACGCCTTCGCCGTAGGAAATCTTGCGGACGGTGAAGTTCTCCTGGAGGCCGGTGCCGGAGCGGGCTATGACCACGCCCTCGTAGGCCTGCAGGCGTTCCTTTTCACCTTCGCGAACCTTGACCCACACCTTGACGGTGTCGCCATGGGTGAAATCGGGGTGGCCGCCCTTGGCGACCAGCGCGTCGAGCTGCTCTTTTTCGAGCTCGGCAATGATATTGGGCATGCGATGATCCGTTCTGATCTTTTCAATGGGGCGTTTCGTCGAGAACGTCTCGACCGCCCGGTCTTGTTTGCACGGAGTTTTGTGACGTTATTGGCCGGGCCGAAACCCTAGGCGAGCGGGGCTATAATTGAGATCGGCCGAGGAGTCCAGTGGCCCCCAAATGGCTCCATCCCGCCAAGGCGGGGATCAATACGTCACTACGATCGGCCGTGGGGCTGGGTCCCGCTTTCGCGGGATGACACCCCGCCCCTAAAGCCAGCCGGCGAGAACGCCGATGCCGCCGAGGGCGAAGAGGCCACCGGCAACCCGAGCCAGCCGGGTGCCGAGGCGGCCAGTGAGCTTTGCGACGCCGAGCGCCCCGGCAATACCTGCCAGATGCAGCAGTGCGGTGGTGGCGACGAAGCCCAGCGCATAGCTGAAGCCGTCCGCGGTGACGGGCATTTCAGCGCCGTGAGCGTGGCCGTGGAAGATGGCGAAAGCGCCGACCAGCGCCATGGCTCCGGCCACCGGCATGGACCGGCCCGAAGCAGCGGCCGCGCCGATGACAATCGACGACAGAGCGATGCCGAGTTCGACGAAGGGCAGGTTGACGCCGCCGATCCCGAGCAGGAAGCCGACGGCCATCATGCCGACGAAGCTCAGCGGCACCAGCCATAGAGCGCGGCCGCCGAGGACGAATGCGAAGACGCCAACGGCGAGCATGGCCAGCACGTGGTCGGGGCCCCCGATCGGATGCATGAAGCCGTGAATGAAGCCGGAGGTGTCGCCATGCCCGGTATGGGCGAAGGCGGCGGAGGGCAGGGCGATGAGCAACAGGCTCAGCAGAGCGCGCATAGACAAATCCTTTCGGCTTCCCGCGCCATTGCTGCCATCCCGGGCGCGGAAGATCAACCGCACGTGGCGCATTTGCGACCTGCGGCGCGGGTGTCTATAGAGCAAGCCATGCCCATGGGAACCCAAGCCAGCCGCATCCTGCTGCGCGACGCGCTGCTGGGGCTGCTTGTCCTGGCGCTGGTGTTTCTCAATTTCGGGCATCACCCGGCGCTTGCGCATGATGGCTACGGGACAGACAACACCAGCAGCTGGTGCGGCGAGCCGGTGGTGCCGGCCGATCTGTCGCATTCGCCGTGCCATGCCTGCCGCATCGGCGATGCCGGTCGTTAAGCCAATCTGCTTTGCCGTAGCGAGCGTGTCCTTCGCCGACCTGCCGTCGCTCGTCACCGATCCGACCATCCTGATTGCGAGCCAGCCGCGAGCACCGCCTGCCGCGTGACGCTGCTTCCGTCACCGTCACGTTTCTCATTCAAGGTTCAGGACCAATGTCCCTCATCCGTTCAGCCGCGCTCGCGGTTCTTGTCTCCGTCGCCATGCCCACGCTGGCTTCCGCCCATAACGGGCTGGAGCATCAGGGTTGCCCCACCGGGCAGGTGTTCACGGCCGGCGATCTCAGCATCACCGGCGCCTTTACGCGCGCCATGCTGCCGGGCGCCAGGACGGCCGGCGGCTACCTCGTCATCGAAAACAAGGGCAGCTCCGCGGACCGGCTGCTCGGCGGTTCAAGCCTCGCGGCAGGGACGATACAGATGCATCAAATGAGCGTCGTCGACGGCGTGATGAAGATGGGCGCCGTCGATGGCGGGCTCGACATTCCGGCGGGCGGCAGCGTGACGCTGGGGCCGGGCGGCTTTCACCTGATGATGATGGATATCGGCACGCCGTTCAAAGAAGGCGAGTGCCTGGAGATCAAGCTGCAGTTCGAGACAGCCGGTGAGGTACCGGTGGTGCTCAATATCGGCGGCGTCGCGCAGGATGCGCCACCCGAGGGCGAGATGGCGCATGACATGAGCGGCATGGACATGTCGGGTATGTCGTCAGCCAATTGAGGTTGGCGCAAGCTGCGCCCCCCCTCCGTCGCCTTCGGCGCCACCTCCCCCGTGCGTCGCACAGGGGAGGAAGCCGATTGCTACTTCAATAGATCCGGGCGGCGCGCGCGGGTGAGAGCCTGGCTCTGTTCGCGCCGCCAGCGCTCGATCTTGCCGTGGTCGCCCCCGGTGAGCACGGCGGGAATGGCGCGACCTTCCCACTCGGCAGGGCGTGTGTACTGGGGATATTCCAGAACGCCGTTCTCGAAACTCTCGTCGGCGTGGCTGTCCTCGCCGCCAAGCACGCCGGGGATCAGCCGGACGACGGCTTCGAGCAGCACCATGGCGGCGACTTCGCCACCGGCCAGAACGTAGTCGCCAATGGAGATCTCTTCGAGATTGCGCGCCTCGATGACCCGCTCGTCGATGCCCTCGAAACGGCCGCAGACGATCACCGCGCCGGGGCCGGCAGCAAGGGCGCGGGCACGGGCCTGAGTCAGAGGCTTGCCGCGCGGACTCATCAAGAGGCGCGGGCGCGGATCGTTCTGGTGCGAGACGGCATCGATGGCGGCAGCCAGCACGTCGGGTTTCAGTACCATGCCGGCGCCGCCGCCGGACGGCGTGTCATCGACCGAATGATGTTTGTCGGTGGCGAAATCGCGCAATTGGGTCAGCTGGAGCGACCACAGGCCCTGCGCCGCGCCGCGGCCGATCACCGAAGCGCCGAGGGGACCCGGGAACAGCTCGGGAAAGAGCGTGACGACATCGGCGGCAAAGCTCAATCGGGCTCCTCCTCGCCGGGCTCGGCATCGAGCGGCACCTCGATCACGAGGTAGCCTTCGGCCACCCTGATCTCGGGCACGACGGCATGGGTGAAGGGATAGAGGAAGGTATCGCCGCTGCGCCTGTCGGTCACCTCGATGAGGTCCGACGCGCCGAAATTGGGGATGGCGGTCACCGTGCCGAGCACGGTGCCGTCAGCGAGCCGTGCATCCAGCCCAATCAGGTCGGCGTGGTAGAAGTCGTCGTCGGCTGGCGGCGGCAGCCTGTCGCGCGCGACATAGAGTTCGACGCCGTTCAGGCGCTCGGCGGCGCTGCGGTCGCCGACGCCCTTCAGGCGGGCGACCAGCATGTTGGTGGTGCCGCGCGCCGCCTCGATTTCGACGGTGACGCCCGGCCGGTTGGTCTCGAGCGGTCCGTAATCCGCCAGGGCCAGCGGATCCTCGGTGTAGCTCTGGATGCGGACCTCGCCCTTGATGCCATGGGCCGCACCGATGCGGCCCATGAGCAGGCGGCGGGGCGAGGCCTCCGCCATATTACTCGGCGGCCGGCGCTTCGGCCGGTGCGTTGGCTGCGGCTGCCTTGTCGGCGGCGGCCTTGGCACGAGCCTCGACGCGCTCGGTGGCCTTCTTGCCCGGCACGGCGCGTTCCGGGTTGTTGCGCGGGGCGCGCTTGAGCAGGCCGGCCTGATCGAGGAAGCGCAGCACGCGATCGGTCGGCTGGGCGCCGACGCTCAGCCAATGCTGGACGCGCTCGGTGACAAGGTTGACGCGCTTGCTGTCGTCTTCGAGCTTGGGATCGTAGGTGCCGACCTTTTCGATGAAGCGGCCGTCACGCGGCGAGCGGGCATCGGCGATGACGACGTGGTAGTAGGGGCGCTTCTTGGTGCCGGCGCGGGCGAGGCGAACTTTGAGAGACATCGGTCGTTCCTTGGTTTGATTCTGTAATCTGGTTCTAGTTGTCTATTTCTTCTTCGGCACGAAGCCGCCGCCGAGGCCCGGAAGGCTTGGGAAGCGTGTGCCGCCGAGACCGGGCATGCCCGATCCGGATTTGAGGAGCTGGCTGACATCGGTCGGCAGCTTGTCGGTCAATTGCTTGGGCGCCGCAGCGCCGGGGGCGGTGAGCTGCGCCGGATCGACGCCCATCTGGCGTGCGATCTCGGCGAGTTGGGCGGGATCCATCTTGGACGGATCGGGTATGTTGCCGAGGCCCGGCATCATGCCGCCGAGCTTGCCGCCGAACATGCCGGCGAGCGAGCCCATGCCGCCCTTCGACACCTTCTTCATCATGTCCGCCATCTGGCGGTGCTGCTTCATCAGCTTGTTGACGTCCTCGACCTTGGTGCCCGAGCCGTTGGCGATGCGCAGGCGGCGCTTGGCGTTGAGCAGGTCGGGGTTGGCGCGTTCCTTCAGCGTCATCGAGTTGATGACGGCGATCTGGCGATCGAACACCTTCTCGTCGACATTGGAATTGGCCATGGCCTTTTTCATCTGGCCCATGCCCGGCATCATGCCCATAAGGGCGCCCATGCCGCCCATCTTTTTCATCTGCAGCAGTTGGCTACGCAGATCCTCGAGGTCGAAGACGCCCTTCTTGAGCTTCTTGGCCATCTTGGCCGCGTCTTCGATCTTTACGTTCTCGGCGGCCTTCTCGACGAGGCCGACAATATCGCCCATGCCGAGAATGCGGTCAGCGATACGGCTCGGATGGAAGTCCTCGAGCGCATCGAGCTTTTCGCCGGTGGCGATGAGCTTGATCGGCTTGCCGGTAGCGGCGCGCATCGAGAGCGCAGCGCCGCCGCGGCCATCGCCGTCGACGCGGGTCAGTACGATGCCGGTGATGTCGACACGGCTGTCGAAGGAGCGCGCGAGGTTCACCGCGTCCTGGCCGGTCAGCGCATCGGCGACAAGCAGGATTTCGTGCGGGTTGGTTGCCTGCTTGATGGCGGCGGTCTCGGCCATCAGGTCTTCGTCGATATGGGTGCGGCCGGCGGTGTCGAGCATCACCACGTCGAAGCCGCCGAGACGGGCCTCGCTGAGCGCGCGCTTCGAAATTTGGAGCGGCGTTTCAGTGGCGACGATAGGCAGCGTCGCAACGCCGATCTGCTCGCCGAGGACGCGCAGCTGTTCCATAGCGGCCGGACGGCGCGTGTCGAGCGAGGCGAGCAGCACTTTCTTGCCCTGGCGCTCGGTCAGGCGCTTGGCGATCTTGGCGGTGGTGGTGGTCTTGCCCGAGCCCTGCAGGCCGACCATCAGGATGGCGACGGGCGGGGTGGCGTTGAAATCGAGCGGCACGGCGGTTTCGCCGAGGACGCGGACCAGTTCGTCGTGGACGATCTTGACGACCTGCTGGCCGGGCGTGACCGAACGGGTGACTTCGACGCCGACGGCGCGGTCCTTCACCTGCTCGACGAAGGCGCGGACAACTTCGAGCGACACGTCGGCTTCGAGCAAGGCACGGCGGACCTCGCGCAGCGCCTCGTCCACGTCGCCGGCGCTCAGCGCACCGCGGCCACGCAGTCCCTCGAAGATTTTCCCAAGCCGGTCGCTAAGGCTCTCAAACATACTGTGTCCTTCCGGGTGTCGAACCCCGGATATGGTTGGCTCAAGCGCAAACGCCAAACACACCCCGGGGCGCGTCGCGCTGCGGGATGTTTGCCTCCGGGATCTCTTTAGACCTTTGCGGGTCCCGGGCGGCTGTTCAGGTCAGGCCTGAGCGAAGTTGGCGGGTGAATAGGCGGCAAAGCCCGCGGAGTCAAGGAATCAGCCGCGGCCCGCGAGCTTCATCAGGGCGCCGCGCAGGCTTTTGGGCATGGCCATGACCAGGTATTTGGCCAGCGGGCGCAGGCGCTGGTCCCACAGGGCGATACCGAGGCGGCCCTTGAGGGTCAGGGGGACGGCGAAATCGGCGACCTCGGTGACGCCACTGGCCCAGGTGAGCTTGTAGGGCATGACCGGCACCAGCAGGTCGGCGGTGTGGATGCTGCGGGCAAAGCAGGTCTCGATGATTTCCTTGAGGTGCAGCTTGCCGGGGCTTTCGTCGGATTGCTCGAAATCGCGGCTGGCGACGAAGGCGTAGTAGCGGCCGCGATGGACGAAACCCCATTGCTCGGCCACCGCCTGGTCGCCGTGGTCGAGCGACATGGCGAGGATGTCGATGCCGTCGCGGCCGGCGAGACCGGCGCAGAAGTCGGCAAAGGCCGGGTCGGTAAAGGCGCGGGAGGTGAGGCCCTGGTCCCGGAGCCGTCCGGCACGGCCGGCGACGGTGCGGCCGATGACGCCGCGGATGGCGTCGGGGCTCGCAGCGACGCTGTGCGTCAGCGGCGCCTCGCGCTCCAACCGGTTGCGGGCATTGCGCATGTTCTTGCGGGTCTTTTGCTTCAAGAGCTTGAAATAGCTGTCGAAATCGGGATGGACTGCACAATCGACATAGGGCGCGCCCATGCGCGCGCCGGTGCGGATGGCGCTGCGGGGGATGCCGTCGAGCAGGCGGCAGCCGGCGCGGACCTTGAGGAGGGCCGCGAGGTCGGCGGGACGCGCGGTGGCGGCGGCTTTCAGCATTGCCATCAATGCCTTACCGGCATCGATCCCCGGGTCGGCCAGCAGATCGGCATATTGCGGGAAGGCGCCGCCGAGCGGCATCAGAGCCTTGCGGAAGCGGCCGTCGGTGCGCTCGAGCGGGAGGACCGCCTTGAGTTGCCCGCGCTCGCGCCAGGTGGCGATCACCGGTGCGAAAGCGGGATTGGCGCGCTGTTGCTCGAAATCGAAGACGGCGCGGGCCCAGGCCAGCGACTGGAACCAGGTGGCGCCGGGGGCCCGGTGCTCTAGGGCGGCCCATTCGGCGGCGATGGCCTCAAGTCCGGCGCGGGTGGTTATGGCTTCGGCCGTGCCCGAGAGCGCGGCCGAGGCGGGTCTTGCTGCGATGTCGGCGCCCGGAAGCGCGGCGTCGAGCAGGGTCATCTCATTTCACGAAGGCATAACCGTCGATGTCGCGGACGCCTTCGGGGGCACGCGGATCGACCCGGAAATCGACCTTGTAGACCTTCTGCTTCTGCGGGTTCAGCGGGGTGAACTTCACCGCGCCGGCGAGGCCGAGCTTGGTCAGGTAGGAGAGGCCGGTGGTCTGCTGGCTGAGCGATCCGGCGCCGGTGACTGAGCGGATGATGCCGTTGGCATAGTTGACCGCGTAGGATTTGCGCAGCTCGTCCGTCCAGTGCTCGGTGGTGAAGCTGACATTGAGCATGTTGCCGTTGACCACGCGGTGCGGCCCGTTCAGCGGCCAGTGGATCAGGCGGCCCGGCGTCAGGTCATGCACTTCGGCATAGTCGTCGAACCACGGCTCATAGGGCATGTCGGTTTCGCGCAACTGGCCGAGGATCAGCTTTTCGAGCGCTGGCTGCGAGATGAAGGGTGCCTTGGCGGGATAGACGTAGAGCTTTTTCTCGCCGCGCACCTGCCAGAGGCTCTGGCCGGGCACGTCGGAGTGGTACTTCACCGACACGTTGGGCGACGAGATGAGAATGGTCAGGCGGCGCTTGTAGCTCGCAAAGCCGGGGACGCGGCTTTCGAACTCGCCGTAGATTTCCTCGAGCAGGGCGCCGTAGCGCGGATCGACATCGGCCGGAGCCGTGAGGTTGATCCAGATATTGCCGTTCTTGACCACATCCAGCACCTCGGTGCCGCTCAGGTCCTTGATCTCGCCTTCGCGCCGCTTGGGCGGATTGCCGGGCGTCTTCTGGCTGTAATTGACGTGGTATTTCTCGCGCGGGCTGAGTTCGATCAGCCGCGCCAGTGCCGCGTCGGAGAAGAGTTCCGAGGCCGCCAGATTGTGCTCAAGCTCCAGCGAATGTTCGCCGAAGAGCCTGGCATGGTGGCTCTGCCAATTGGTGAGGATGGACATGACGCAACTCCCGCATGAGACGATCGGTCAACCTAAGTGGGACTTGCATAGGACAAGCGGCGCGGGCCGTCCGCTCACGGCGCCGTTGGTGGTTAAGCGTTAGGATGAACGGGTAAAGTTTGAACGAGGGGCGGCGCGGCAGGGCGCGCACTGGTTTTTTGCCGCTTTCTCCGCCATATACCCCGGCATCAACGGACCCGGACCCCGATGGGCGACGCACCTTTTCTCAAGATGAACGGGCTGGGCAACGAGATCATCGTTGCCGATATGCGCGGCCGCGCCGACCGGATGGGCGCGGGCGCCGCAATCGTGCTCAATGCCGACCCGTCGACCAAGTTCGACCAGATCATGGCGATCCACGATGCGCGGACGCCGGGCACCGCGAACTACATCGAGATCCTCAATTCGGACGGTTCGCTGGCCGAGGCGTGCGGCAACGGCATGCGGTGCGTGGTGCAGGCGCTGAGCGCGGAGACGGGCAACAGGTCCTTCGTGTTCGAGACGCTGGCGGGCATTCTCACGGCCGAGGAACATGCCGACGGCACCATCTCGGTGGATATGGGCGAGCCGCGTCTCGGCTGGGACGAAATCCCGCTCAAGGAAGAGTTCTACGACACGACCGGCATCGAATTGCAGATCGGGCCGATCGATGCGCCGGTGCTGCACACGCCGTCGGCGGTTTCGATGGGCAATCCGCATGCGACGTTCTGGGTCGAGGACGATGTGTGGGGCTATGCGCTCGACCGCTTCGGGCCGCTGCTCGAGAACCATCCGATCTTTCCCGAGCGCGCCAATATCTCGATCGCGCAGGTGGTGGCGCCCGATCACATTATCCTGCGCACCTGGGAGCGCGGCGCGGGGCTGACGCGGGCCTGCGGCACGGCGGCCTGCGCGGCGCTGGTCAATGCGTCGCGCACCAAGCGCACCGGCCGCAAGGCGACCGTCACGGTGCCGGGCGGCGACCTGATCGTCGAATGGAAGCCGGACAATCACGTCGTGCTCACGGGACCGGCGG
>JBEBHC010000402.1:0-1258 GCA_040081185.1 Devosia sp. | reverse complement strand
CGCTTTCCCATTCCGGCAGCCCTTTCGGCTCTGCTCTGTGCTTATGTCAATTTCGTTTCCATAGGCAGCAACTGGAATGACGAGGGTGATGTGATCGCCGGAGCCGCAGCGGCTTTTATCGCAGCAGGCGCCGCCCATCTCTTTTCGGAAGGCCGAGGCCTGTCGCGCCTTACCGGCATCTTGATTGCCTTTGCTGTTGCGACGATCGCCGGCGCCCTTGGCTATTTCACCAAGGTCTTTGACAGCAATCTGCTGTTTCTTTTTGCCGGCCTCATTCCTGTTCTGATGATCGCGCCCTACCTGAAAGACAATGCCAAACAGGGCGCGCTCTGGCTGTTCAACCTGCACTTTGGCTTGGCGGTCCTTCTCTCGGTCGTCGTCGCCGTCCTTTTCGCAGCAGGCCTCTCGGCCATTGTCGAGTCCCTGAATTTTCTCTTTAACGCCAGCCTCCCCAACAATCTCCATGAGCATATCTGGAGCACCGCCGCATCGCTGGTGGCCCCCATCTATGGCCTGTCATTGATGCCCAAGGACCTGGACGAGGAAGTCGATATCGCAAGCCAGAAAGGCACCATGCTGGAGCGTGGCGTCTCCGTGCTGGTGAACTATGTGCTTGTGCCGGTCATTCTCATCTACGCGGTAATCCTTCACGCCTATGCCGTAAAAATCCTCATCGAGCAGAACCTCCCGAAGGGTCAAATTGCCACCATGGTCACCATCTTTGCGCTGGGCGGCACGGGCGCCTGGCTCATCGCCTGGCCCTGGCGGGAGCAGGGCACACGCCTGCTGCGCTGGTTCATCCGCGGCTGGTTCTGGCTCACCATCGTTCCCGCCATCCTGCTGGCCATCGCCATCTTGCGGCGCATTTCTGACTATGGTGTGACACCGGACCGCTACGGCATCCTGCTTGTTGCCATCTGGGTGGCAGCGCTTACCGCCTATCTCGCTTTCCGCCGCAACCGCGCCGACATGCGCGCCATTCTCGGCGGCATCGCGGTTCTCCTGCTCATAGGGTCGGCGGGTCCAATGGGCGCCAACGGCCTCACCATCTCAAGCCAGGTCAAACAGCTCGCGGCAATTTTCGAAACCAACGGCCTTTTCAAGGATGGTAAAGCGGTTGTGTCCCCGAACAAACTTTCAGGCGAAGCCATCAATCAAGGCAATTCCATTCTCTATGCCCTGCGCGATGTGAACGGTCTGGATCGCCTGCGGCCCTGGTTCGAAGGCATGGAACAGGATCCCTTTAAGACGGCGACGG
>JBEBHC010000401.1:0-1263 GCA_040081185.1 Devosia sp. | reverse complement strand
GTCTAAGACTGCATTTCGTGATGCATCGACCTATCTACAGAATTTTGATACGCTTTGGAATAATCCTTTGCATGTTTTTCAGAATTTTCTTGGAAAACTTTAACTCTTCCCCTCTTTTTTATGCGCTACGTCGATGGTTATGTCCTCGCAGTATAAAAAAAGAACCTGAAAGCTTACAAGAAGATGGCAGCCGATGCTGGGAAGACATGGATGAAGTGCGGAGCTTTGTCGTATACGGAAGCAATTGAAGAAGATCTAACGACAGCAAAGCAGTGGGGCGGATACCCATTCCAAGATACGGTGAAGGCAAAGAAAGATGAGGTTATTATCTTTTCGTATATCGTCTACAAATCACGTAAGCATCGTGATCAGGTAAATGCCAAGGTTCATAAGCATATGAGCGATTCGAAGTACAAAGATATGCCTATGCCATTTGATATGAAGCGCATGGCATATGGTGGTTTCGATATGATCGTCGATCTTTAGCCAATTAGCGATTTCTTTCGCATTGCTTCCACATCACGTTGAAGAGGGATCGCATTGTCTCAGCCATCATCGGGCTTTCGATCAGCACGGCAAGATACTCATTATCTCCAGCTGAAAAGTAGACCACAAAGTTGCCGTACACATGAAAGTTTCCGGGTAGTGCGACAGTGTTTGTAAGTTGGCGGCGTTCTCGAAACTGTGTTTTATCATCAGCGATTGGTTTGTCTTTCTCTTCTGCCTTACCAACAAGCACGCGCATTTTTATGCGGTTCTTTACACGTCGGGGAATATAGAAGTTGATGTCGTTACGACGAACCACTGGGTCTCTAAGGAAGTGATATGAGGTAACGAAGAGAATTTCATCAATGCCTTCGGTGAATAAGCTGTGGTTAAAAGCTTCGATCACCTGATCAGGCCCTTCGAATACTTGCACCTTTGGTACGATGCCAGGATGCCCGTGTACAGCACTGAAGAATGGTAGCGCTTCTTTCACTCTTTGCATGTTCTCTTTTGTACTTTCTACTTGTCTCTCTAAGTACTGCAGCAATGCAGATGGTGGTTTGCAGGAGTAGTATTGCGTATTCCTTTTGTAGACTTTCGTTACGATTCCGGAGGTACAAAGCTTATCCAAAATGCCACGAACAGTAGAGCGGGGGATGTGTGTTTCACGTGCAACTGTTGATGCAGGAGATTCTCCTTTCACGAGTACATACAAGTACACGCCACTTTCTTGATGATTGAATCCTATCTTTTCGAGTAGTGGCTGTAAGGGTTGCA
>JBEBHC010000400.1:0-1265 GCA_040081185.1 Devosia sp. | reverse complement strand
ATGGTCAGCCCCGCGTTCTTCAACGCGAGACCAAGCACGTTGAAGAACTTCCCGCTGTGGGCGAAAGTCTGGCTTGGTGCGGCTTCGGCCGTCATGTGCTCCCCTAGGAAGGCATCCTAGCGGGGCTTCGGCGAGGGGTCGATTCGAGTAGTGAACGAGAAACAGAAACCTCCCTCTAAGAAGGAGCAGCGCCTTGCCGAGGCGCTGAAGCGCAATATCGCGCTCCGGAAGGCAGCCAAAAAGTCGGCAGAACCTAAGAAAAACTAGCGGCGAGCCATGCTCCGCTGCATGGACCCCGCCTTGCTTACGCCCCCGGCGCATCCCATAAACCGCCCGCCGGGGGGAGCCGGCGAAAGACCCTCATGGATCGTATTGTCATCACGGGCGGTGCGCCGCTCAACGGAACTATCCCGATCTTCGGGGCCAAGAATTCGGCGTTGAAGTTGCAGGCGGCGTCATTGCTCACTGCTGACCCGCTCATGCTCGAAAACATGCCCGATCTCGCAGACACGCGCTTCATGGTGCAGCTGCTGAAGACGCTGGGCGTCGAGATCACTTGGATCAAGGAAACGCACACGCTGCGCATGCACGCGGCTGAGATCGTCTCGACGATCGCCCCGTACGATCAGGTGCGGAAGATGCGCGCTTCGTTCAACGTGCTGGGGCCTCTTCTGGCGCGCGCAGGTCACGCGACGGTGTCGCTTCCGGGCGGATGCGCGATCGGCGCACGGCCGGTCGATCTGCACTTGAAGGCGTTCGAAGCGATGGGCGCCGATATCGTCATCGAGCAAGGCTATGTGAAAGCCGCGGCCTTGCGTGGCCTGAAGGGCGCCGAGATCGAGTTTCCGTTCCCGTCAGTCGGCGCGACCGAGCACACCATGCTCGCAGCGGTGCTCGCCAACGGCGACACGGTCCTGAAGAACGCCGCGCGCGAGCCGGAGATCGCTGACCTTGCCGATTGCTTGAACGCGATGGGCGCGAAGGTTGAGGGCGCTGGCACCAGCACCATCAACATCAAAGGCGTCGCCAAGCTTTCGGGCGTCAAGCACGCAGTGGTTGCCGATCGCATCGAAGCGGGCACTTACGCGATGGCCGCCGCTGCTGCGGGCGGCAACGTCCTGTTGGAGCACGCACGTTTCGAGCATCTCGGCGCGATGCTGAAGTTCTTGCGCGATGCTGGCGTTCGCGTTGACGCTGAAGGCCGCGGCATTCGCGTTCAACGCGCCTTGAAGGATCGCATGAACGCGGTCGACTTCGAGACTGAG
>JBEBHC010000399.1:0-1267 GCA_040081185.1 Devosia sp. | reverse complement strand
GCTTGGGGATGTGCACGAGGCCGCGATACGTGGCGCGGCCTTCGCCGATGGAGATGGATTTGCTGATGACGTTGCTGGTGGTGTCATCGGCGGCGTGGACCATCTTGGCACCGGTGTCCTGATGCTGGCCGCTGTTGGCCAAAGCGATGCTGATGACTTCACCACGGGCGCGCTTGCCTTTCATGATGACGCCGGGGTATTTCATGGTGAGGCGGCTGCCGATGTTGCAGTCGATCCAGCGCACTTCGGCGTCTTCCATGGCGATGCCGCGTTTGGTGACGAGGTTGAAGACGTTGCTGCTCCAGTTTTGCACGGTGACGTATTGGATCTTGGCACCTTTCAGCGCGACGAGTTCGACGACGGCGCTGTGCAGCGTGGCGGTTTCAAACTTCGGCGCGGTGCAGCCTTCCATGTACATCACTTCGCTGCCTTCATCGCAGATGATGAGCGTGCGCTCGAACTGGCCGAACTGCTCGCTGTTGATGCGGAAGTAGGCCTGGAGCGGATGTTTCACCTTCACGCCGGGCGGGACGTAGATGAACGAGCCGCCGCTGAACACGGCGCTGTTGAGCGCGGAGAATTTGTTGTCGCCGGTGGGGATGACTTTGCCGAACCACTTCTTGAAGATCTCGGGGTGTTCTTTGAGACCTTCGCTGCTGTTCACAAAGATGACTCCCTGCTCGGCAACGGCGGCTTTGATGTTCGAGTAAGCGGCTTCGGAGTCGTATTGTGCCTCGACACCGGAGAGAAATTTACGTTCCTGTTCGGGGATGCCGAGACGATCAAACGTCTTCTTGATGTCCTCCGGGACGTCGTCCCAAGAGCGCTTCGGCTTCTGACCATCGCTGAGGTAGTAGCGGAATTCGTCAAAGTGGATGTTCTCCAGATCCTTCGTGGCCCAATGCGTTGGCATAGGCTTGTCCTGAAAGATTTTGAGTGCCTTGTGACGGAACTCACGGACCCAATCTGGGTCGTCCTTCACGTCGCTGATGTAATCGACGGTCTTCGACGTGATGCCGAAACCGGAGTCGAACTTGTTGCGCTCGGGGAAGGTGAAATCGCCGATATTATCGACCTTGATGTCGGAGATGTCGTTGTCTGGGGCAGTGACCATAAAGTTAGAGTTTTAAGTGTTTAGTTTTTAGTGATTAGGAGCTGCGAGAGCAGCGAAAGGGACTTCGACTGGCACGCCGTTGAGCCAGAGTTCGGAAGCAGCGATGTCCATGTCATCATTCCAAACGGCACCGAGGCCATGAGGATCAGTCTG
>JBEBHC010000398.1:0-1268 GCA_040081185.1 Devosia sp. | reverse complement strand
CAACTGGCAGAAGCAGTTCGCGGTAGAGCTCGAGAAGATGAAGGTCAGGGCAGAAGCTGCCGAGTCAGCCTCTGCCGAAGTGCGCAAGCGGATGCAGGACATGGCGCGCCTGGAAGGTGAAGTGAACCACCTGCGCGCCACGCTTACAGAGCGCGAAGCTGCGCTCCAAAGTGAGCAGGACAGATTGTCCCGCCTGTCCGAATCCCTGCAGACCCGAGAGAGTGAGGTCCAGGCCCAGGTCCGTGGCAATCGCCCTGCCCGCGCGATGGTCCGTGAGGCCCTGATCGGCGTGGCCTGCACGGTTGCCACGATCATCATCGTACCCGCGCTCGGGTTCTGGAACCCGCCGCCGCAGGTCCTCAAGGTGGAAGTTCCCGCCGTCTCCTCCGCCTCTGGCACGCAGGCGGCTCCCGTGCATGGTGCCACAGTGCTGCGGACCACGCGCCTTCGAGTCGGACCGGGTGCCAATGCGCGCGCCTTGGGGCGCGCCGAACGTGGTGTGGAAGTCTCTGTTCTGGAGACGCGCGACGGCTGGCTACGCGTGCGCATGAACCACAAGACCCGTGTCGTCGAAGGCTGGGTTGACGCCGCAGCCGTGGATCAAGGCGCCTTTGGCACCGCCGCGGGTTCAACGCCAACCGGACGTTGATTTCCAGCGACATCGCCATTCAACTCCAGAATGTCCTGCACCTACTTTTGAGTAGTTAGGAATTGATTAATCATCAGCGTCCCACTCTCGCGTCAGCTTACGCTCAGACGTTCGCTCATGGATGCTTCAGGACCTCGTCCACCCTGATCATCCAAATGGCGATCGCCCGCAACAGGGACAAATTTCATGCGCACAGCACCCAGTCTCACGGGGCACGAACGGAACTTTGATCCGGGCGATGTCATCGTGACAAAGACCGATCTTAAGGGACGCATTACCTACGCCAACCGGGTCTTCCTCAGTGTTTCGCACCTGGAACTCGGCGGGACACTGGATCAGCCGCACAGCCTGATCCGTCATCCGCAAATGCCACGGTGCATCTTCAAATTTCTCTGGGAACGGATTGAGTCCGGCAAGGAAATCTTCGCGTACGTCCTCAACCGGGCCATGAATGGCGACCACTACTGGGTGTTCGCGCACGTGACCCCGTCTTTCACGGAGTCCGGACAAATCAATGGCTACCATTCCAACAGGCGTGTCCCCGATCGCCGCATTGTGAGTGAAACGATCAAGCCGCTCTACGACGAGCTGCTTGCGCTCGAGCAAGGTCGTTCCGGAG
>JBEBHC010000195.1:0-5009 GCA_040081185.1 Devosia sp. | reverse complement strand
AGTCATCATCTGCGCGGTCAGGCCGCTGGCGCGGTCGCCGATCGGGCGCAGGAACTCGTAGATCAGCGGCTCGAGGTCGCGGTGGACGCCGAGTCCCTTGAGGATGGCGAAGGCGAAGGCGACCAGCGGCACGAGCGACAGCAGGGTCGTGTAGACGAGGCCCATCGCGCGCAGGTTTAACTCGCCGGTCAGCAGGTCGCGGATCAGCGCCGCGGTGGCGCCCGGAAGGGTGGAGTTCTTCCGCTACGACTGGAAGGCGAGCGGCATGTGGAACCTCGCCTTCCTAGCCGGTGTTTTCTTGGGCGGCGTACTCGGTGCCCAGTTGCTGGGTGCCGGAGACGTGGCGATTTCCCCCGCCACGAAGGCGGCACTTTCTGGCCTCGGCCTTCGCGACTTCACGGGGCTCTCGCCCAGCGAGCTCTTCACCTGGTCGCGCCTGCTGACAGTCCGCGGGGCGGTAGCAATTGTCGGTGGTGGTCTACTGGTCGGCTTCGGCACGGCCTATGCTGGCGGCTGCACATCAGGGCACGCCATTTTCGGCCTTGCCGCCCTCGACCGCGCCTCTCTTGTAGCGGTCATCGGGTTCTTCGCTGGCGGGCTCCTGTGTACCTATTGGCTCGTGCCGCTTCTCTTCTGAGGTTCCTCCGATGACAACTGACAGCGTGGAGAGTCGCCCTGTCCCAACGCCAGATTCCCTCACCGCAATCCGACACAGGCCGCTTGGGTCAGGGCTCTTCTGGTACCTCGGGTTGGGCTGTCTTTTCGGGATTGTGCTTATCAAGTCTGAGGCCGTGTCCTGGTTTCGCATTCAAGAGATGTTCCGGTTTCAGGCGTTCCACATGTACGGCATTATCATGTCAGCCATCGCGGTGGCGGCCCTGTCACTCGTGCTCCTGCGGCTTGCAGGTGCGCATACCCTGGCGCGAGAAACGATTTCTATCCAGCGGAAAGAGCTGGGCAGAGGCTACCGTTATTGGATCGGCGGCACCTTGTTCGGCGTGGGATGGGCGCTCACGGGGGCGTGCCCCGGACCCCTTTTTGCGCTGACCGGCAGCGGCCTGAGCGTCTACGCGGTAGCGGTTGTGAGCGCCCTCGGCGGAACCTGGCTGTATGGTTTTCTCCGGCCCCACCTTCCTCACTATTGAGAGTAGGAGCGCGGCGTCCACCGATCCGCGCGTCGCAGCCTTCACCGAGTCTTCATCCGCCTGCTGTGCACACCTGATTCGGCGGTGGCATAGCGGTCGGAAACCTGACAGGAGCACACCGATGATTCGAAACGCGCGCCGGCTTCTCGCGGCGAATCTGCTGTCGGCTGGGATCGGCGGTGCGACCATATTCCCGGCAGGTGCGGACAGCCAGACGTCGCCCGCAGTCGCGAATGGGCAGTTCCATGTCGTGGACTCACTTGTCGCGATGGAGTTCGCCAAGGACAGTATCGGGAGCATCACAGTGGGCGTGATCGCCGGCTCCCAGCTCGTCTGGACCCGGAGCTACGGGTTTGCCGACATGAAATCACGCCGACTGGCAGATCGAAACACGGTGTACAGGATCGGTTCGATCACTAAACCCTTCACGGCCGTGATGCTCATGCAGCTGGTCGAGGCCGGAAAGGTCCGATTGTCAGACCCGGTCGAGCGCTTTCTTCCTGAGGTGCGGAAGCTCGGTGAAAAGCCTCCCGGTGCGCAGCCATTCACCTTCATGCAGCTCGCTACGATGACGGCTGGTCTGCAAAGGGAACCCGCTGAAGGCGAACGGTTCTGGACAGGTCCCGTGTCGGCGTGGGAGGCACAGATGCTCGCCGCCCTGCCGCACACCAACTACATCTCCGCTCCCGGCACCGAGTTCTCTTATTCAAACATCGGCTACGCGATCCTCGGCGGCGCGCTCTCTCGCGCAGCCGGCCAGCCGTACATCAATTGGCAACGCGAGCGCATTTTCATGCCTCTCGGGATGGGCCGCACTCGATTCGACGTCGATTCGAGCATCGCACGTGATCTCGCGGTCGGCTATGTCGTCAACGAAGACGGTACGCTCGACGATCGCACTGCGACTCAGGAAGTCCGCGACGGCCGAGGCTACAAGGTGCCGAATGGAGCCATCTTCACCACGGTCGACGATCTCGCGCGCTTCGTGGCGTTTGAGCTTGGTCGAGGACCGCGCGCTGTGTTGCAACGCGCAACGCTGGAGGATGCGTTTGGCGGACTGATCGCGACCGACCCCAGTCTCGAAAGGGGATATGGACTGGGATTCATGGCGATGCGTCGCGACGACTACACCTACACGGGTCACAATGGCTCCGTCGCGGGATATCAGGCGTCGCTGTACTTCGAGCGCCAAATGCAGCTGGGCGTCGTTCTCTTTCGCAACGTCACTGGCGGACGGCAGGATCCAGATGGTCTGGCCGCGGACATCCTCTTGGCGCTGGTGAATGCACGGCGAGCGGAGATTCAGGTCGACGCCAATGCGAGATTCAAGGCACAGAGCGCATCTCCTGGAAGCGAGGTCGTGCTCCGGCGGATCATTGGCGAGCTGCGCCAGGGCAAGCCGAACTATGACCTGATGAACCCTGTACTCGCACGGCAAGTGCGACGGCAACTCGCAGACGAGCGGGCAGCAATGGTGTCGCTTGGCGCGTTGATGTCGCTGACCTTCAAGAGCGTCGGGCCCGGGGGCGCCAACGTCTACCAGGCGACATTCGAGAAGGGGGCGCAGGAGTGGAGGATCTGGTTCAATCCCGAAGGCAATGTTGACTTCTTCACCCACCGGTCGATTGCGACGCCACAGTAGCAAAGGCGACAACGAAGGTGCACGTCCGCGGTCTAACAGACCCGTTGCAGTCTGACAGCCGCGCGCTCTTCATGCGTCCAGCATGAACATCGACGTGGAGGCGGCAGTCCTCTGGGGAGTTGACCTCCTTCGGCTCCTTCGACGCCGAGGGGTCTCGGAGCGCGCGGCACGGGAAGCCGCGGCGCATGGCACCCGCTGTCGGGCGACGGCGGCACACGCGGCGCTGCTCACGACGCTTCCCAATCGCTACTTTGATGCAAGCGGCATCCTGCGCTCGTCCTGCCGCCACGGAATTCTCCGGCGACTTTCGCTACACGCGTGTGTGGGCCCGGCGCGGCGATGCGTGGCGCATAGTAGCCGGCCATGTGAGCGCGATTTCTCTTCCGCGTTGAGCATCCAACAGGCCGACTTGTCCCCTCTACACTGACCGCCCCGTTGCGCTGACAGCGACGTTTCCGCGGGGACTTGTCCCTGCGGTGTCGCCCTCCACCCCGGCCACCCGAAAGCCACAATTACGCGGCGGAGGTTCGCCGGCACATCGCGCCGGTTCAGTGGAGCGTTCCGTGATACTTTTCGGTCGGCCATCGACTTCGCTATTCGCTACGATTCCCAGTCTTCTTCATCTTCGCGTGACCCTTCTCTCTGTATCCAACGTCGGCGTGTCGTTCGGCGCGACGGAACTCTTCAAGAACATCACCTTCACCGTCGCGGACGGCGAGCGGTGGGGCATCATCGGTCGCAACGGCGCCGGCAAGACGACGATCTTCAAGATCATCACCGGAGATCTGCAACCCACCGTGGGGAGCGTCGCGCGCAAGCCGGGTCTGCGGCACGCGTTGCTCGATCAGCATCGCGCCTTCGAAGGCGCCACAACCGTGTGGCAGGCCGGCGCCGCCGCCTGGCGAGAGGTCATGACCCTCGAGCAACGCATCGCCGAGCAAGCCATTGAACTGGGCGAAATGGGCGAGCGCGTCACCAACGAATTCCTCGAACGGTTCGGCCGCGATCAAGAACGCTTCGCCGACATTGGCGGATACATCTACCACGCACGAGTCGATGCAGTGCTACAGGGCCTTGGCTTTGACGCCGAGGAATCAAAGACGCGGCTCGTGTCGACGCTGTCGGGCGGAGAGCGCGGGCGAGTTGGGCTCGCTGCGCAACTCATCGCGCCCGCCGACCTGTTGCTGCTTGACGAACCGACCAATCACCTCGACCTCGATACCACCACCTGGCTGCAGGAGTGGCTCGGCGAAGCCAACGAGACGGTGATCGTCGTGTCGCACGATCGCGCGTTCATGGATGCCGTCTGCACGAATATTCTGCACGTCGAGGCGAAGTCGAGCGAATCCTACAGGGGCAACTACAGCCAATTCGTACCGCAGCGTGCCGAACGACGGCTCACGCGCGAACGCGAAATGGAAAAGCAGCGCGCCTATGTGAAGAAGGAAGAGGAGTACATTCGTCGCAACATCGCCGGCGTCAATTCGTTCCAGGCCAAGGGAAAGCGCAAGCGGCTCGAGCGACTGCCGCGCCTCGCGCCGCCGCCCGGTGATCCGGCTGCCATGTCACTGCGCTTCGATGTGGCCGAGCGCGGCGGGGATCAGGTGACGGCCATCAAGGATCTTCGCGTCGAAGTGCCCGGCCGCGTGCTGGTGGACGACTTCACCGCCGTGCTACGTCGCAATGACTTCGTCGCACTTGTCGGCCCCAATGGGGCGGGTAAGTCGTCATTCATTGCCACCATCCTCGGCGATCGCGCGCCGGCACATGGCGAAGTGCGAGTTGGCGGTTCGATTACGCCGGCGTATTTCCGACAGGACCTTTCCGATCTGCCGTTGCACAAGTCGATGTATGAGGCGATTCAGGATCAGCGGCCGCTCTGGGGCCGCGGGGCCGTGCAAAATCACCTCGGCGCGTTTGGATTCAGCGGTGACGAAGTCTTGCGGGAGATTCGGACCCTGAGCGGCGGCGAACGGGCTCGCATGGCGCTCGCCCTGATGACGCTGGCGCACGCGAATCTTCTCGTGCTGGACGAACCCACCAACCACCTCGACGTGGAGAACATCGAAGTACTTGAGGATGCGCTCGACGAGTACGAAGGCACGGTGTTGCTGGTGAGTCACGACCGGGCATTCCTGCGGGAAGTCGCGACGCGCGTATGGTCGTTCGACGGTACACGACTCGTCGATTTCGACGGGCCGTTCGTTGAATGGGAGGAGGAT
>JBEBHC010000194.1:0-5011 GCA_040081185.1 Devosia sp. | reverse complement strand
GCTCCGACGGCGCGCCACCTCAATCTCACGGCGCAATTCGCTGCGCTCACGCCGGAGCAGAGCATCGCGATTTCGGCGTTGGTGCCTGAGATCGGCGCCAATGGAAGTTTTGCGGCGACATTCCCCAAAGGACAGGTCGAGCTCAGTGCCGTCAGTGCGACTTTGTTCGGCCTTGCCGGGCAATCGCTCAATCTCAGCGCCAACTGGGACGGCGGCGTGCTCGACGTCACCAAGCTGTCGGCGGCGAATATCGGTGGCGCGGTGATCGACGGTAGTTTCACCGCGTTCGGCACGTTGCTCAAGCCGGAGTTGTCGGGCACCGGTACGCTCAAGGTGCCGGCCGACGCGCCGGTGGTTGCGTCGCTGTTCAACGCGCTCGGTGTGGCGCCGGTGTTGCAGGACACCCTCAGGCGGCAGTTGCCCGCGGACCTCACGGTACGGCTCGATCCGCCGACCGGCGAGGGCGGGCAGGGCGTCAGTCTCAAGGGTGCGATTGCGACCTCAATGATGTCGCTCGATGCCAAACTCAGCGGGGGCATTGTCGGCCTGCTCGACAATCCACTCACGGTCTCGCTCGAACTGGATTCGTCCGCGCCAAGCCAGATGACGGCTCAACTCGGGCTCGGCAGTGGTGAAATCTTTCCGCAGAGCCGGCCGCTTCGCCTGATCGCGACGCTGGACGGCGCCCCGCGTGAGACACTCGACACGCGGTTCACACTGGAAGGCGGCGAAGACATCGTGTCGTTCGCGGGCAGCCTCGTCGCGGCCAAACCGGAGCGCGTGACAGGCAACGGTGTGGTGCAGGCGACGCTGGGCGATCCGGCGGCGCTGCTCGAGGCGTTCGGTGCCGGCGGCCTTGCTGTGCCGCAGCTTAGTGGCACCGCGACGCTCGATTTTGCCGGGACCGACGAATGGCGGCTGGGCCAGATCGAGGCGCGCGCCGACGACGTTGCATTCACCGGCCTGCTGTCGCTCAAGCGCGGGGTGGATGCCGCGGCGATGGTCGACGGGTCGCTCGATTTTGCCACCTTCGACGCGGCGGCTCTGGTGCCGTTGCTGACGGGACGAAGTGGTGCTGCCACTCTCGGCACCGGCGTCTGGCCCGACTCGCAACTCGATATCGGTGCGACGCAGCGCAGTGTCGCTGGCCGCGTGGCCGTCAAAGCTGCAGCCGTGACCGCAGGTGGAACGCCGTTTCTCACCGATGCCGGTTTCACCTTCGACTGGGACAAGCAGTCGGTCCGCATTCGCGACTTCGAAGGTAAAGCGGGCGAGGGGACGTTCTCGCTGGATGCGCAGGTGTGCTGCTCGGGGCCGCTGCCGGACAAGCGGCTGACCGGCCGCATTGCGTTGGCGGGGGCGGATCTCGACTTCCTTGCACCAGCGCCGATCCGTCCCGTGCTCGGCGGCAACGTCGATGCCTCAGCGCAGTTCGACGGCACCGGCAGCAGCCTTGCGGCGCTCATAGCCACGCTAAGCGGCAGCGGCAGCTATACGATCCGGAATTTCACGGCGCAGCAGCTCGATCCCGACGCGTTCGCGGCGGCAGGGCAGGTCGACGGCGTGATCGACATGGATGAAGAGGTGCTGGCATCGCAACTGCGCGACAAGGTGAAGGCAGGAGCGTTCACGGCGCCGGAGACCACCGGGACCTTCACCGTGGCGGGCGGTGTGCTGCGCAGCCCAAACCTCGGAATTGACGGGCCGGCGGCGCGCATCTTCGGCGGCCTATCGCTGAAGCTCAGCGACCTTATGCTCGATGGGCGCTACGCGATGACTCCAGTGGCCATCGTCGAGGCGGCAACGGGCATCGACCCATCCGCGGAAATCGCCGTCGAAATCGGCGGTCCGCTGTGGGCGCCGGTGGCGACAGTGGATGTTTCCGGGCTGGTCTCCGGCATGAAGCTGAAAGCGAGCGAAGACGAGTTGGCGCGGCTCGAACAGCTCAAGGCCGAAGACGATGCACGGCAGGCGGCAGCGGCAGCGGAGGAAGCGGCACGCGTTGCTGCCCAGCAGGCTGCCGCCGAAGAAGCGGCCCGTGTGGCTGCTGAGGCTGAGGCGGCGCGGCAAGCCGCGGAAGCAGCTGCGGCTGCGGCGACCCTGTCCTCGTCGGAACCGCCTCCGCAGGATATCGGTCTCTAGCGTTCTACTTTTCCTGATATGCGCGCAGGGCGGCAACGCGCAGGGCCGAGGACAGATTTGGGCCGTCCCGCTCACGGTCGATAGCCTCGATCAGGTTGACGAGCTTGATGCCGCGCTGCTCGGCAAGCGCTTCAAGCGCGTCCCAGAATTCGGGTTCGAGTGCGATCGACGTGGCGTGGCCGGCGATGGTCAGCGAGCGCTTCAGCAGGATGTTCTCCCGCGCGACGCTGGGCCGGCCGGCCGGCCAAATCGCCGTGCCATGCTACTTCTTGCGGAACGCGTCGAGGCTGACGACTTTTTCGCCTGGCGCTTCCTTGGCTTGCCCTGCAGCCGGGACGGGAAGCTTGTCCGGCTCCTTAGCCTCGGCTTTTTCGTCATCGGTGGGCAAGGCGGCGGCGCCGTTGAGCTGCAGGCCGAACTGCACGGACGGATCGAAGAAGCCCTTGATCGCGGCCAGCGGGATAACGAGCGTTTCCGGCTTGTCGTCGAAGGACAGGCCGACCTCGAACCCGGCCTCGGTGACCTTGAGGTCCCAGAACTGGTTCTGGAGCACGATGGTCATTTCCTCGGGATATTGCTCAAGCAGGCGCTGGCTCAGGCGGACGCCCGGGGCGCGGGTGAGGAACGAGATAAAGAAGTGATGCTCGCCGGGCAGGCCGGTCTTGCTGACTTCGGTCAGCACCTTGCGGACGACGCCGCGCAGCGCCTCCTGGGTGAGGATGTCGTACCGAATATGATCCTGCGCCATGCCGCCTGCTCGCCGTTCGGCGCACATATCAGCCAGACGGGGTACTAAAGACAAGAAAGAAAGAGAAATGCAGGCTTCTGTTGCCAGGTGCCTGCGGACCCCGCCTGTCGGCCAGCTAAGACCGGAGGACTTAGATTCCCAGTGCTAGCACCGCTTACGCGGCGAGAGCCACCGGAGCTTTGACGTTGTCATTGGCAACTATCAAAATTGGCCCGATGTCGGCGGGTACCATACCGAGCAAAAACACACCCTTTACGCCCTCGTCGATCCTGTTTCGCCCCCAGTGGCTCCCCGCGTGAGGGGAGGAGATGGTGGAGGCGCCGGGTACTGCCCCCGGGTCCGATGGGTTTATTACGATGGCCATTTATCGCCATAGCCGTTGCCGGCACGGTCAATATAGGCGCCGCAGCGTGTGGATGCAAATCGGGTGAAAGTCCCTTGCCTCCCCTGGCTCCGTGAGGCAGATGGGCGCGATCGATGGAGGGCGTATGCCGGGTCAGTTGCTTGCAGTCATGCATGTCGCGGATGTTCACCGCGGGCATGTGAACCTGCGGACACGCCGAAATCCGCTCGACGTCTATCTCGAGTGTGCGGTGACCTGCGCCAAATCATTCGCTCGGCAGGGCTGGACGCTCCGCGTGGTCAGCGACGATCCGGGGCGACTCGAGCAGAGGGCACGCGAGCTTGGCTTTGGCCCTGACGAATTGCCTCCGTTCGAGCATTTTCAATTCACCCTGGATGTGCCGGAAGGCATTCGCTTTCGTGGCTCGCACTTTCGCCTGGGCTTGATAAAGGCGCTCGCGGAGGGACATTTCGGGCCGGAAGTGGGGATGATCGATGTCGATACCGTCGCACTCAACCCGTTGGTCATTCCCGAGCTCGCGGTCGACGAACTGATTGGGTACGCGTCGCCGGACGATGGCTACCACACGGCGCGCCAGCCCCGAATTTCGGACGAGATCGAGGTGCTTGGTGGCACGCGGGTCGAGAATCCCCAGTGGTACGGTGGCGAATTCATCTATGGCCGGGCGGAGGCGTTCGCCCGCATCGTCGAGCCGTTCGAGAAGGTGTGGTCGATCTACAAGCGCGACGTGAAGCGCTTCCACCATGTGGGCGACGAAACGGTGTGGAACGCGATATTCCAGGGCTATGATGCGGTTCGGATTGTCGATGCAGGTCAGATCAACCTGCTCAACCGCTGGTGGGGGCGGTCGATGCCGGTTCGGCAGCTGTCGTTTGCGACAGTCGCAACGGGCGCAATTGCGCACCTTGCCGGCGACAAGACGTTCATCGCGGCACAGGCGCGTAAGCCGTTTGATCGCGAGACCTTCATCCGCGCCTACCAGCGCCGCTTGCGACTTGTGATCCTTGGCGGCGGCGTGGGGAATGCCTGGGCACGCCTCAATGGCCGGCGAGGCCAATACCAGCCGCGATACTGGTGAGCGCGGTGCCGGCGGGCCAACTCATCGCTGTGATGCATCTCGAGGATGTCGACGGGCAGCACGTCAACCTCAAGAGCCGCCGGCCGCCGCTCGATCTGTTCCTCGAATGCACGATCACAGCGGGCAAGTCGTTCGCGAAGCAGGGCTGGCCGCTGCTGGTGCTGAGCGATAAGCCTGAGATTTTCGTCAAGCGCGCGACAGAGCTCGGCTATGCCGACAGCGAACTGCCGCGGGTCGAGCACTATGCATTCAGCCTCGATGTGCCCGAGGGCATCCGGTTTCGGGGGTCGCATTTTCGGCTCGACCTGTTCGCTGCGATCGCGCGCGGCGAGTTCGGTCCGGCGGCCGGGTTCATCGACGTCGATACGGTGGCGCTCAACCCGATACGGATGCCGGAACTGACGGACAGTCAGATCGTGACATGCCCGCAGCCGCTCGATCTCAACTGGAAGGAGCGTGAGGGCGCCATCCGCAGGGATATCGCCGTGCTCTCCGGCGCGACGCCGGAGCCGCCGGTGTGGTTCGGGGGCGAGTTTCTCTATGGCACCGCCGGCGCATTCGGGCGCTTGACCGAAGAGTTCGAGCGCGTCTGGCCGATCTATCGGGAGCAGTTTCGCTCGCTGCACTATGTGGGTGCGGAGATGATGCTCAATGCCTGCCTTCACGCCATGACCGAGGT
>JBEBHC010000193.1:0-5011 GCA_040081185.1 Devosia sp. | reverse complement strand
CCACCAGTCGTCTTGCAGTCGTCGTCGTTGTCGTGGTGCTCGCCGCAATTGTCGCGGCCGCCACCCTGCTCGTTGTTCTGCCGGCCGAAGGTGACGGTGCCACCAGTCGTCTTGCAGTCGTCGTCGTTGTCGTGGTGCTCGTCGCAATTGTCGCGGCCGCCACCCTGCTCGTTGTTCTGCCGGCCGAAGGTGACCATGCCACCGTTGGTCTTGCAGTCGTCGTCGTTGTCGTGGTGCTCGCCGCAATTGTCGCGGCCGCCACCCTGCTCGTTGTTCTGCCGGCCGAAGGTGACCATGCCACCGTTGGTCTTGCAGTCGTCGTCGTTGTCGTCGTGGTGTTCATGGCAGTCGTCGCGGCCACCACGGCCTTTGTTGTCGTCATGCCGGCCGAACTGGCCGCCGGTGGTGCCGGCCAATGTGGTCCGGGCAGGTGCGGCGTCGCAGTCGTCGTCACAATGGGTACCGTAGCCACCCTGGCCGCGTTCGGTCTGTGTGACGTCACAATCATCCGGGCAGTGGGTATAGCCACCACCGTTCAGGCCAGTACGCCCGTTGTCAGTGTCGCAGTCATCCGGGCAGTGGGTGTAGCCACCACCGTTCATGCCAGTCCGCTTGCTGTCGGTGTCGCAATCGTCAGGGCAGTGGGTATAGCCACCACCGTACATGCCCATGCGTGCACCCTGGGTGTCGCAGTCGTCCGGGCAATCGGTCGGATTGAGGCCCGCACCCATCGTGTCGCAGTCGTCATCCGGGCAGTCGGTCGAATAACGACCGGCGTCCATCGGCGGGCAGTCCGGATCATCCGGCATGCCGGCGACGCGAACCGGGTCCTGGCACATCTCGCTAGCGATCTTGCGATAGCTGGCGGCGAGGCCCTGGTCGTAAGTGCCCACGGCGAGGACACGGATGCCCTCGGCGGCGTTCTCACAGATGTACTTGGTCTGGTAGGGCATATCCCCACGCAGAGCGATGTCGCGCACAAGCCCTTCGATCACCAAATCGGTGGCGGGGCTCTTCTCATTGGATTCGATGAAGTCCCGGGCAATGCCGGGACATTCGTAGCCCCAAGGAACGTCGGGGCAGTCCTGCTGGACCTGGCTTACAAGAACGGTTTCTGCCCGTGCAATTGGGGCAGACAGCAGGAGTGACCCAAAAACTCCTACCAATATCCAGGCCACAGCAAGCAAACGCTTGCCGAATGGCATGTGCTACTCCTCACTAAAACACACGCCGCAACTAACGAATTGTTAATCATCGATCCGAGCCTTGACAAGTTCGAATCGAATGACGTTTTTATCGTTAACCATATGAGGCACCAGTGTCTTTTGACACCTGCCGGTAGCGATCAAGGCCCGGAATCGCTTAGCAAACAGGACACTTTTGCACAGGCTTTGCACCTGCCAGCCTCCCAACATCGGCTGTGGCAGTTCGATCACATTTGCGGTGCCATGCTTAACGGACGGCGGGCCAGAGGGCCTACCGGCGTGCGGGCAAAGGCATGGAGACTGCGAGTTGCCCTGCCCTCACTCGTCACGTTAGAGACAGTGCATGCGCATCGCGACTTGGAACATCAACGGCGTAAAGGCCCGCATGGTGGCTCTCCTCAAATGGCTCGAGGAAGCATCGCCGGACATCGCCTGCCTGCAGGAGATCAAGTCGGTGGACGAGGAGTTCCCGCGGCTCGAGATCGAAGCCCTTGGCTACAATGTCGAGACCTTCGGCCAGAAGAGCTGGAATGGGGTCGCAATCCTCTCGAAATTCCGCTTCGACGAGGTCACAAGGGGCCTGCCCGGCGATGACGGCGACGAGCAGTCACGCTTGATCGAGGGTGTGTTCACCACCGAGACCGGCGTAGTGCGCGTCTGCTGCATCTACCTGCCGAACGGCAATCCGGTGAAGACGGACAAATTCACCTACAAGCTGGGCTGGATGGACCGGCTGATCACCTTCGTCGAGGGCCGGCTCGCGCTCGAGGAGCCGTTCATCCTGCTGGGCGACTTCAACATCATCCCGGCTGCGATTGACGCGACGTTCCCGGAAAAGTGGGTCGGCGACGCCCTGTTCCGCCCCGAAAGCGCCGAGAAGTGGCGGGCACTGCTCAATCTCGGGCTCGTTGATGCGCAGCGCGCGGTCTCCGACGAGCCGCACTATACGTTCTGGGACTTCAAGACGTTTGGCTGGGATCGTCAGGACGGCATCCGAATAGACCACCTGCTGCTCTCGCCGCAGGCTGCCGATCGGCTGGAAGACGTGCATGTGCATCGCGAGGTCCGCGGCTGGGACAAGCCGTCGGACCATGTGCCAGTCGAAGGCACCTTCGCGTTCTAGCTAGAGGTTGCCGAAGCGGGCGCCCAGCGAGTCGGCCATCATCACGGCCTGAGCGCGCTGCTCAGGCGACGCCACCGACATTGCCGAATTGAGCAGATCGTCGATCCATGCCTGGTCGGCGGTGCCCATGGCACGCCGCGAGGCAACGGTCAGCCACATCAGTCCCTCGACCGGATTGGCTTCGACGCCGCCTTCACCGTTGAACAGCAGGTTGCCGAGATTGGCCTGCGCGCCGACATGGCCCTTGCGGGCGGCCAGCGAATACCAGCGGGCGCTCTGCAACGGATTGTCGCCGAGCTCGGCCGGATCCTGATACGCTAGGCCGACTTTGTACTGCGCCTCGGCGTCGCCGAAATAGCTGGCCGCATGGAGGATCAGGCGGATCGACGTCTGCTCGTCCTTGGCGATGCCGGCTTCTTCCACGCCCTCGCCGTAGGCTTCCGCCATCTTGACGAAGGAGTGCGCAACGACTTCGGCCTCGCGCGCGTCGGGTGCAGCGTCGGCGTGCTGGTCGGCGATCTGCGCGAAATAGCCGAAGGCCTTCGCCTTGTCCTGCGCCACGCCCTCACCGGACTCGTACATGAGGCCGAGCTGGTAGAGCGCCATCGGGTCGCCCGCGGCCGCTGCCGCCTCGAGCGAGGCGATCTGGTCGGCGCTAGAGACGCCGCCGCCGGCGCCATCGAGGGCGCTGGCAAGTTCCTGCGCCGCGTCAACGGCGGTCTGCGCCTGCGCGAGCGGGACGGCGCCGAACAACAGCGCCGAACCGATAGCGATGGAGATCAGGGCATTGGCCCTAGATGTCCGCATACTGCTCCTTCTCGCCCTTGGCTCCCGGGTTGGTCAGCGCGCCGTAACGCGCCGGCCCCACGAGTTGGGCATACTTCCAGATAGCGCCAGAGCCATACTCGCTCTCGCGCGGCTTCCACGCCGTCTTGCGACGCGCGAATTCCTGCTCGGAAACATTGACCGAAATGACACCGTCAACGGCATCGAGTGTGATGATGTCGCCATCTTCGATGAGGGCGATCGGCCCACCTACGGCAGCTTCGGGGCCGACATGGCCAATGCAGAAGCCGCGCGTGGCGCCGGAAAAACGGCCGTCGGTGATGAGCGCAACCTTGTCGCCCATGCCCTGGCCGTACAGCGCAGCCGTGGTCGACAGCATCTCGCGCATGCCGGGGCCACCTTTCGGTCCCTCGTAGCGGATGACGAGGACCTCGCCCTCTTTGTAGGTGCGCTTGTTGACCGCCTCGAAGCACAGCTCTTCGTTGTCGAACACGCGCGCCGGGCCAACGAACCGCAGGTTCTTGAGGCCCGCGACCTTCACGATAGCGCCGTCGGGCGCAAGATTGCCCTTGAGCGATACCACGCCGCCGGTCTGCGAAATCGGGTTCGACGTCGCGCGGATCACGTCCTGCTCGGTGTTGAACTTCACCTTGGCGAGGTTCTCGGCCACGGTCTTGCCGGTGACGGTCATGCAGTCGCCGTGCAGGAAGCCGCCATCGAGCAGCGCCTTCATCACCAGCGGGATGCCACCGGCCTCGAACAGGTCCTTGGCGACGTACTTTCCGCCCGGCTTGAGGTCGCCGATATAGGGCGTGCGCTTGAATATCTCGCCGACGTCGAACAGGTCGAAGTCGATCCCTGCCTCATGCGCCATAGCCGGCAGATGCAGCGCCGCGTTGGTCGAACCGCCGGTTGCGGCGACCGTCATGGCGGCATTCTCGAATGCCTTGCGGGTGACGATGTCGCGCGGACGGAGCTGCACTTTCAGCAGTTCCATCACCTGCTCGCCGGCAGCGGCACAGAGCGCATCGCGGATTTCGTAGGGCGCCGGGGCGCCGCAACTGTAGGGCAGCGCGAGGCCGATCGCCTCAGCCACCATGGCCATCGTGTTGGCCGTGTACTGGCCACCGCACGAGCCGGCCGACGGACAGGCGACGCGCTCGAGTTCGTCGAGGGTCTCGTCGTCCATCTTGCCGACCGAGTGGAGGCCGACAGCCTCGAACAGATCCTGCACGACGACATCGCGGCCGCGGAAGCGGCCCGGGAGGATCGAGCCGCCATAGATGAAGATCGACGGCACGTTGAGGCGGATCATCGCCATCATCATGCCCGGGAGGGATTTGTCGCACCCGGCCATTGCCACGAGACCGTCATACGAATGGCCGCGCATCGTCAGCTCGACCGAGTCTGCGATCACGTCGCGCGACGCCAGCGACGACTTCATGCCGGCATGGCCCATGGCGATGCCGTCGGTGACGGTGATGGTGGTGAATTCGCGGCCGGTGCCGTGGTTGGCGGCAACGCCCTTCTTGACCGCCTGCGCCTGGCGCTGCAGCGAGATGTTGCACGGAGCCATCTCGTTCCAGGCCGTCGCAACGCCGATCAGCGGCTGATGAATCTGAACGTCGCTGAGACCCATCGCATAGAGGTATGAGCGATGCGGAGCCCGCTCCGGGCCCTCGGTCACGTGGCGGCTCGGGAGCCGCGATTTATCGACGTAGTTGCTGTCCATAGTCCCAATTCCCCTGCCGCGCCCGACTGGAACGCTTCCAAAGAAGCGCTTTATCCGTTTGGGCCCAACAGGCTGCAAGGGCGGAAGGTCGTCCTCCGGTACGCCTGCGATCGGCAATGACCGCGCGACTGGAGGTTCCCGCCCCTGAGCCGGTCTCGGCTCGGT
>JBEBHC010000397.1:0-1270 GCA_040081185.1 Devosia sp. | reverse complement strand
CGGTGCATGACCGCCCGAAGACTGACGACATGCAGATCACCATCCGTGGCAATCCCTATGCGCTCGGTGACAAAGTGAAACGCGGCGTCATGGCCGTGGCCTCGTGGGGCGAGCTGCCGCCGATCCCGGCGAATCAAAGCGGCCGCGTGCAGCTTGCCGACTGGCTCGCTGATTCACGTAATCCGCTCACGGCACGCGTCACCGTGAACCGCATCTGGCAGAAGCTCTTTGGCGAAGGGCTGGTGCGCAGCGTCGATTACTTTGGCGTTCGCGGTGAGGCTCCGACGCATCCCGAATTGCTCGATCATCTGGCCACGCGTTTCGTGAACGGCGGCTGGTCGCAGAAGCAGATCATCCGTGCCATCGTGCTCAGCCGGGCTTATCGCATGAGCAGCGCGCACAACACCATCGCGATGAGCCAAGACCCGGAAAATCGCCTGCTTTGGCGGATGAATCGCCAGCGGCTCGATGCGGAGGCGATTCGCGACTCCATGCTCGCCATCAGCGGCAAACTGGCGCGTTCAGCAGGAGGAACGGCGCTGCCACTGGAGTTTCCCGAGAACGTCACCAGCCTCAGCCCGAAGGCGGTGAACCCACCGGCCTTTAATCTCAAGAAGATGCGGCCCATCCAGGACTTCGAGCGCACGATCTACCTGCCCGTCATCCGCACCGCCGCGCAACCCGGCTCCGCGAAACTGCGCGATGTCTTCGACTTCACCCAGCCCGCGCAAATCTCCGGCAAACGCGCCGAAACCGCCGTGCCCACACAGGCATTGTTCCTTCTTAACAGCGACATGCTGCGCACTCGCGCGACCGAACTCGCCGCCGATCTCACGCAGACTGAGTCGAACACAGGCGCACGGCTTGAAACGCTGTGGCTCCGTGTTCTTGGCCGTCCCATCACTTCCGCCGAACGCGATGAGGCCAACCAACTCATCGAATCGCTTCCTCCCGACAAAGCCTGGATCGAACTCAGTCACGCATTGCTTTCCTCGAACGAGTTTCTTCTCCGCTTATGAATGCGCATGCCATTATCTGTTGTTTCCTGCTTTTGTCTTTATCTACGGCATGGCCTGCTGATTTGCTGCAAACTGCCCAAGCAGTTCAAGAGGTGTCTGAAAAGTGTGAACGCCTTGAAAAGGCGTACCGCAAACGTCTTCAGGCTCAGGCGGACCCAGAGGCCACAAAAGCGTTGGAAACTTTCATACAACAGCATCAAGCCGCCGTGGCTGTAGAGATCGAATTGATTGGTGGCTCATGGAAAGGCGGT
>JBEBHC010000192.1:0-5028 GCA_040081185.1 Devosia sp. | reverse complement strand
GTCGATCGCTGCGCGAAAAGCGTGCAGGCAATTCCGCTGCAAGCTCGCTGAGCGATCGTCCTTGCCGCAAGGAAGCGATGAACACCGCGAGAAGCGGCAGCACCGCATCACGCGTCGGCAGCGCGGAAAGCTCCTGCCCTCCGATGGACACCGCCGATCCGAGCAGCAGTCCGCCATTGGCCTCGAACCCGATCACCGGCGCGGCGGCATCGCGCATGCCCTCGATGACATAGGGAGAGCCGACCTTTGTTCTGACCACGTGATCAAAAAGTGCTTCAACCGTCGAGATCGATGTCACCGGCGTCACAACCGTTTGTGCCCCCAGTGCCCGCGCCGCGAGCACGCCGAGCACATCGCCCCGCATGACGGCCCCGGTTTCATCGGCCAGCAACGGACGGTCCGCATCGCCGTCGGTGGAAACCAGCGCATCGAGCCGCAACTCGCGCACCCAGCCATCGATGCGGGCCACGGCATCGGCGCTGACCGCTTCCGTATCCACCGGCACGAAACTGTCGGACCGTCCGAGCGGCACGATCTCCGCACCTGTCGCGCCGAGCAGTCGCGTCAGGAAATCCCGGGCAACCGATGAATGCTGCCACACGCCGATGCGCCAGCCACTTAGCGCCTTCGGCTGAATCAGATTCTCGTATCGCGCCCGGTAGCCGGCGAGCATTGTTCTGTCTTCGGTGGCCCTTGCCTCGCCCACCGGCGCACCGGCCAGCGCCAGCGCGATACCCGCCTCGTCGCCCTTGCCGATCTCGCCATCCGGCCGATAGAATTTCAGCCCGTTCCGGTCGCCGGGAATGTGACTGCCGGTGATCATCACGGCGGGAAGTTTGCGGGTGATCGCCGCCAGCGCCAGTGCCGGCGTCGGCACCTCCCCCGCATCGAGCACATCCACACCGCCCGCAATCAGCGCCGCGGCGATATCGCGTGCGATGGCTGGGCTGCTCGCCCGCAGATCGCGCCCGATCAGCACCGTCCGGCCGATCCAGCCGCGATTGCGCAGGTGAGCCAGGAACGCCGCGGCATAGCGTCGGCTTTCCGCGCCCACCAGCTCGACCGCCAGCCCGCGCAGACCACTGGTCCCGAATTTGAGGCTTTCGCTCATCACCGTCTCCGGCTTGAGCAATGCCAGATTGTCCGGGCTAGGCGCAATCGCGCCGCGTCACCGCGGCTCGCAGGTAAGGATGCGTTAACCGGACGACGCCAGAATTGCGCGATGCAAATCCAGAAGCGCACCATGGGCTGGCTGCCGCGTCCCTCGCTTTACAACGAGGCCGAAGCCGCGCGCTTGAAGAACAAGTCGATGCATCAGGATTTCCTGTCGACCCAGTCCAGCTTTGCCAGCAGCATCGGCTCCATTCAGAGCAACTTCTCGACCGAACAGGGCGTTCTCATCGGCAATATGGCGGCCAAACGCCTCGGCATGAAGACCGCCTGACACGCCGCTTCGACTTGCGGCAAGGCCCCGCGCCCGCTAACCCGCCTCAATGTCCCTGCTCCGATTTTTCGACCGCGAAGCGCTGACCGTCGCGCGCGAACTGATCGGCGCCCGTTTGCTGATCTCGGGGGCCGGCGGCATTATCGTCGAAACCGAAGCCTATCACCCGGCCGACCCCGCTTCCCACTCGTTCCGCGGCCCGACTCCGCGCAACGGCGCCATGTTTGCCGGCCCCGGCCGCGCCTACGTCTACCGCTCCTACGGCATCCACTGGTGCCTCAACTTCGTCTGCGCCAACGCCAGCGCGGTGCTGATCCGTGCCATCGAACCCACCGACGGACTGCCCCCGATGCGCCGCCGCCGCGGCCTCGACGATATCCGCGCCCTCTGTTCCGGTCCCGGCAAACTCTGCGCCGCCCTCGGCGTCACCGGCGATCTCGACGGCCGGATGCTCGACGGCCCACCGTTTGCGCTGTCCTTGACAGAAGGGCCGGTGGCCGCCCTGGCCGGCCCTCGCATCGGCATCACCAAGGCCGTCGACCTGCCCTGGCGTTTCGGAGCGGAAGGCAGCCGTTTCCTCAGCAAGCCATTCCCGCGTCACTCCGCCGGTTGAGCGGACGCCCCGCCTCCGCTAGAGAGACCATTCACCGGAGGTACCGCCTTGCAGATCGATCAGCTCGTAGCCGAACTCCTGGCCCGCGGCGACATGAGCGATGACACCGTCGCCGACCTCAACCGCCAACTCGAAGCCTGGCGTGCCGGCACCCTCGACCCGGACGACGATGCCTATCTCCGTGCGTTGCACGCGCGGATTTTTGAAACTCCCGTTACCGAAACGGAGATGGTTGCGGTTGGTGCGCCGCGCCTCGACGGCCTGAGCATTGACGAATGGCGCGACCGCGCCCTCAAGGCCGAAGCCCGCCTGGCCGAAATAGAAGACACATAGACCGCCTGACCCGGTTTGACGCCCGCACGGCGCCTGCTAAGGGAGGCGCGTGGGCCTGTAGCTCAATGGTTAGAGCCGACCGCTCATAACGGTCTGGTTGCAGGTTCAAGTCCTGCCGGGCCCACCACTATTTTCCCACGCGCCGCCCAAACTTTTCACCCCGGCTGCCGTCTCACTTCCGAAGCGCCCACCAATGCGGCGAACATTCGTTGAAAGTGAACACCATGACCAAGTCCATCAAGATCGTTTCCGCACTGCTCGTCGTGGCCGCGACGACCGGTACCGCGCTTGCCGCCACCTCTTCGCCCCCGTTCAAGGGCAGCGGCAACGTGGATGTCTCGCGCTCTACGCCCGTCAGCCTGCCCAAGGACATCAAGCCGATCCCGACCCCCAAGGTCGACCGCGATCAGATGAGCCGCGACGTCGTGCTCGATACCGAGGGCATGGTCGATGCACTAGGCGCCGTCAGCATCAACCGGGACGGCACCATCGAGGAGACGCCGGCCTCCGAAGAGTTGCGCGACATCATCGAGCGCATGATGGCCAATCCCGGCAACTGACCTGCTGCTAGTAACTACCCGCATCGCCCCGAACGCATGCAAAAGGCCGCCCCGCAAGGGCGGCCTTCCCAATCCGGCCCCAAGCGTCAGCCGGCGGCGGTGTAGGCGGTCTTCACCTGCGTGAAGAACTCGACGGCATACTTACCCTGCTCGCGCGCGCCGTAGCTCGAGCCCTTGCGACCGCCGAACGGCACGTGGAAATCCACGCCGGCCGTCGGCACATTGACCATCACCATGCCGGCCTCGGAATTGCGCTTGAAGTGCGTGGCATACTTCAGTGACGTCGTGACAATGCCGGCAGACAGACCGAACTCCGTGTCGTTGGCCGTCGCCAGCGCCTCGTCGTAGTCCTTGACGCGGATCACCGAGGCCACCGGCCCGAAGATCTCTTCGCGCGAGATGCGCATCTGGTTGGTCGCTTCAGTGAACAGCGTCGGCTGCAGGAAATAGCCAGGGTTGCCGAGCTTCACGAGATCGCCACCGGCGACCAGCCTGGCGCCTTCCTTCTTGCCGATCTCGATATAGTCCGTGTCCTGCTTGAGCTGGCCGGGATCGACAACCGGTCCGATCTCGATGCCTTTCTCCAGCGCATCGCCGACCTTGAGGTTGCGCACACGTTCGGCCAGGGCCTCGACGAACCTGTCGTGGATACCCTCCGTCACGATCACGCGCGATGATGCCGTGCAGCGCTGCCCGGTGGAAAAGAACGCCGACTGCGCGACGGACTCCACCGCGACCTTGAGGTCGGCGTCGTCGAGCACGATGGTCGGATTCTTGCCGCCCATTTCGAGCTGGAATTTCCGCATTACCTTGACGCTGGCTTCGGCCACGCGCTTGCCGGTCCCGACCGAGCCGGTGAACGTAAAGGCGCGGATATCGGGGCTGTCGAGCATCGCCTGACCCACCACAGAGCCCTTGCCCATCACCAGATTCAGCACGCCCTTCGGCAGGCCCGCCCGCTGCAGGATGTCGACGATCGCCCAGGACGAGCCCGGCACCAGGTCGGCCGGCTTGAAAACAACCGTGTTGCCGAAACAAAGCGCCGGCGCGATCTTCCAGCTCGGGATCGCGATTGGGAAATTCCACGGCGTAATGATGCCGACGACGCCGATGGCCTCCCGGGTGATCTCTACGCCGACGCCGGGGCGTACCGATGGGATCGTCTCGCCCGAAAGCCGCAGCGCCTCACCGGCGAAGAATTCGAAGATCTGTCCGGCACGCGTCACTTCGCCGATGCCTTCGGGCAGAGTCTTGCCCTCCTCGCGGCTCAGCAGCGCGCCCAGTTCTTCCTTGCGCGCAATGATCTCATGCGCCGTCTTGCTCAGGATGGAATGACGCTCCAGCAGCCCGGATCGCGACCAGGCGGGAAACGCGGCCTTCGCCGCGGCAATCGCGCGCTGCGCGTCATCAGCGGTCGCGCGGGCATATAGCCCTACAACTTCATTCGTATTGGACGGGTTGATATTCTCAACGCCATCGCCGCCAACCCACTCGCCATCGATCAGGTTTTTGTGCAGGTCTTCCATAGTGTCAGTCCTTGTTAAAGCAACCCGGCCTTGCCGAGGTCGCGCAGCAGGTGGCTCGCGCCGTAGGTCCAGGGCGGACACTCGGTCGCGAGGCGCACGCGGTTGGAAAGTTCGCCGAGCAGCGGCGTCGAAATCGTCACGATATCGTTCGGCCTGTGCGTGAAGCCCTTGCCGGCGCCACCGCGATCCTTCACCGGCGCGAACATCGTGCCCAGATACATTACCAGTCCATCCGGATACTGGTGGTGTCGGCCGATAGCGGCCGAAACGATCGCTTCCGGCTTGCGCGAAATCTGGCTCATCGAGCTCTTGCCTTCGAGCACGAAGCCATCTCCGCCCGTCACCTTGAGGCCGATATCGGCCGCGCTGATCGCCGCCAGCGTGAAGGTCTCATCGAATAGCCGGATCATCGGTCCGAGCGAGGCCGAGGCATTGTTGTCCTTGGCCTTGCCGAGCAGCAGCGCCGAGCGGCCTTCGACGTCGCGCAGGTTCACGTCATTGCCCAGCGTCGCACCGACGATCTTGCCTGAGCTTGCCGTGACCATCGCCACT
>JBEBHC010000396.1:0-1273 GCA_040081185.1 Devosia sp. | reverse complement strand
CGACGGGAACCACTTCCACAGGAACGCGCCGACCACCACCGGCTCGCGATCGATCGCCCGGAGCGCCGCGCGGAGGCAGGCCTGCTGGAGCGCCTGGCCGGCCTCGGTGCCCGCACCGGTCTCCCACGGGCGGCTGGCGGCGGTCGGGCCGGCGTCGTAGCCGAGCTCGGTGAACACCACGTACTTGCCGGTGGCCGCGTGGAACGCGCGGAGCCGGGCGTCGATCCGGTCCCACCCCGCGTCGAGCGCCGCGTCGTCCCAGACGCCACGGGCAAAGCCGTTGAATCCAGTAGAGAGAACGACATTGTCGCGGACCAGCACTGCGCCGACCTGGCACCGGGGGTCTTTCGACTTCCGCGCCGCGGCCTCTGCGAGGTTCAGAAAGTACGTGCCCCAGTCGTCGATACACTGCGGCTGCCCTTGCTGTTCCGTGTCGGGGGTCTGCTCCTCTTCCATTGGTTGACTCCTGGGGGTGTTGAAACTCTGGCCGGGCGTCGATCAGCGTGTCATCATCCCGACTTGTTCCGAACCGGTCAAGGATCAAGCACCCGCGATTGCAACCAGCTAGCCAAGTTGATTGTCGATCAAACGACTGGTCAAGCACCAAGAGAGCCGTCGCCCGGCGCCGCGGGCAAGAACCCAGCGGCGGTCGCGTTAGGCCGCCTGACGGTCTGAAGGGCGGAAAAGCGCGAGCGGCAAAGCTATCGCCAAAGCAGCGATCGGCCGCCGCCCGCAAAGCGGCAAAGGCGCGCTGGGAAGGATCATCGTAGCCGGCTGCTACTCCTGCGGATTGTCGGGCCGCTCGTCAGCCTACGAGGTCGGGCCGGAGGGATAGACTGGCCCTGGTGATCACTACCGGATCGCCCTACGTTCTGACGGGCGAACGTCTATCTTATCACACTCGGCACAGGCGGGTTGGCCTGCCGCGCGTTTTCGCGCCTCGGGTGTCAGGTCTGACTTAGGCATGCGACCCGGATGCTCATTGGGCGGAAGGGGGGAGGGAACGGAATGGAACAGGTAACGTTCACGTCGATCGAGCAAGCCCTCTATTGCACCCAGGGGGCAAAGGATTGGGGATGATATACTTCACGCACCGGCGTTCACCCCGTGGGTAGTTCCGCGGGCTAGGCAGGTCGCCTCGTCGTGATGGATTCCGACTTATCGCGGGGCTGTCGGTTCGCCGCGGCGGGTCCCGATCCTTCCCGCCAAGGCGATTGGGCCCGGCAGCTCCGCGATGCTTACGGCTTGAGAGCGGCGCGCTGATCTAGCAGCG
>JBEBHC010000395.1:0-1273 GCA_040081185.1 Devosia sp. | reverse complement strand
TACTATTGTTTTTACGCGCTTTTATCATGGTTAGCGGCGTGGCCCGGGGCTTGCTCGGGGTCGCGGGCTGCACGCGGGATACGTCGCGTTCGGCGGGGGACCTTATGGATTTCGCATCGGAGCCAGTGCTTGACGCCTTCACGCCGCCGCCAACGCGGGCGGCGCCGCGCGCGCCTGTCGCCGACGACAACGGTCAGACGTTTGGCGATCACCTCGACGCAGTGAACGAGCCGCCGCCTGAGCGCCCTGCTCCGCCGCAGCAACGCACGGAAGCCAAGGACGAGACGCCGCGCGTTGAGGCAAAGGCTTCGACTGGCGAAGACGAGAGTCCGGACCACGACGACACGATCGATGTGGACGCCGCGTTGCTTGGCGGACCGTTGCCGGCTGCGCCGCCGCCGATGGCCGCGCCTGTTGCAGTGCAGATCGTTGTCGCCTCGCAAAGTGAACAACCGCCAGCGCAAACTGCGCCACAAGACGCTGATCTCAACACTGCACCAGTGAGCGCGCCGCAAGCGCCGACGCCGACGGTGCCTGCACAAGAGGAAGCTGCTGCCGCGCAGCCGGCGGATCAGGGTGCACAGAATACCGGCAAGGCTGAGCGCGCTGCGGATGCTCCGGCGCAACAGCAAGCGCAGACCGCACCGCAAGCGCCGGCGACACAAACACCAGTGGCCACATCGCAAGTTCCGATCGCGCCGACTGCGCCCGTCTCGGCTGAGGCTGTGCCTGAGGCGTTGCAGCAAACAATTGCAGCAGCTACCGCTCCTGCTCCGCAAGCCGCGGCGCAACCCACAACTGCGCAGCGCACCGGTAAGGATGCAAAGCAACAAGTTGAGGCGAAAGCTGCCGCGCCAGATGGCGAGCCGAAGAGCGACGCGCCGGCGAACGTGAAGACAGCAGCACCGAAGGCGACGAGCGAAGGCAGTATCAGGGCGGAGGCCGCGCCGGTTTTGCAAACGCAGAGCACCGCGCCAGACTCTTCGCAGATCGCGCAAACGAACACGATCGCGACCTTAACCACGCAAGCGAACACGCACGTGCAGCATGCAGCCGCTGAAGCTGGCGCGCAGCGCTCGGCGCCGGTGGCAGCTCAAGTTGGACGCGAGATTGTCCGTAAGTTTTCGGGTGGCAACACAAATTTCGAACTGCGGCTCGATCCGGCGGATCTTGGCCGCGTCGAAGTGCGCATGGAAGTCTCGCGCGATAATCGCGTGACGGCCGTGATCACCGCCGACAATCCTCAAGCGCTGGCCGAGCTTGCGCGCAACGC
>JBEBHC010000394.1:0-1274 GCA_040081185.1 Devosia sp. | reverse complement strand
GAGTTGAGCAGGTAGCCCACGCCCGCGCTGCCACCGAACAATTCAGCAGTGAGCGTCACCTTCCAGGCGACACCGAAGCTGGTGCGCAGCGCAGCGAACAGATAGGGCACCAGCAGCGGCACGAGGATCTTGGCGAACCGCGCCCACGAAGAGCGCGACAGGCTGCGACCAAGTTCCACCAGGTCATGATCGAGCTCCTCCAGTCCGGTCCGCAGATTGATGATCACGAATGGCAGCAGGATCATCGTTACCGCGAACACGACAGTGGCCGAGTTGATCCCGATCCAAAGGATTGCGATGAACAGCCAACCAATACCGGAGAAAGCATTCAGGAACGGCGTCAGCCTGTTGTCGATCACGAACCGGACGTGGCCCATGCCATGCGCCGCCAAGGCCAGCGCCGCGCCGATCGCGAACGACAGCGCGATCGCGGCACACACGTGTCCCAACGAGACGACAAGCTGTATGCCCCGGTTCCAATCAGTCAGGAACTCGCCCATGCGACCAGCCACCGCGAATGGCCCCGGTAGCTGGTAGGCGGGCACGACTTGCGAATAGGCCCACCAGCCAAGCAGCAGTGCGAGCGTGAACCCATGCAGGACGGCTGCTTCGACCCAGGCGGACGCGTGGTGTGTCGACCCCGCCACCTGCCCCGGATCGGCCTGCGCTGCACGTGCCTCCACCGCGATCACCTCCGCTCACCCGATGTCATCAGTTGGCGGCGACCTTGTTCCACACCATCTCGCTCATCGGCGGGTAGCTCTTCATCAGATCGAGTTCCACGGACTTCTTGTACAAAAGCTCGATGGCGGCCACGTCCTGCTTGATCAGCTCCGCAGGAAATTCGGAATATCGGGTGAACCAGGTCTGGAAGAAATCGGGATCGGTGTTGGTCTGCTTTCCGGCCGCGGCGAAAACCTCCTTGGCATTCTTCACCGCATACTGCGACGAGCGTTTAATGAGGTCGAGTGCGGCCAAGTAGAGGTCTGGGTCCTTGTCGAGCTTTTCACCGTAGCCGGCGAGCACAGCGGAGATCATGCGCAGGTTGAATTTCTTGGTCAGGTCGCCGGCGACTTCCGCTATTGAACGGAATTCGCCGGTCTGCTGTGCCTTGAACGCCTGGGCGTGGATCAGCGTACCGGCATCGATCCGGCCAGCCGCGAGCGCTGCTGGAAGTGCCGGCGCGGGCGTCTCGACGAATTCCAGATCGCCGCCTTTCAATCCAACCTTCCAGCCGTGCACATCCGCCAGTGCGATGCGAACCAGCGTAATAC
>JBEBHC010000393.1:0-1274 GCA_040081185.1 Devosia sp. | reverse complement strand
AAGTGAGGCAGATGTTCCAGCGCCTTCGTGAATCATTGTCGCTGATCTTGCTCGCGGCTTTGCCTATGCACGCGATGCTTGTGACGGTGACGACACACATGCTTTCAGGTCGAAATCATGCACCTCTTGCCATTCTCGCTCTTTGGAAAGAGGCACTTTTAGCTGTCATTCTTCTGATAGCTGTCTGTGAAATTTTGCGTACGAAAGAACCTGAGCTGCAGAAGTCAGCATGGTCTCTCGATATTCTCGATTGGTGCATCATTCTCGCTATCACGCTTGGTGCTGCAGTATCCCTTACAGGAGGGGCAGGGTCGTCGTTTAGTCTCCACCTAAGTGCTGCGGATAAGCGCTTTCTCCTTGGGTTTAAATACGATTTCCTGCCACTGGTTGCCTTCTTTGTTTTTCGCAGAGTGCCGTGGTCTCGGAATTTTCTCGTTGTCGCTGCGCGCGTCATTGTCATGGTTGGCGGTGTCGCTGCGATCTTTGGTATTGCGACTCTCTTCGTGCCACTCGACTTCTTTACTTCTATTGGTTACTCAGACCTTCATTCGTTGTACCTTCCAAAGGCAGCCATTGCTTCCTTTCAATACTTGGAGGGCACTGACATTCGTCGCGTGCAAAGCTTCATGAGTGGCCCGAACCAATTTGGTCTCTGGTTACTTTTGCCGTTTGCGGCAAACCTCATGCTGCTCTTCAAATCCATTCGTGAGCATAGGCATGCCGATACAGTCCTCTATGTCATCGGAGGAACATTGGTCGTGATTGCACTCTTTTTCACCTACTCACGCTCTGCCTGGATTGGCGCAGCAGCTATTCTTCTTGTATCCAGCGCACTCCTTCTTCGTCATGCGATCGAAAGCGTCTTTCATCGTTCTCTGGTCTTGATTGGTGTCGGCATCGTGACGGGCATTGCTATTGTCGTTGGCGTGCATTTCTTCCCGCATATTCTAGTTCGGGCACAGTCATTCCAAGGACATTTTGAAAAGCCGCTGGAAGCAATCCACATTATGCGTACACATCCTTTTGGCCTTGGCCTTGGCACTGCTGGCCCTGCGAGCAATCGCCTTAGCGATACTTGTGTCTTCCTTGATCTTGGCGCCGATTATTCATGGACTAAAAACCATAAAGATCTTTGCGTCTTTATCGGTGGGATTCGTAAGCTTCCAGCGGGTAAAGCCTGTGAATGTCCGCTGCTCACCGAAAACTGGTACTTACAATGGGGAGTTGAGATGGGCTATGCAGGACTCATTCTCTCTCTTGCCATAGTCATCCTT
>JBEBHC010000191.1:0-5047 GCA_040081185.1 Devosia sp. | reverse complement strand
TTCCCCCACTATCCCGACCTTGCTTGTGGTACAGGCAGGAGGCGGCACATCCATGTACCTCGGGAGTTATTCTTCTCGAGATAGCGACCGCTTTCTTCCTGCCACCACTTGTCAGAGATTGTGCCACTGCCGACGGCAGATGCCTTCACCTGTTCTACGGGGAGCCAAGTTCCCGGCGCATAGCCCGCGAATAGCCCTCGGACTAGAACCGCGAACTGAGGGGCTTGCTGACTCTTTGGACCGCGCGAGGAACCCACAGCAGTCTTTGCGGTCAACGCTCTATCGAGCTCCTCCCAACTCGGGCGTGTGGCCGTGATGGGCCTGCCGTTACGCTGATCGATTCCTACCTCAACCTTCGCGGTGCTGAACTTCCACGCGCCCGACGGCTGCTCGGGCAGGTTCGTCTTGACCTGGATCATGGCCCTCTCAAACGGCCCGGGCTCATAGTCGTCGGTCGATGGCGGCTCGACCACAGCGCAAAGACTTCGGCATGTCTGAGCAAAGGCTGCGGACCCCAAGACCCGATGTATCATTGATCGTGTCGTGTCCTTGGCGAAGTGAGTGACGCAAACAATGGCGATGTTGTGCAGTTGGGCCAAAACGAGCCACGGTTCGAGGATGGTGCGAAGGTGCCCCGCATCGTTCAGGTCTACGCGCCGCAGCTTCTGCCCCGGCAGGTAGCTCGTGACAGGGTCAATCACCAACATCGCGAACGGCAGTCCCTCATTACGGGCGGCAGCGAGCCAATCAGCAACCGCTTCGAGGTCGTCCTGCATCGAGAACGTGTTGCGCTTCCCCTGATGCGTGACGCCCTGCAGCTCGATGACGTTGTGCAAGTTGGCGTGCGAGGCCATCAAGCGCGGGACCGTCATCTCTTCGATGCCGTCCTCGCTACCGAGCCACAAGACGCGCGCGGGCGCCCTTGGGGGACCAGATGCAAATTCTCCCGGCCACGGCCTGCCTGTGGTCACGCGTGCCGCGATGTCGGCGAGCACGGTTGATTTGCCCGCGCCGGTCTCACCGGCGAAGATCGTGATGTACCCTTTGGGAATCCAGCCGGTCCAAAGCCAATCGATCGAGCGAGCCTGTACGTCACCCAGCGACCGGCCCACCAACTCGCGCCGCGGGGTGGGAGTAGTTTCTCTCGGCTTCTCAGACACCGGCACAAGATCGTCAAGCTGCGCGGAATTGCTTGCGGGATTCAACCAGCCTTGCCTTTGAGCCTCGGCAAAGACAGAGCGGTAATCTGTCTCGGTCGGTTTGAATCCGTCCCATTTCGCGGAAGCTTCCTTTGGATCGAACTTGCTGGAGGTAGCGGACCAACTAAGGAACAGGCCCCTACCGGTATCGCCCAGCCCGCGGAGCGCCAGTCCCATTCGAATCCAAATGGGATAGTCGTCCGCTCGCAGGTGCAAGAGGGCGGAGCGCAAAGCAGTGACCTGCTTGGGGTCCAGCACTTCAGTTTCTAGGTCAGGAAGCGGACCGCTGAGCGCGACAACACGATGCCGAGGAGCTAGTACCTGTTCGACGTAATCAGCCAGACAGACTAGCTGCCCGTCGCGGATAACCCGCTCAGTCACTGTGAAGTAGCGGGCACCAGAATAGGCCTCAATGCCAGTGCCGTTGGACCCCAGAGTGGAAAAGTTTCGACCATATCCGATGGCATGGGCACCCTTACCGCTGGGACTGACTTCGACATATCCTGGAACAGCGCTCGCGAGGTCGCTGAGGCGATTGTTCAGAATATCATCGTAGTCAACGCCCTGCCATCGTCCCCCGCAATTATCCAGTCCTAGGGCAAAGGCGAGCAACCAACCAGGGCGACCGTTACGCACGGCCACCGCCTCCTCATAGGTCGCGAGCTGCGCGATGTCGGCGGGTCCGTCCAGTGGCCCCCTCCGGACGTGTCCATTCGCGTAGAACGGCATCTTGTCTGGCGTGGCGATGAGCCAGCGCGTCGCGCTCCTCATGTTCTCCCACGTCGTGCGCGAAGGGTTTGGTGGCCGCTCGCCGGTCTCTTGGAACAGTAGTTCGGCCATTGATCAATCGTCCTCGGGCGGCGAGTCGGTTGGCGGCCCGTCCCAGAATAGCCCGAAGGAGTCATCCCGCATGCTAGCCGGAGTACTTGGACACGTGCTTTCGAAAAAGGCGGCGTCTATTATCGGGGTGAAACCGGTCATGCCCGCTGCGGTCGCCTCGGCGTGCAGGCGCGGACGAACATCGTTCCAATAGTAGTGCCCAGCGGCAGAGAGGCGCGCCAGCACAAACGCAGCATCTGCGAGCGTTGACCAACGTGTGTCGCCAACCGCTTTGCCCACTGATCCGATGATCAGGTCAAGCAGGTGGTCTGCCAATCGGGGTGCAGATGTCGCCTTGTATGCCGCTTGGCGGCCAACTAACTTTGCAAAGTCTGCGTGGGTAGAAGCCGCGAAGTCCAAAGTCCGGTTCTGCGGTTCCTCGCGGGCCGGACTTTCTTTGATGTGATGGTCCACTAGGCAACCTCACGGACCGGCAGACTCTCAATAAATTTGATGAGGTCTGAGTACAGGACGATCGTGCGGCTGCCTGACTTGCGCGCGAGCAACTTGCCCTCACGCACGGCCTCGAACATCTTCGACCGACCTATGCCAGTCACCTCTACGGCTTGTTCAATCGTCACACTGAGCGGAACTTGTGCCATTCGCTTTCCCTTTCCGCACACGTGCTAATGCGTTGTCGTGTGCAGCCGTAAGACTGTGCACGAGGGGGTTGCCAGTAAAGCGATAGTCGCTGCCCGTAAGTACGCACTTACCTGTAACGAGGAACCCCGCTTTTGCACCACGCAGGACACAGGGGTGCTAGTTTCGCTTTGCCGCCGCGTACAGCGGCAAGCATGCGCTGCTCGGTGCTAGGGTAGCTCGTGCGATTACTGCCGGCTGTGGGGGCGGCCTAGAGCCGACCCTTGCCCTTGGGTTTGTTTGGCCCCTGGGCCGTCATTGCGGAGCGCACGGTGGACTCGGCAAGGTTGAACATCTTCGCCACCATCCCGACGGCGTCCTTGTTCCTCACCGGACCATCGCCTGGCAGGGGCGTGACCTCATAACCGTCGCTGGTTTCTCTGACCCTGACCGAGTTTCCGCGCTCAAGCTCCCGAACGATTGTCGCCATGGCCCGGTCACGACCGGATTTTCCGACAGATTTTGGACGTTGTGCAGCTCGCGGGAATTTGCCGCTCTCTAGTATTTCCGCGACGAGCTGCCGCTCCTCGTCCGCCAACAACATGCCGGCGCGCATTCGCGATGCAAGTCTCTCGTAGTTCCCCGCTCGCGCGTCCCGAAGCGAAGCTTCGGGCTCAAGGCTAAGGCTGCGCCAATCACGCCAATCGGAAGTTTCTGTAATCGACGTCTTATTCTTCCGTGGCGGGCGTTCCATCAAACGCTCACCCGCAGCTTGACCACCCGAGCGCCTTTGTCCTTCGGCACCAGCGGCACCACGGCCGCGCGAGCCATCTCCTCTAGGCCGTCAACAATCCATCGGCTGTAGTGCGCCTCGATCATGCCCACACTGGTGTCGTGAAGGGCTGCGACCAGTCGTATAGGCAGGTTGGCGCGAATACCGCGTACGATTGAGGTATGGCGCAGCGCATACGGGATCGCATTCGGTAGCCCCGCGCGTCGCCGAATTTCCTGCCATGGGCGGATCATTTCCGACGGAGCCTGCCACGGCCCCCTACCCGTCCGATGCCACACGACGCCACCCGGAGCCTGTGCATGTCGCCAGCGCTCAAGGAGGGGAGCATCAGCGTCCCTCCCTTTTGTGCAGACCACCAGCTCGTCGAGCACATCGCGACCGACCGGAATCGTAAGTGAGCCATTCTTGCCGCCCCTACCCTTCCGACTGACCGGCACAATCAGCCGGCCAGCCTTCAACTGAAAGTCCGCCACCCTCATGCGAGCGACCTGCGAGAAGCGCGCTCCGGTGGAGGTCAAGACTAGCAGCAGGCGGAACAAGTCACCTTCCCAGCCCAGCTCCGCGTCCACTTCTCGAGCGGCTTGCAGCAGCCGAGAAACATCAACATCGGCCAGAATTTGGTTCTCGCGCGCGACGGGGTCGACCTCTTCCTCGCCATGCTCAAGCCGTAGGCCGCTCTTGATGATGTCAGGCAAACGCGGATCCAGACGGTGCCGGTTCGCGGCGTAAGCATTGTTCAGCGCGGCCTTGAGGTCCCCGCTCAGTCGATCAAGCGTGGCGTGCTTTAGCACGTCCGGCAGACCAGCAAGCCAGTCGCGCAGGTCAGCCTCGGTCAACTTGTGAAGAGCTACGGCGGCGAGCTTGGCCGCCGGTATCGCCTCCTGCTGCCCGCGAGGGGGAGAACCGGTAACGTGTCGTCCTAGCCGTCGACTTGCGTCGCTCCGGATCGCTCGACCCGCCCGCTTGCTATCACGCGCGTCGCGCATCGCGACATAATCTGCGACAGCAAGTCTAACAGTCAGCGTGGGACCATCGGCTTGCGCCTTGGCTTCAAGCCGACCCTGTTCGACTATTTCGCGGGCCAGCTTGCTGGCCGCTTGGTAGTCCAAAGTTCCGGTGGAAATGACGTCGTCAGCAGTGCCTACCTTCGCCTGCTTGTATCCCACTCCGTTTCGCCAACGGACTATCCATACTCCCCCACGCTTGCCCTTTCGGTAGCCAAGGTGAACCTCGGGATCGATGCCCCGCCAGTGTATCCCGGCGGGCAAGGAGGCACGCGCGTTGCGGGTTGTAACGGTGGCTTCCTTGAGGGTTTTGGGCACAGCGGGCTTTCCATGCTGTCAAATATGTGCAAAATATACGGCAGCGCACGGGAGCGCACAAGCATGCACGCGGAGGCCAAAAATGATTGATATTCCGGTACTTAAGCGCACGTGCGTGCACGTGCTAACCTCAGAAAACTAGCCCTCTCACGGCGGGAACAGGGGTTCGATTCCCCTTGGGCGCGCCAGCTTCTCGACTTCGCGCCGCCGCCGGCCACAGACGGACCCGCGATGCCCACCATCCCCATCTACTACATCAACCGCACCGCCCGCAC
>JBEBHC010000053.1:0-18580 GCA_040081185.1 Devosia sp. | reverse complement strand
GAGGGGCGAAAAGGGCATTTGAAGTCCGTAGCGCGGTGGACGCCGCGCAGCAACGCATTGCCGGCGTGGAAGATTTCACGCCTGCGCAGCTGGCGGTCCGTCGACGGAGACGCGAAGCGGCAGCGGCTTCGTAACAGCCGGCTCGCCACGCAGACCGGCACTGTCCTCGTACTCCCGGTAACGCGCTGCGGGCATGGCGAGCATGTTGAAATGGTAGCGGCCAACCACTTCGCTGTCGTGAACCGGCCGGAAATGCGGGAACGGCCGCTTCATGATGCGGCAGCAGGCGAAATCGCGCCCGCGGAGGAACTCCAGAAGCTGCACGCAGCGCTGCTCGTCGGTATCGTCCTCGGCGCGCATCTCCATGATGATATAGGGGCGGAACTTGCGAATGACGCTGTCACCCCCCTCCATCACCTTGAGTTCAAACCCCTCGACGTCAACCTTCAGGAAATGCAGCTTGTCGAGCTTGTTGTCTGCGACATATCTGTCGAGGCTTGTGAGGTCGATTGTCCATTCTCCCGCCTCGGCTTCTCGCACCATCCAGCCTCCGAGGTTGAGATTGGTGTCGGCAGCGGCACCCTCGAGGTCCATGGCCCTGACGCGAATCGTCGATGGTGCGGCCCCGACCGCGACATTGTTGATGCGAACATTGTTCCAGCCGTTCTCTGCCTTGGACCTGCGGAGCAACGCTGCTGTGAACGGGTTGGCCTCGAAGGAATGGACCTGGCCCCGGCTACCGGCAAGCAAATGGAACAATGCGGTGTAGTAGCCGATGTTGGCACCCACATCGAGCGTCACGGCGCCGGCGCGCAGCAACTGGCCGACGATCGCCGTTTCCGCCCACTCGTATTGACCGTCGGCGAGGATGGTCTGCGTGATGCGATCACTCTTGAGCCCGACCAGCGTCCCCCAGGGTGTCGGAATACGCTGCAGCGATTGCTGGATATTGTCTGGAATGACGAAGTCCATCGATCATCTCCATCGGGCGGACAGGGCAACGTCGCGCGACGCCGGACACTGGTGATTGCATACCCTTTGGCATGAAGAAACCCCGGCAGAATACGCCTGCGGCGTTCTGCCCGCGGAATCGCCGTGCAGAGATTAGCCCGTGCGGCGGACCTTCGGGTGTGCTTCGGCTTCGAGCAGCTCCATGACCTGGCTCAGCGCCAGCGGCGGGGAGAACAGGAAGCCCTGCACTTCGTTGCAGCCCTGCTCACGCACGGCCTTGAGCTGGGCTTCCGTCTCGACGCCTTCCGCCGTGGTCGACATGCCGAGCGAATGGCCGAGCCCGATGACCGCCTTGATGATCGCCAGGCTGTCGCCGCGGCTCTCGAGGTCGCGCATGAACGAGCGATCGATCTTGATCTTGTCGAACGGGAAGCTGCGCAGATAGCTCAGTGACGAATAGCCGGTGCCGAAATCGTCCATCGAGATCCGCACCCCGATCGCGCGCAGGCGATGCAGCGTCTGCAACGTGTGTTCGTTGTCGTTGAGCAGCAGCGACTCGGTGATCTCGAGTTCGAGCCGCGTCGGCGGCAGGCCGGTCTCGACCAGCACGGCATGCACCGTTTCGAACAACCGCTTGTTCTTGAACTGCACCGGCGACAGGTTCACCGCGACCCGCGCCTCGGTGGGCCATTGCAGCGCGGCACGGCACGCCTCGCGCAGCACCCACTCGCCGATCGGCACGATCAGCCCGGTTTCTTCCGCCACCGGAATGAACTCGGCCGGAGAGATGTTACCCTTGCCCTCGTGTTCCCAGCGCAGCAGCGCCTCAAGGCAGGTGACACGGTTCTCGGCCAGCCCGACCAGCGGCTGATAGACGATGCGCAGTTCATTCTTCTGCAGCGCCAGCCGCAGACCGGCTTCGATCAGGCGCCGCCGCTGGATCGCGGCATCCATGTCCTTTTCAAAAAAATGATAGGTCGACCGCCCTTCCGATTTGGCCCGGTAGAGCGCCATGTCGGCATTCTTCATCAGCACGTCGGTCGTCTCGCCATCCTGCGGGGCGAGCGCAATGCCCACGCTCGCGCCGATTGCGATATGATTGCCATCGATCTGGAACGGCGACGACATCGCCTTGACGATCCGCTCCGCGATCACCGCTGCATCGCCGGGCTTTTCGATGGGCCGCAGCAGCAGCGAGAACTCGTCGCCGCCAAGCCGCGCCAGCAGGTCCGTCTCGCGTGTAGTGCCCCACAGCCGCGCCGAAGCCTGCTTCAGCAGCTTGTCGCCCACCGCATGACCGAGCATGTCGTTGACCGACTTGAAGTGGTCGAGATCGATGCACAGGACCGCCAGCTGCTCGCCGCGTTCAAGCATGGTCTCCGACAGCGCCATCTCTTCGAGAAACTGCGTTCTATTAGGCAGTTCGGTCAGCGCATCGTGCCGCGCCAGATGCTCGATCCGCGCCTCCTGCTGTCGCTGCTCGGTGATGTCCTCATGCGTCGACACCCAGCCGCCATCCTTCATCGGGTGATGCTGCATCAGGATGATGCGCCCGGTGAAATCGAGGATGGTTTTTTCGTAGTGGCCCCGTGCGACCACCTCATGGCGCCAGGCGATATATTCCTCGCGGCTGCCCGATGTGGTCATGCCGCTGTCGAACAGATGCCCGAGGATGTCGTCGAGCGGCGTGCCCGGAAACACCAGCCCGTCCGGCAAGCCGTAGATCCGCTGGTAAGGTGCGTTGCAGATCACCAGCCGGCCCTTGGCATCGAACATGCACAGGCCCTGACTGATATTGTTGACCGCCGCCTCGAGCCGGATGTTTTGCCGCTCGAGCTCGAACTTGCGTTTCTGGACGATCTCGGAGGACGCGATCTCTTCGGTCACGTCTTCATGCGTCACCACCCAGCCGAGGCCCGGCGAATAGACATGCCCGGTCTCTATGGTGCGTCCGCCGCTCAGCCGCTCGCGCGACTTGTAGCGCAGTCCGCCGCGATTGCCGGTCAGTTCCTTGCGGTAGGCGTGGAGGAAGTCTTCGGGTGTCTGGTCGGGGTGATTGCCCAACTCGCTCGAAAGCTGCACCACCTCATCGAGGCTCATGTCGCGGCGGATGCGATCGGCCGGGAAGCTATAGATTTCGAGATAGTGGCGGTTCCACATGACCAGCCGGAACTCGGCCGACCACACGCAAAAGCCATAGGGAATGTTCTCGAGCGCAGCGTCGAGCAGCAGCGCGCTATCGGACGAACCGTCCTTGCCGAGCTTCATGGTTTCCGGACCTGGATCCGACGCTTGAACGGCAACGCTACCTTTGCGTGCTTAACAGGCATTTAAGCGAGCAAGCGATTGCAGCCCTATTCGAGGCCGATCTTGGGCATCTCGATCTCCGCCTGAGCCTCATCCCACCTCGAGGTCGCACAGCCACTACGGCAGGTGCGCACGATCTCATGGTTAACGAGAACTTAACCCGCTCCTAGGGAGCGAGCCAGGTAGTTTCGCAGGCGCCCGGGCTACTTCTTCGCCATCGCCGCACGGCGGGCCGCATAGGTCTTGAGCCGCAGGCCGTTGAGCCGGATGAAACCTTCGGCATCGTGATGGTCATAGGCCACCGCGCCTTCTTCGAAGGTCACCAGATCCATGTTGTAGAGTGAGTTCGGCGACGACCGCGCGATGACCATTGCAGAGCCCTTGTAGAGCTTCACCGTGACCTCGCCTGCGACATGTTCCTGGCTCTTGTCGATCAGCACCTGCAGCATCTCGCGCTCTGGCGAGTACCAGAAGCCGTTATAGATGAGCTCGGCATATTTCGGCATCAACTCATCCTTGAGATGCGCCTCGCCGCGATCGAGCGTGATGGATTCGATGCCGCGATGCGCCGCGAGCAGGATCGTGCCGCCCGGCGTCTCGTAGAGCCCGCGCGACTTCATGCCGACGAAGCGGTTCTCGACCAGATCGAGCCGCCCGATGCCGTGCTTGCCGCCCAGCTCGTTGAGCTTGGTCAGCAACTCGGCCGGCGACAGCCGCTTGCCGTCGATCGATACCGCGTCGCCGCGCTCGAAGCCGATGGTGATGATCTCGGCCTTGTCGGGCGCCTTCTCGGGATCGACCGTGCGCTGCGCCACATAGTCGGGCGCCGGGATGGCTGGGTCCTCGAGCACCATGCCTTCCGACGACGTGTGCAGCAGATTGGCATCGACCGAGAACGGCGCTTCGCCGCGCTTGTCCTTGGCGATCGGGATCTGGTGCTTTTCGGCATAGTCGAGCAGCGCCGTCCGCGAGCGCAGGTCCCACTCGCGCCACGGCGCGATGACCTTGATCGCCGGGTTCAGTGCGTTGGCCGTCAGCTCGAACCGCACCTGGTCGTTGCCCTTGCCGGTCGCGCCATGCGCGATGGCATCGGCCCCCGTCTCTTCAGCAATATCGACCAGATGCTTGGCGATCACCGGCCGGGCGATCGAGGTGCCGAGCAGGTACTGGCCCTCGTAGAGCGCATTGGCGCGGAACATCGGAAACACGAAGTCGCGGACGAACTCCTCGCGCACATCGACGATGCGGATGTCCTTGATGCCGAACATCTCGGCCTTGCGGCGCGCCGGCTCCAGCTCTTCGCCCTGCCCGAGATCGGCCGTGAAGGTGATGATCTCCGCCTGGTAGTGCTCCTGCAACCACCTCAGCATGATGGAGGTGTCGAGCCCGCCCGAATAGGAGAGGACGATCTTCTTGATATCTTTGCTCATGACGCTCGTTTCCCGGGCTTTCCCCGGTGCATGGACCCGCGCGCCCCTATAGCCACGCGGGCACCGCCGTGCAATCACCGTGAGCACCGCGTTGTCATGCCGAGCCCTTTGGGGAGCCCGCCGATGCCCGATTTTGTGCCCAGCCTGGCGACCATCTTCACCTTCGCCCTCGCTTCCCTGGTGCTGATTGTCACACCCGGCCCGGACATGGCGCTGCAACTGAGCCGCACCATCAACTACGGCCGGGGCCATGGGCTGGCCGCCGCGCTCGGGTCCAATATCGGCATCCTCGTCCATTCCACGCTGGTGGCACTCGGGATCTCGGTGCTCATCGTGGCTGCCCCGATGGCGTTTCTGGCGCTGAAGATCGCCGGAGCGCTCTATCTGCTGTTCCTCGCCGTTCAGGCGGTCCGGGCCGGCGCCAGGGGTCTGCAGCTGTCGCTTGCCGACCGGAAGCCGCCCCCTCTTGGCCAGAGCTTTCTCGCCGGTGTGATGATCAACCTGCTCAACCCCAAGGTCGTGTTGTTCTTCATCACCTTCCTCCCGCAATTCGTCTCGGCCGAGGATCCGGCCGCGTCCGGCAAGCTCTTCGTGCTCGGCGCCGAGTTCGTGCTGATCTACCTGCCGTGCTGCCTGCTTCTGGTGCTGGCGGCCGACCGGATTGCGCTGCTGTTGCGCACCAGCCGCTGGGTAGCCCGCACCCTGAACTACGGCTTCGCGGCCGTGTTCGCAGGCTTTGCCGCGCTGATCCTCACCTCTCGCGCCCAGCATTAGCCGAGCGGCCTGGCCATCACGTAGTCGGTGTAGTCGAACCCGCCCATCGTGACGGGCGCTGTCGCCTCGATGACAAAGCCCTGCGCCTTGTAGAAGCCGATGGCGTTTGCATTGCCGTCATTGACGTAGAGCGCCACGGAAGTCGCATCGGAAAACGCCGCCACGGCCGTATCGATGAGCCGTTGCCCGAGCTTCAACCCGCGCGCCGAGGCCAGCACGTAGATCTTCTTGATCCAGACGCGCTCGCCGTCGCGATAGGCCGACACGAAGCCCGCATCCACCCCATCCACCTGCGCCAGCCAGTAACGGTGGCCGCGCGCCTCGATATCGGCGGCGAGCGTCTCGAGCGCATAGATGTCATCGAGCATCGGCCTGATATTGGCCGCCGGCAGGATGCCGGCATAGGCCTCCGGCCAGATGGCGTAAGCCAGCGCACGGATACGCGGCAGGCCGGAATGGCCGATGGCGCTGATGAACGTTTCGTGCATCGTTCTCGCATTCCCCTCAAGCTGGCGGCAGGATAGGGAAAGCCATGAATTATCGCCACGCCTTCCATGCCGGAAGTTTCACCGACGTGTTCAAGCACGCCGTGCTGTCGCGCCTGATCGAATACCTGAAGCTGAAGCCCGGTGCTTTCCGCGTCATCGACACCCATGCCGGCATCGGCCGCTATTCGCTCACCGGCGACGAGGCGAAGCGCTCGCCCGAATGGATGGACGGCATCGCCAGACTGGTGAAAGCCGAGATCGCCACAGAGCCGAAAGCTCTGCTCGCGCCCTATCTCGAAGCTGTCGCAAGCGAAAACCGCAACGGCACCCTCGCCCGCTATCCCGGTTCGCCCCTGTTGGCCCGCAAGCTGTTCCGCCCGCAGGATCGCCTCAGCGCCCTCGAACTGCACCCAGCCGATTATCGCAAGCTCCGTGACCTGTTTGAGGGCGACGTGCAGGTCCGTGTCAGCGAACTCGATGGCTGGCTGGCGCTCAATGCCTTCGTTCCGGTGAAGGAAAAGCGCGGTCTCGTTCTGGTCGATCCGCCCTTCGAGGAAGCGGGCGAGTGGGAACGGCTGGTCGATGGTCTCGCCAAGGCGCACCGTAAATGGGCCACCGGCCTCTATGCCCTCTGGTACCCAATCAAGGAACGCCGCGAGGTCAACGCCTTCATGGCCGACCTCAAGGCGACCGGCATCACGCGCATCCTCCGCCTCGAACTGAGCGTCGACGCCCCTCTCGACGGCAAACTCACCGGCTCGGGCATGATCGCGGTGAACCCGCCCTTCGTACTCGAAGGCGAAATGAAGCTCATCCTGCCTACCCTCGTCAAAGCGCTCGCACCCGCAAGGGGAAGCCACAGGATCGAGTGGCTGCGCGGCGAGGGCTAGAGCGCGAACAGGTAGTACTGGATCGTCTCGTCTTCCGACGGGCTGTAGCCGCGGTAGAGGCCATTGGCCTCGACATTGTCGAGGTCGGTGCCGAGCCACGCCTCGGCGCAGCCGTACTCGCGGCCCCAAGCGAACATCTCGTTCATCATCGCCTTGGCCACGCCCTGCCGGCGGTGCGTCGAGGCCGTGCCGACCTCATCGACATAGAGTTCTGTTGGCTTGTCGGGATGTCGGTGGATCACCGCCGCGCATTGCCCGATCACCAGGTTGCCCTCGAACGCCAGAACCATCAGGTGCCCCGGCTGGCGGAGGTAGTCGTGCAGCCGCAACGGCAGCACCGGCTCGTCGAACACATCCGGCGCGATGCTGGCAAACGCCGCTTCGTCACCCGCCAGAATGCGCCGAACGCTGAAGGCCATCAGCCGATCTCCATCACCAGCGGCACCACCGCCGCGATATCGCGCAGGCGTCGGAAGCGTCCAGCCTCTGCCGGATCGTCGTCGAGGTCCATCGACCAGACATGCTCGCTCGGCACATGGATACCCCATGCCCCGGCCGCGATCGCCGGCACCACATCGGCCCGCATGGAATTGCCGATCATCATCGCCCGCTCCGGCCCGTCGCCGTGCCGCGTGAAGATCCGGTCATAGACAGCCTGCGTCTTGTCCGAGACGATCTCGACCTCATCGAAATAGCCGGCCAGCCCCGACGCCGCGAGCTTGCGCTCCTGGTCGAACAGGTCGCCGCGCGTCACCACCAGCAGCTTGTGGCTCGGCTTCAGCGCCGCCAATGTCTCGTGCACTCCGGGATACGGGTCGACCGGATGCACCAGCATCTCGCGGCCCAGCCCGATGATCTGGGTGACGACGCTGCCGGGCACCGTGCCGCCGGTGAGCGCCAGCGCCGCCTCGATCATCGACAGGGTGAAGCTCTTCACCCCGAAGCCGTAGTGCAGCACGTTGCGGATTTCCGTCTCGTGCAGCGCGGCCGAGGCAACTGCACTATCGGCAAAGGGCGCCAGCAGCGCCACGAAACGCTCCTTGGTCGAAACGAAATAGCGCTCGTGATGCCACAGCGTATCGTCGGCATCGAAAGCGATCGTACTCAGATTGGGCATAGTGTCCTTGTTGCGCTGGAGAGCGCTGCGCTAGATGTAGTGCCCCACCACGCCCGCGTCCAATGCGGGCCCCCCTGGACTTGCCAACCGTGTCGTTCCGCTCGACCCTTGCACTGCTCAAGGTGCCCCATTTTGCACCCAGCCTTCTGGCCATGCTGCTCACCGTGCTGGCCGAAGCGTTGGCCGGGACCTTCATGGCGCTGCTTGCCGTCCAGAAGATCGGCATGTCGCCCATCGAGCTGACCCTGTTCATGACGCTGGCTTCGGCTGCCGCCATTGGCGTTACGACGCTGTTCGGGCACTTCCACGACAAAAAGCCGGTGCTGTGGCCGCTACTGTTGGCGCTTGCCGCCAAAGCCGTGGGCTTCGTGCTGTGCGCGCTGGTGAGCGATGCCTGGGCACTGATCACCATCGGCTTCACGCTGCTGGGGCTCGGCAGCGCATCCTTTTCGCTCGTCTTCGCCATCGCCAAGGGACATCTCGATCAGGTCGGCGGCGACACCGTCGCGCGCGGCATGGCGAGCTTGCGCATGATGTCGTCGCTGGCCTGGGCGATCGGTCCGGCCATGGGCGCCATCCTCGTCGCCTTCTGGTCCTTCGAGGGCATCTATTTCGGGGCGGCCAGCCTCGCACTGCTGGCGCTGGTCACCGTCATCGCCACGGGCCTGAAAGTCGTCCCCGCCGATCTGGCAGGCAGGCGGCGCGTCGATCTCGCAACGGTGCGCGGCGTTGCGCCGGTGGCCCTGGCACTCACCGCATTCCAGGCCGCACTGTTCATGTCGGCAACGGTGATGTCCATTGTCGTCGTCCAGGATCTCGGCACCGAGATTGATGTCGGCCTGCTGTTCAGCCTGTGCGCCGCATGCGAGGTGGTCATCATGGCGCTCTTCGTGATGCGTCCGGTGGCGCGGCGCATCCGGGCACTTCTGCTCATTGGCTTCGCCATCCTTACGCTTCAGCTGCTCCTAATGCTGATCCCCAGTTTGCCTCTGTTCTTCGTGGGCATGGTGCCGCGCGCTGTGGCGATCGCCATCATCGCTATTCTGGGAATGAACTACGTGCAGGACATGTTGCCCGGCCGCCCGGGCGCAGCAGCAGCCGTCTATGGCAATGCCGGCAGCGCTGGAGCGCTCGTATCCGGTCTTGGCACTGGCCTGTGGGCGGGCGCGTTCGGCTTCTGGTCGGTGTTCGGGTTGACCGCCGCCCTGGCGGCGCTCGGCCTGCTGGCGATCCTCATCAGCCGCCCGCCCGAGCCCGCTAGAGCGTGAGCGCCTCGCGGTCCTTCTTGGTCAGCCGCTCTGTTTCGCTCTTCAGCTGCCCGCAGGCCGCAAAGATATCGCGGCCGCGCGGGGTGCGCACCGGCGAGGCATAGCCCGCCTTGTTGACGATATCGGCGAACTTCTCGATCCGCGACGAGCTCGAACACGCGTAATTCGTACCCGGCCACGGATTGAACGGGATCAGGTTGATCTTGGCTGGAATACCGCTCAACAGCCGCACCAGCTCGCGCGCATCGGCATCGGAATCGTTGATATCCTTGAGCATCACATATTCGAAGGTGACGCGACGCGCATTCGACAAGCCGGGATAGGCGCGGATCGCCGCCAGCAATTCCTTCAACGGCCACTTCTTGTTGATCGGCACCAGCATGTCGCGCAGGTCGTCACGCACTGCATGAAGCGAGATCGCCAGCATCACGCCGATCTCGCGGCCGGTCGGCTCGATGAACGGAACGACGCCCGAGGTGGACAATGTGATGCGGCGCTTGCTCAGCGAAATGCCGTCTTCGGCGGACGCAATTAGAAGGGCGTTCTTGACGTTCTCGTAGTTGTAGAGCGGCTCGCCCATGCCCATCATCACCACATTGGTGATGGCCCGGCTGTCGCCTTCCGATCCGCCCGACCCGCGCGGGGCCGGAACGAGCCCGCCATCGTCCGGGCGAACGCCGCCGGGGAAATCGCCCAGCCGCTCGCGCGCCATCAGCACCTGTCCGAGGATTTCGCCGGCACTGAGATTGCGCACCAGTGTCTGCGTGCCGGTGTGGCAGAACGAACAGGTAAGCGTGCAACCCACCTGCGAGCTCACGCAGAGCGTGCCGCGATCATCCTCGGGGATATAGACGGTCTCGATCTCGACCGGCGGCATGTTGGGAGTCTTGGGATCGCGACAGCGGAACAGCCACTTGCGGGTGCCGTCGACCGAAATCTGTTCGGACACGATCTCGGGCCGGTCGAGCAGGAAGGCGTCGCTCAGCTTCTGCCGCACCGGCTTGGCGATATTGCTCATCCGGTCGAAATCGGTGACGCCGTGATGATAGATCCAGTTCCACAACTGGCTGGCGCGCATCCTGCTCTCGCGCGCATCGAGCCCGATCGTCCCCAGCGTCTCGGCCAGCTTGCCCTTGTCGAGCCCGACAAGCGACTGCCGACGCGCATCGGAGCGCGCCGGGTGGCTGGCATGGTCGAAATCGAGAGCAATGCTCATGGCGAGGCGAAAGGCCCTGGGTTCAGGCGCGGCGCTCTAACATAGTGCACTTTGCCGCGCAAAGCAGTCCCGCGCGCCGGGTCGGGCCCTCAGCAACCGCTGTCGATGGCCCGGGAAGCAGCCGTTGCACCCGATAGCGAGAATGTCTCGGTGATCTTTACGCCGTCGAGGTTGGTACCTTCGATGGTGAGGCTGGAGCCGGCCCGGATGGCGCCTGCGAGGTTATCGCCCTGCGTCGCATCGAGCAGCCAGGCGGCATCCTTCTGCGTAAACAGATCGAAGCTCTGCCCCGAAACGGTCAGCACGGCAGGCTGGTCGGGCGCGAATTCGAAGCCCGCAACGAGGTTGATCTCGTTGTTGATCCCGTCGGCCGGCCGGTGGGTGAGGTACAGGAAAGCCTCGGTGAACCCGTCGGGCGAAGGCTCGACGGTCGTCGGCTTGGCCATCGCAAAGCACATCGAACCGGTGCCCTCGGCGGCGGTATAGGCCGTCCAGGCGCGGAACTCGCCCAATTGCTGCACCGATTGCGCCTGGGCGGCGCCGGGCAACAGCATCAACAGAGCGGCGAGCAGCGAGCGATAAATCATCGGGTCTCGGAATCTGGCGCCCGATCTGGGGCGATGGAGCGGCAACGGGCCAGCGCCCTCTGCCGTTCCCTGCATTTAGCTGCAGGCCTTGTCGATGGCATCCATCGCGGCCGTGATGCCCGCCAGCGAATAGGTATCGGCCGTCTGCGTGCCACGCGCCGAGGTTCCATTCACGACAAGCTTGCTGCCGGCCTTGAGCGCCGTGAGGAAGGTCGATTCCTGCGAAGCTTCGGCCAGCCATGCCGAGGAATTCTCGGACAGCATCGTAAAGCTCTGCCCGTCGATCACGGCGGATGGCCGCGTATCCTTGGAGAACGGATAGCCGATCAGCGTCTGCGCTTCATTGCGGATCCCGAGGCCCTTGCGGTGCACCACGAGAAACACCGCCGGATCGCGGTTGATCGGCTTGCCGCCGACTTCCTTGGGCTCGCTCGATTCAGGATCGGCGGCGATGAAGCAGACCATGCCGGTCTGGTCCTGACCCTGCCAGGCCGTCCAGGCCTTGAAGGTGCCGAGATTGGTCGCGCCGGTAGTGGATTGGGCCATGGCACTGGCCGGCACAGCGGCCAGCATGAGCATGGAAATAAGACCGGTGGCGAGCCGGCGCCGTATGGACGTCATGAACGGAATACCCCTGGACATGTCTGAGCCTCTCCGACCAATCGCCCGGTATCGTGACAATCTATGGTTACCAAGCTCTCAAAGCCGTGGGCCGTGAACTTTCGGTCGACATCAATAACGTCAATCTTGACGGTAATTTGACCTGTCAGCCCCGGCCCGCCGGGTGTCGCCCCGCCATGGTGAAGGAAGCGTTAACGCCTTACGCCGCAAAGCGCGCCAGCGGATAGGTCTGTTCCACCAGATAAGGCCCTCCGCCCACCGAATTCTTCGACGAGAACAGCACGAACCGCCCCACCTTGAAGGTCAGCGGCGCAAACTGCCCGGCGTGATGGATGAACTCCGCCAGCTCGAGCGCCGACGAGCCGCGCAGCCGTGCCAATGAGACATGCGGCACGAACTTGCGGCCTTCCGGCTCGAGCCCGGCCCGCCGCAACACCCGCTCCTGCGCGGCCTGCAGCCGCTGCAGCGCCTCGTTGTTCTCTATCCCGGCATAGAGCGCCCGCGGCTTGTCGCCGCCGAACGTCCCCAGATGGCTGAGCTTGACAGTGAACGCTTCCGAATGGCTCAGCCGGTCGAGTTCGGCCGAGACCTCGTTGGCGGTGTGGTAGTCGACATCGCCGATGAAGCGCAGCGTGATGTGGTAGTTTTCGGGGTCGATCCAGCGGGCCCCCTGAATGCCGCCGCGCTTGAGCGACAGCGCGAGCTGGACGTCATAAGGCACTTCTAGCCCGGTAAAGAGCCTGGGCAATGACCCCGAGCCTCCACTTCCTCCCGGCCGATTCGCCCCGGGAGACAACGAATCGTAACATATGGACGCCGTGCTGCAACCGCATCACACTGCATGCATGGCGCGCGCGAAAAGCCGGCGCTAAGCCGTTGACGGCGCGACATTACGTTTCCGTTAGCGGGCTGCTTCGGTCTTGTATTGTCCCCCTCACCCCTCCATATTCTTCGCCAAAGCCCCGCAGGTGCGGCGCTTTCACGACTATCCGAAGGGGATTTGACCAATGGCAGAATTCGACCGACCGACAATTGCCGCGCGGCCTGGAACCGCCGCGGTCGTCGACGAGGGCCTCCGCAGCTATATGCTGAAGGTCTACAACTACATGGGCATCGGTCTCGTGGTGACCGGCCTTGTCGCCTACTTCACCTACAGCCAGAGTTTCGTCGAATCGGCCGGCCGCATCGTCGGCGTCACCGATCTCGGCAACCTGCTCTACAACACCCCGCTGCAGTGGGTGGTCATGCTGGCCCCGCTGGCCTTCGTGCTGGTGCTGAGCTTCGGCATCAACAAGCTGTCCACCGGCGTGGCGCAGATCCTGTTCTGGGCCTTCGCGGCCGTGATGGGCCTGTCGCTGAGCTCGATCTTCGCCGTCTATACCGGCGGTTCGATCGCCAAGGTGTTCTTCATCGCTGCGGCCATGTTCGGCGGCATGAGCCTTTACGGCTACACCACCAAGCGTGACCTGACCCAGGTCGGCTCGTTCCTCGTGATGGGCCTGTGGGGTCTGATCATCGCCTCGGTGGTCAACATCATCTGGCCGTCGGGCGCGCTGGGCTTTGCCATCTCGCTGGTCGGCGTCGTGGTGTTCCTCGGCCTCACCGCCTGGGATACCCAGAAGATCAAGGAGAGCTACAACGAATCCTTCGGTGCCGACGTCCTCGCCAAGGGCGCCATCATGGGTGCGCTGAACCTCTACCTCGACTTCATCAACCTGTTCATGATGCTGCTCCGCCTGTTCGGCAACCAGCGCAACTAAGCCTCTCACGACAGCGACTGGCACGAATTGAGGCCGCGATCTAAGAAGGATCGCGGCCTCTTCTTTTTGTCCGAGCGAACATGTCCGACCTGCTGATCCGCCCCTACACGCAAGCCGACATTGCGGCCGTCACCCGCATCTACGGCCACTATGTCCTCGAGACGGTGATCACCTTCGAGACTGAGGAACCGGACGAGGCCGAAATGGCCCGCCGCTTCGCCGAGATCGCCGCCAAAGGCCACCCGCTGATGATCGGCGAAGTCGACGGCTCGGTGGTCGGCTATGCCTACGCCTCGACCTATCGTGTCCGCGCCGCCTACCGCTTCACCTGCGAGGACTCGATCTATCTCGCGCCGGAGGCCGTCGGCCACGGACTCGGCAGCCGGATGCTCGCCCGCCTGCTCGAAGTCTCGGCCGAAGCCGGCCTGAAGCAGATGATCGCGGTGATCACCGCCGAACGCGAAAACTCCATCCGCCTCCACGCGCGCCACGGCTTCCGCATGGTGGGGAAATACGAAGCCATCGGCTACAAATTCGACCGCTGGCTCGACATCGTGCACATGCAACGGGCGCTCTAGGGCTACCTGACGACCGCCAGCTCCAGCACGCGCAGCACTACGCTCAATTCGTGCCCACGCTTCAGCACGCGTCCGTCCTGGCCGGTGACCATGTACTGGCCCTGCCTGTTGCGCAGCCTGGGGTTCTTTTCGACGACATAAAGCGGCCGCTCGGAGGCGCGCTTGTAGATCGAGAACAGTGCGCGATCCTTCAGGAAATCGAGGGCGTAGTCGCGCCACTCGCCGTCGGCGACCTTGCGGCCATAGAGATTGAGGATGGTATTGAGTTCGAGGCGGTCGAAGCTGACGAAAGGCTTCTGACGCGGCGGCTGCGGCCCGCCCGGCGCGAGGAAGTCGATCAGTTGGGCGCTGCTTTGTGGATCGGCCTCGGCCATCGATCCTGCCTTGTCACTGGGCCGTCATGATTGCCGCAAACGCCGCCGCACGCAAGCCGGTTGCGCGCCGCAACAGATCGGCCGCGCCGTGGCCGTTCAGAGGATTACCGCGAAATCGTCACATTGCTTCCCCGCTTCAGCCAGATTGGCCGGCGATAAGGGCAGCATTGCCTCCAATGTTCGGCACCCGGGCTGACCGAGCCCCCAAACCATGATGCCCGGGTGCCGTCCATCTCTACCATGCACACATGAGTCATCGCGCCCGCCTCGTCACAGGTGGGCGTTTGTTTTTGTGCCTTCAGCTTAGAGTTGGACGCTGGCCGCGCCGATGATCGCGCCGGGGAGGCCGTTGACCTCCTCCTGCACCAGGATCACCGCACCGTTGCTGCCCTTTTCGAGCAGCTGGCCGAGCGGCAGGCGGAAATGCGAGCCGTTCTCCGGCTCCCACATGCCCAGCACCTGCTTGCCGGTGACGATGGTGGTGTAGGTGATCTGTTTGCCGGCATTCTCGCCGCGGTCGATATCGACGTCGGCCTGGTCGGTATAGGTCACCACCCAGATCATTGCTTCATGCCCGCCGGGCTTGCCGCCCACCGACACTTCGAGCATGTCGCCGCCCAGTTCGAGCGCCACCGGCACCTCGAGCTTGGCTGCCCCGATGGCGCCGTTGACGTCCTTCTGGCGTGAGCCGACGACGCCCGACCGGCCATTGACCACAAGCTGCGGCGTAAAGATCCGGGTCGTGCCCCAGGCTTTGGCATAGTCGCGCTGCCGCGCCGAATTGTCGGGCGAGCCGAACGTGTCCGCCCAGCCGACATAGTCCCAGTAGTCGACGTGATAGGCGAGGGTGATGAGGTCCTTGCGATGGCTGAGTTGCGTCAGCAGCGCATCGGCATCGGGGCAGGAATTGCAGCCCTGCGATGTGAACAGCTCAAGTACGGCCTTCGGCTTCTGCCGGACTTCTCCCGCGACGGCGGGGGTCACGGCGAGCAGGGCGGCAAGGCCTACGGCGAGGGAGCGGGAAAACGTCATCGGCGGGATTTCTAGCAAAACCCCACCGAACTGCGAGTCAATTTGGCGTGCGGTACGCGAGAGCCCCCGTTCCCGCGGTCAGGCGGCAACCAGATTGCGCAGCACATAGTGAAGAATGCCGCCGTGGCGATAATAATCCAGCTCGTTGATCGTATCGATGCGGCAGCGGGTGACCGCCTCGCGCAGCCGCCCGTCCGGATAGGTGATCTTGACCGTCACCGCCGAGCGCGGCGTCAGCGTCGTCAGGCCCTCGATCGAGATCGTCTCGGCCCCGGTCAGCGCGAAGCTCTGCCAGCTTTCGCCCTCGGCGAACTGCAGCGGCAGCACGCCCATCCCGATTAGGTTGGAGCGATGAATGCGCTCGAAGCTCTGCGCCACCACGGCGCGCACGCCCAACAGGCGCGTACCCTTGGCCGCCCAGTCGCGCGACGAGCCGGTGCCGTATTCCTTGCCGGCAAAGATCACCAGCGGCGTACCAGACTTCTGGTAGGCCATCGCCGCATCGTACATCGGCATGGTCTCGCCATTGGGTCCCTTGCTGAACCCGCCTTCGACGCCCGGCACCATCTGGTTCTTGATGCGGATATTGGCGAAGGTTCCGCGCATCATCACCTCATGGTTGCCGCGCCGCGCGCCATAGGAGTTGAAGTCCTTTGGCGCCACCTGCCGCTCGACCAGATACTGCCCGGCAGGCGTCGACGCCTTGAACGAGCCGGCCGGCGAGATGTGGTCGGTGGTGATCGAGTCGAGGAAGAGGCTGAGGATGCGCGCATCGTGGATGTCGGTCACCGCCTCCGGCGTCATCCGCAGCCCCTCGAAATAGGGCGGGTTCTGCACATAGGTTGAACCGCCGTTCCAGCCATAGGTCTCGCTGTCGTCGATGGCGATGCCCTGCCAGTTCTCGTCGCCCTTGAACACATCGGAATAACGTTTCAGGAACATCTGCGGCGTGATCACCTTACGCACGATGTCGCTGACTTCCTTGTTCGACGGCCAGATGTCCTTGAGATAGACCGGCTTGCCGTCCTTGCCGGTGCCGAGTGCATCTGTCGTGACATTGATGTTGAGCGAACCGGCAATCGCATAGGCCACCACCAGCGGCGGCGAGGCGAGATAGTTCGCCCGCACATCCGGGTTCACGCGGCCCTCGAAATTGCGGTTCCCCGACAGCACCGAAGCCGCCACCAGATCGTTGTCGTTGATGCAGGCGCTGATCGCTTCGGGCAGCGGACCCGAATTGCCGATACAGGTCGTGCAGCCATAACCCACAAGGTTGAAGCCGAGCGCATCGAGATCGGTCGAAAGACCTGCCGCATCGAGATAGTCGGTGACCACCTGCGATCCCGGCGCCAGCGACGTCTTGACCCACGGCTTGGAATTGAGACCCAGCGCCCGTGCCTTGCGCGCCACGAGACCGGCCGCGATCAGCACGGAGGGGTTGGACGTTTTGGTGCATGAGGTGATGGCCGCGATCACCACGTGACCGTCGTCGAGCCCGAAGCTTTCGTTTTTCACGGGGAAGGCCGCCGATTCCGGCAGGGTCGCTTCCTCCGGAATGTCGTCGACGCCGGTGGCGCCTTCCGAAACGAAACGGCTCTCTTCCTTGCTGGTCGGCAGCGCCGTGCGCTCCTTGCGACCGCCGGTCAGGTCCTTCAGCGCCTCCTTGAATTTCGGCGCGACATCCTTGAGTGCGACGCGGTCCTGTGGGCGCTTGGGTCCCGACATGGAGGGCACGACGGTGTCGAGCTCGAGTTCCAGCGTATCGGTGAACACCGGGTCGGGTGACGCGGTAGTACGGAACATGCCCTGCGCTTCCGAATAGGCTTTGACCAGCGCCACACGGGCGGCATCGCGCCCCGACGTTTCGAGATAGTCGAGCGTGTCGCTGTCGACGGGGAAGAAGCCGCAGGTTGCGCCGTATTCGGGCGCCATGTTGGCGATCGTCGCCTGGTCCTCGAGCGACAGGTGATCGAGACCGGGACCGTAGAATTCGACGAACTTGCCGACCACGCCCTTCTTGCGCAGCATCTCGGTGACCGTCAGCACGAGGTCGGTGGCCGTAATGCCTTCATTGATCCGCCCCGTCATCTTGAAGCCGACGACCTCGGGGATCAGCATGGTGATCGGCTGGCCGAGCATGGCCGCTTCCGCCTCGATGCCGCCGACGCCCCAGCCGAGCACGGCTAGCCCGTTGACCATCGTCGTATGCGAGTCGGTGCCCACCAGCGTGTCGGGATAGGCGATCATCTCGCCCGTCTCTTCATCCTTCCGCGTCCACACGGTCTGGGCGAGGTATTCGAGATTGACCTGGTGGCAGATGCCGGTGCCGGGCGGCACCACGCGGAAATTGTCGAACGCCTTCTGGCCCCAGCGCAGGAACTCGTAGCGCTCGCCGTTGCGCTCGTATTCGAGTTCGACATTCTGCGCGAAACTGAGCGCCGTGCCGAACGAGTCGACCATCACCGAATGGTCGATCACGAGGTCCACCGGCACCAGCGGATTGATCTTCTGCGGATTGGCGCCGAGCGCCGCCGTCGCGTCGCGCATGGCGGCGAGGTCCACCACCGCGGGCACGCCGGTGAAATCCTGCATCAGCACGCGCGCCGGACGATACGAGATTTCGTGTTCCGAAGTGCGATCGCTGAGCCACTGGGCGATCGCCATGATGTCCTTCTTGGTGACGGTGACGCCATCCTCGAAGCGCAGCAGGTTCTCGAGCACCACCTTCATCGAATGCGGCAGCTTCGATACCCCCGGCAACCCATTCTTCTCGGCCAGCGGCAGCGAGAAATAGGTGTAGGTTTTGTCCCCGACCGTCAGGTTGGTCCGGGATTTGAAGCTGTTGAGGGATTGGGGCACGGTTCCGCCTGTTGTCCGGGTGTTGCGGGCACCTCGGCGCCCTGACGCGGGGGAGCCTCGACAGGACCGGGGGCGCTCAGTCTGGAAGTGTTCCAGACTTGAGCGCGTTATAGTCAAACAACATGACGCTTGCCAGTCCGCCGGAAGGCACAATAGGCATGGCGGCGATGGTGCCCGCCCCACCCCTTCCGCCCGCGCTGCTGCTGGGCCGCGACCTGACGCTCGTCCGCGGCGGCAGGACTTTGTTTTCGCGGCTGACGGTGCATCTTGGCGCCGGGGAAATCCTGGTCGTCGAAGGGGCAAACGGCTCCGGCAAGTCCAGTCTCCT
>JBEBHC010000392.1:0-1281 GCA_040081185.1 Devosia sp. | reverse complement strand
TGAGATGCCGAGGGAAGTCCAAGAATCGAGAAGGTCCTACATCCTGCGACACGCTGAGCGCTTAGCCGAGAGCGGGGACTTTTCTACATGCCACGCCATCGAAGTCGCACTAAGGCGTCAAGGCTTCATCGAAGCGTTCGAAGTGCTCCAGCGTTCGGGTCAGCGGAAACGACTCAGCGGCCTTTGCACGCTATTAAGAGAGTCGGGCAACGCCTGACCGCACCCTGGTATCTCAGCGCGGCTGGCGCTTATTCAAATCTGACCAGCACAATAGTCCATGGACGGCGGACTCGCTCAAGTCGATCCGTTGGTCATCTTGCGTCCGTTAGGGCACGCCATCGCCGTTTCCAGCCAGTAGCAATGGACCGCGCTTCGTATTTGCGATTAGGTGTGTGGGGTATGGCTTGGGGGATTTCATGAAAGCTCGTTTGTCGATTGGGGTTGTGTCGCTTGCTCTCGGCATGCTGTTTTCGATGCCAGCTTCTGCGGACGAGGTGTGGGTGCTGCCGAGCGGCAACCAACTGACCTATGACCGTGACGTTGGTGACGTGGCTGTGCTCACGTATCGCCCCGAGCAGGGACTCGAATCGGGTCAGATTTTCGTTGTGGGTCTTGGCGGACACTATGAGGGACGTTCCCGCTACCAAGCGTACTGGGTTGAAGCCGACGATGCTGGGGCCGCCTGTGCCGCCGCGCTGGTCGATGCCGAAGGCCGCACGTGGCGACGTTGGGGCCTTGCCACTGTGTCTTTCGCAAGCCCAGGTTTCCCTTCGCGCTTAACGCTGTCGCGCGGCGAGTGCTTGAGCGCACCTAGCGGCCGCATAGCGGCGCGGCCGGTTGTCGGCGCTGGAGTGCGCTAGTCCGACTCCAATGATTGATCGGCAACGTTGCTCCAATCCGGCCATCCGCGCTGCCGTAAACGCAAAGGCTGAAAGTCGCCGATTGCGGTCATTGGCCCACTGGCGATGGTTTGGCAAAGGCTCGGCGCGCAGCCTCGACACCGAGCGCGATCAGCACCGGAATAAATGAGGCTACCCAGACGTAAGCTCCAATCAACGGGTAACTTCGGCCGTTGACGCCGTGATCGTCACCGAACTCGATGTGAGTAGGCTGCAATCCGGTCAACGCTAAGAGCGTTCCGAGAAAAGCCAGGACCGAGCCAACCATCGCCGTCTTGAAACTGGCGGCTGCAGCGGTCGCTGGGTGTCCCGGTGACTCCAGAGGACCCTTTGCATGACGGTTGTCGCGCCATACGCTCTGTTCATCGCGACTGAAATATTT
>JBEBHC010000391.1:0-1289 GCA_040081185.1 Devosia sp. | reverse complement strand
ATGGCGACGATTGCATCTTCCGTCAGCGCGATCGGCTGAGTGCCGCGCGCTTCACATGTGGTGTGAAAGAGGTCGATAACTTCTGAGGCAGGCGGGCGCCCGCTCCAGCTATCGGCCTGCATCGTCTCGACTAAACGCTCCACCGCTTCGCTTTCAGCTTCATGGCTCATCACAAAACCGACGCCCTCACCGGCGGCGGCGCGATGGATGAAGCCGCGCATCTGCAGCGTCCGCTCAATCGCGTAGTGGAACATGTCGTGCGGGATCGGCGGCTGCTTTGGGCATGCGATCTCTTCAAGCGCGCCGGCGCGTTCGACGAACATGGCGTCGTACTTGCCGTCCCGCTTTTCGAAGATCACTTGCGCCATCACGCGGCGTTCCGCTGTTCCAGACGCTTCACCAGCTTCTCTTTCCATGCCGCGGGTGAGCCCGCCTGCACAGCAAGCAGCTTGGCGCGGCGATAGAAGAGATGGCAGTCGACTTCCCAGGTGAAGCCCATGCCGCCGTGGGTCTGGATGTTCTCCTTGGCGCAGAAGTAATAGGCGTCGCTTGCAGCCGCGCGCGAGGCGGCGGCGGCAAACGGAAGTTCCGCAGCTTCGGTCGAGAGGGCCCAGGCGCCGTAATAGGCGTTTGAGCGCGCGACCTCGATGCTCACGTACATGTCTGCGAGCTTGTGCTTGATCGCCTGGAACGAGCCGATCGGACGCGAGAAGGCGTAGCGGCTCTTCGCGTACTCGGTCGCCATTTCCAGGCAGACCTGCGACCCACCGACTTGCTCGAACGCAATCAGCACCGCCGCACGATCGAGCACTTGCTCCGCGAGATCCCAACCTTGCCCAGCAGCGCCGAGGCGTTCAGCCTTCGCACCTTTAAACTCGAGCTTGGCGTGACCGCGTGTGGGATCGAGCGTCTTCAGCGTCGTGCGCGTGACGCCCGGCTGATTGAGATCGACCAGCACCAGCGAAACCCCGCCGCCATCCTTCGCGACGACCACAGCATGCGTCGCGCAATCGCCGTCGGTCACCGGAATTTTCACGCCGGTCAGCGTCGAGCCATCGAACTTGGCGCTGATGCTCGATGCCGTCGGCGCGCCGGGGCCTTCGCTCAACGCGAAGCACCCGATCGTTTCGCCGCTGGCAACCTTCGGCAGCACCGCTGCTTTCTGCGCATCGCTGCCCGCGAGCATCAAAGCTTCAGCGAAGAAATACACGGTCGACGAAAACGGGATCGGCGCCACTGCGCGGCCGATCTCTTCGGCCAGCACGCAAAGCTCAAGGCGCCCGAGCCCC
>JBEBHC010000390.1:0-1296 GCA_040081185.1 Devosia sp. | reverse complement strand
TCTCCATTCTGAGCAAGGGCAGCGAGCGCTGGTCCTCCGGGATAGGGGAGCCCAAGCATGACAGCGCCTTTATCAAATGCTTCTCCGGCGGCATCATCTCGAGTGGTTCCCACACGCACGCCAGATGTATGGCTCGTCCGATACCACAGATCCGTATGTCCACCCGATACTGACAAAGTGAGTACTGGAAACTGAGGCTCTTCACTCGAAAGCCATGTCGAGGCCAAGTGGCCAAGTGTGTGGTGGACTGGAAGGAGTGGTGTATCCCACATCCGTGAAAGCACGCGAGCTGTGGATGTTCCCACGAGCAAAGAGCCTAGTAGCCCGGGGCCATATGTCACAGCTATAGCATCGAGATCATTGTGGCTAATACTTGCTTTCAAAAGCGACTGCTCGATGACCGGAAGAATGCTTTCAAGCTGTTTTCTTGCAGCATCTTCCGGGATGACCCCTCCGAGTGATACAAAGTCCTTCTGAGAGCTAGAAATGATACAGCTCAAGACCTCATGTCCGTCGCGCACCACTGCAGCGGATGTTTCGTCACACGATGTTTCGATTCCAAGAATCAGCATGCGGCAAAGCATACCACTGTATACTAGGCTCGTGATTGCATTCTTTCCGTCCAAGGAAATCCTCGTTGCCATCGGGCCTGTGCTCGTACATTGGTACGGCATTATGTATGCCATCGCGTTTCTCTTTGGTATGTGGATGTTTCCAAAGCTTTTAAAGATCGCGCGCATCGATATGTCGGCGAAAGATCGGGAAACTTTTGTACTATGGGTTTTTCTCGGTGTTCTTTTTGGCGGGCGACTAGGTTTTGTTTTGTTTTACGGCGGGTCTTATTTCTTCGATCATCCTGAAAAAGTCTTAGCAGTCTGGGAAGGAGGCATGTCGTCACACGGTGGTTTTATTGGAGTCTTTCTAGCTCTGCTCATTTTTTCCTACCGAAAACACATTGATATCTTTCGACTAGGTGATGTTCTTGTTATCCCAGCAGCAGTGGGACTCGCTTTGGGCCGACTAGGAAATCTGATCAATGGAGAACTGTACGGTACGGTCACCACACTTCCATGGGGCATGAGCTTTCCTGGAGCCGAAGGAATACGCCACCCTACGCAGCTGTATGCATTTCTGAAAGACATACTTATCGCACTGACGTGCTTTGTTCATCTTTCAGACTTCACAACAACACAAGCACAATCTGGTCGTACAGCGGGTTGCTTTTTAGTTATGTATGCGACATTCCGTTTTGTCGTCGAAATTTTTCGAGAGCAGCCGTATGGCTTCGTTCATGTG
>JBEBHC010000389.1:0-1300 GCA_040081185.1 Devosia sp. | reverse complement strand
GCGGCTAATTAGCCTGCATTTGCACATCACAATAGATCTAAAACGGGACATCTGAATGGCTATTCGCGTTGCTCTGCACCACAAAACAAGTTACCGGTATGACCGGTTGATCGCGCTTTCGCCCCATGAAGTGCGCCTGCGGCCTGCGCCGCAGGCTCTCTTGTTGTGGGTTTCGGAGGTGGGTTTACAGGGACGGCAGGGACAACAGCGACGGCAGGAACAATGAGATTGAAACCGCCTGCTGTCCCTGTTGTCTCTGAAGTCTCTGAGCACAGGGGGCGGCACTGGGGCGTTAAAGCCACTGCATCCGGCGACAGCGAAATGCTATACTCAATCCCTCACGTCACAAGAATAATTCGACGAATACGAAGGAGAATCCAGTGAAGAAATTCGCGATAGTCATCGCCGCATTGTGTATCGCCGGTTGCCAGGGCCAGGGAGGCCAGGGCGTCGTGGAAACAGTCATGTCCGACTTCGGCCTCGCCGAGAAGCCCGAGGGCTATGTCTCCGGTGCCGACAAGGTCTATGAAGCCCTCAATGCCGTGGGCGAGCAGGAAATGAAGCGCATGAATCAGGCGGAGCGTCTGGGCGTGGTGAAGGTGGAAGAAGACGGCCTGAAGGTCAACTACTACAAGGAAGTGAAAGAATACGTCTCGTACTATCCGCTGGACGCCCAGGCCTCGTCGAAGGCCGCCGATCGTGATCGCGGCTACGTGGCCTACCTGGAATACCGCTACCGCGTGCTCCAGGGGCCCCGCAAGGCCAACCGGACCGAGGCCCAGGCCGAATCCGCCACCGTGGATACGGGCGAAGAAGGTCGCGAGACCTATCGCTATCGCTTTAACTCCGGCGGCGCCTGGGATGGCGGCAAGGGCGAGCGCACCCAGGAAAAGTAGTACGGCGAGTATCAGGCTCCGCTGCGGATCTCTGCGAGCACCCGCATTTTGGCCTCGATCATCACCGGGTGGCTCAGGTTAAGCAGGTTGCGAAGCTTCGCCGCGAGGTGATCCTCGTGTCCGTCGAGGTACTGGTCCGCGTAGAAGATCCGCCAGATTTCCTCCACGATCTGCACTTTCTCCGCCACCGGAAATGCCGAATTTATCGTGCGCGTGAATTGGTGCAGGCTCGTGCTCTCGTCATGCACGTTCATCGCCTCGGTGAGCAATTCCTTCGCCTCATCCGGACTGAGCGCGAAGCGGTCCTGCAGCACCGACAGGATGTGCCGCCGCTCATCGTCGGAAAAGTCATTGTCCGCCCGGGCGGCCTCCAGCAGAAGAACACAGGTGGCCAAGTGTACGGT
>JBEBHC010000388.1:0-1301 GCA_040081185.1 Devosia sp. | reverse complement strand
CACCGGTCATCATGCAGCGCGAGGTGATGGATCGAATGGATAGACTGCAGCCAGAAGATCAGCGCTACCTTCTTCCTGAAGATGGCCAAGTCCTCGTAGGCTCAGCCGAACACACCATGGGGCCGTACTTCATGGAAACAACGCTTCCAGTAGAGCAGCTTCCTGTTCGCTTCATCGGATATTCCACGGCGTTCCGTCGTGAAGCCGGTACGTATGGCAAAGACATGGGAGGCATTTTGCGCGTCCATCAATTCGACAAACTTGAGATCGAATCCTTCTCCACAGCTGAGTCCGGTGAAGATGAGCAGAAGCTCATTGTGGCTCTCCAGGAACATTTGGTGTCGCTTCTCGAGGTGCCTTTCCGCGTCGTGCAGAAATGCACATTTGATATCGGAAAGCCGAACGCCAACGGCATTGATATTGATTGTTGGATTCCGTCACAGAAGACATACCGTGAGACACATACGAGCGATTACATGACAGATTTCCAGGCACGACGATTGAAGACGTTCTATAAAGATGGTGAGAGTAAGAAGTTGGTGCACATGAATGACGCCACAGCATTCGCTATCGGACGTGCGCTCATTGCCATTCTTGAAAACCATCAGAATGCAGACGGCTCTGTGACGATTCCAGTCGCTCTGAGGCCATACATGGGAGGCCAGACGCTGATCGCTCCTCGTGCATGAAGACTTTTCTCATCGCCGATGATTCGCGCGAGAAAATTCTTTTGCTTCGTTACATGCTGAAGCGTGCGCACTGGGAAGGGAAGCTTCTGATTGCGGAAACAACAGAGCAAGCGAAGATACTCATTGATACGAATTCTGATATCGATGCTGCTTTCATCGACTACTACATACCGAGTGAGAACGGCCCTTCCGTTATTGCGTATCTACGAGAGAAATGCCCTCTGAGCCGTATCGCACTCGTAAGTTCTGCTGATAATGCCGAGAACACAGAGCGAGCCATAAGAGCCGGTGCCGAGGCCGCAGTCTGCACCACGCACCAGTCTGACGTGGTCGAGCGGCAGATTTTGACGCTGCTTGAGGCTTGGATGGGCTCGTAGACGCAGCTTCCTGGGGTTACACTCCTCGTACATGCGAATCCTCTTTACTCGATTTCCGTACGAAAGCGCGAAAGGCGGAGCCGAACTTCAGACGAAGTGGCTCGCTTCTGGTCTTCTGAAACGCGGGCATACCGTGAGCTTTCTTGGTTCGTGTCATCCTCTTTCTTCGATGCTCAAAGAAGTTGGTGCAGAGACGCATCACGCATCAATTGGTTTGCCGCCAGTGACTGCATGG
>JBEBHC010000387.1:0-1304 GCA_040081185.1 Devosia sp. | reverse complement strand
ATCAATACGATTTCTGGTGCAATTATCCGTGCACAGAATACGCTCGCATCATCGGGCGCACTCGTTGTGAAGAAGTATTCCGGCACTGCAACGGGCAATATACTTATCGTCGACACTGCTGGCCTTGTCTACGATGCAACGAATAAGCGGGTAGGTGTCGGCACTGCAGCCCCAAGCACCAAGTTCCAAGTGTATGACAGTATAAACACAGATGTTATGTTGATCATGGGGCGCAATAACCCAAATAACCTCATTCTTGATCAGGAAAACAACCCAAATGCTGTGTATAGCAATAGTGCAAACATCCTCTTTAAAGTAAGGGATACGAGTTCTACTGCATTTGATGGAGCGAAGATTCAGGGTGTCTATAGCGCGCTAAAAAACGGTGCTCCAGAGATGGATCTCCGTTTCATGACACGTGACGAAACATCGCTCGCTACTCGTATGACAATTACCGCTACGGGCTCAGTTGGTATCGGAACCACTGCTCCCAAGGCTACTCTGGATATTCTTGGTACAGCATCTGGCACAGATCTCTACGCTGCACGCTCTATCTCTGGTTCACATCTCTACGCAGCCAGGACATTTGGCGGCGCAGGGCTCGCAGACTGTGATGCAGCAGGCACCAGCAAGCTTTTGTGGGATAGCACGACAAAGCGCTTCAGCTGTGGCACTGACAGCAACACCGGAACCTTCGGCACCGGCAACGTCCTCACCATCGGTGACGCTCGTTATGTCCGCAAAGCAGGGGATACTATGACTGGGGTGCTCGTTATTCAGAATGGCAATACGCATACAGCAACTACGACACCTCTGCTTAATGTCCGAGGGGCCATGTCTGGTAGAAGTCTCTACATTTCCGGATCTGGCGGTAGCACATCTCCGCTTATTTCAGCCATTAGCGAGAAAGGAAAAGTCGGAATTGGCACATTGAATCCAACATCAACGCTCACTGTACACGGAACATTTGGTATTAATTTGATCAATAGTGGTACTGACTTCCTGACCGTTGATAATACCGACAATGGACGCCTTGTTCTTGATGCTAGCGATCCTCATGGTCAACAGATCATCTTCACTCCGCGTTCAAGTGCCACTGGAAGGGGTACGGCAGTTGGTCTGACAGACTTCAGTGCTGCTCTCAATATTGTGAATGGAATAAATCTTGGATCCACACTTACATCGTTTGATGTTGGTATTTCACGATCTGCTGCGGGAATCTTGAAGGTCAACGATGGTTCTACAGGCCTCGCAGCTTTACACGCTTCTCTGCTCTCGGGTAGTAACCTCACTGTCTCCCGCTC
>JBEBHC010000386.1:0-1306 GCA_040081185.1 Devosia sp. | reverse complement strand
GCGACGGAAGTCGAAGTGAAGGAACGCAAGGACCGCGTTGATGACGCGCTGAACGCCACCCGCGCTGCGGTGGAAGAAGGCATCGTCCCCGGCGGCGGCACGGCGCTCCTCCGGGCTGCGTTCAAGCTCAACATCAAGGGCGACAACGAAGACCAGAATGTCGGCATCGGCATCATCAAGAAGGCGCTGGAAGCCCCGATCCGTCAGATCGTGGAAAACGCCGGTGTTGAAGGCTCGATCGTTGTCGGCAAACTGCGCGAGAACAAGGACGACAATTACGGCTTCAACGCCCAAACCGAAGAATACGTCGACATGGTCAAAGCCGGCATCATCGATCCGGTGAAGGTCGTGCGCACGGCGCTGCAAGACGCGGCCTCGGTCGCGGGCCTGATCATCACGACGGAAGCCTCGATCGCCGAAGCCCCGAAGAAAGAGTCCGGCGGCGGCGGCATGCCAGGCGGCGGCATGGGCGGCATGGGCGGCATGGATTTCTGATCCAGCCACTCAGGCATCAGCTAAACGGAAACGGCGGAGCGCAAGCTCCGCCGTTTTTGTTTGCACTACTAGTCCTGCTCGTCCGCATCGAACGGGCGCGAATTTTCTGTCACACGCGACATCGAAAAAGCGCCAGACACGCGCCCATCAGCGCCATACGCGGTGCCGGAATAGCCATCGCCGCTAAGTTCGCCTTCATACCGAAACCCATCGTCGTACTTTAGCGTGAGCCGCGTGCCACGCAGGCCCCAAGCGCCGCCGTTTCGAGGTCCACGTCCCTCACGGTCGCTGCCGAACGTTCTGTCCGCGTAGATTTCCCAAACATAGGTGACCGGCGTTTCACTCCACGAAACGCTGCCGACCCAGTAGCCAACCGCACCCGTCTCTTGCGCGTGCGCGGTGGCGGTCGAAGCAGCGCAAAGCAGAAACCCAAAGACCAAAGCGACAAGCGCGCGTCTATTCATCGCTCAACCCTCGCAACGATTGAGCCTGAAGAGAAGCCATCTTCTCAGGCGCAAGCAACGCCCTTCAGCACGCGCCCACGCGCCGCGCCCAGCAAAGTCCGCGCATAAAGCTTGTGAAACGGCAGCAGCGTGTTGAACGGAAAACCGAGCCGCGCCCGGCCCGACCCAATCCCCACAGGCACAACCGCGCTGCCAAAATACAAACGCGTCCCGCCTGCGATTGGCTCGACCATCAGCCAAGACCGCGTCCGGCTCAGATAATCGCAAACCAGCAACTGATCCGCCGCCCGCCCCTCAACTGTCCAAGCAGCGAACTTCTCGCTCTCGCCAAGCGCAAACCGCCGCGC
>JBEBHC010000385.1:0-1306 GCA_040081185.1 Devosia sp. | reverse complement strand
GCGATGATGCGATCGAGTTCGCTCGAAATGGCCGGGTTGTGCGACGAGGCCGGCGCCGAGAGGCTCGAGAACTTTGTAGTGGCCGAGCTGCTGCCCTGAGAGATTCGACACGGGGGAGGTACCATCGTAGGGGTGGGCGTACATAGAGTCAACGGCCGTCCGCATGGCTTGACCGTCGAGATAGCGTGCAGGTAGAGTGGCGGCGGTCATTTTTGAAACTGCTTTCCATCTGATGGAATCCCTCGCGACCTCGGCACGCCAGGCGTCGGCCACGTCTACTGACAAAGCGCTGGACGTGTGCGAAGTCCTCAGCCGTTCGCCCCGGGGCTTGAGCGTGTCGGATGTGGCGCGGGCCGCGCACCTGCCGGTGTCGAGCGCCCACCGGGTGCTGGCCGTGCTGAAGCGCCGTGGCTACGTGCGCCAGGACGAAGAGACGGCCCGGTACAGCCTCTCGCTCAAGATGCTGGACGTGATGTTCCGGGCGCTCGGCGGGTCGGAACTGCGGCTCCATGCCTATCCGCTCGTGCGCGACTACGTGCTGCGCACGTCGCACCGGATGTTCCTCGCCATTCCCTCGACCGGCGAAGTTACCTACCTCTGGACCACCGCGCCGGACGAAGTCGCGATGCGCACCGTCTACGGGCGGGAGATGCCCGGGCACTGCGCCCTCTACTTCGACGCCACGGCGGCGCAGGCAACGCGGCGTCTCAGCTGCCTCAAACTGTCGGAGGCCCGCGAGGTGCGCGCGCCCGGACCAGCGCTCGTGCGTCTCGGACCGGCCGGCGCGCTGCCCGACGGCGCCCAGCGCCTGGTGTGCACCTGCGCGCCGATCCGTGACTACACGACCCAGGAAGTGGGCCGCGTCGGCGCCTTCGCGCACGGCGCGGACGAAGCCCCCCTGGCCACCACCGATCACCGGGGTATCTGGGAACTGGCCCGGAATATCTCGCTCAGACTCGGCTACCTGCCATCGACGCCACTGGAGGCGTCGGCGTAGCCGACCGTCGCCCGGAGGCGGCGGATGCCCTTTCACCGGAGGAACAACGCGTGGCGTACATCATTTGTGAACCCTGCATCGGCACCAAGGACTCGGCCTGCGTGGACGTGTGCCCGGTGGACTGCATCCACCCGCGCAAGGACGAAGGCGACTTCGAGGCCTCGACGATGCTCTACATCCATCCGGACGAGTGCATCGATTGCGGCGCGTGCGTGCCGGCCTGCCCGGTCGAGGCGATCTTCGCCCTCGACGAGGTGCCGGAGAAGTGGAAGAATTACATCGCAATCAACGCTGAGCACTATCAGAAGT
>JBEBHC010000052.1:0-19056 GCA_040081185.1 Devosia sp. | reverse complement strand
ACAGCATGAACACCTCACCCGATGTCATCGATCAACTGGCCGGCATCGCGCCCGGCAGCGCGCTGAGCCGCATCCGCGCGCAGCGTCCCGCGGCGCTCGAGAATGCGCAGAAGAGTTACGACGCGCTGTTCAACCCGGCCCAGCCCGGCACCGTCCTGCTCGAAGAGCGTTTCGCCATCGCCTATTTCGTTGCCGGTCTGCACCGGACCGACGCCATCGCGGCGTTCTATCGGGAAAAGCTCGGCTACTACGCTCGTGCCGGGCTGGTAGCCGCAATCAGTGCCGAAATAAAACGCGGCGAGACAACGGGACCCTATGGCGCCTACCCGACGGGACCGCTTAGCGCGGAAGACAAGGCGGGTCTCCATTTCGGCCCTGATGCCGGCCATGCCGATGTGCTCGGAAGACTGGGTGCGGCACTTGTCTACGCGCACCTGCTCGTCTTCCGCCCACGCGACGCGAGCAGCGCCGCGCTTCAGGCATTGCTCAATTCTGGTTGGTCGACCGACGACATCGTGACGCTGTCGCAGCTTGTCGCCTTCCTGTCATTCCAGATCCGTGTCGTCACCGAGCTCGTCGCATTCGGCACCGCCGAACAGCGCGCCGTTGCAGCCGAATAGGAGATCGAAATGTCCGAGACCGCCATCGCCTACAACGCATCCGACCGCCCGGTCGCCTTCACGCAGGACAATATCGGCTGGGCACCCTGGCTGAAGCCGCTGGATGAAAGCGACCTCACGGATCGCCATTGGGAGGGCCTGACTGAAGCATCGCGCGCCAAGTCGCCCTACTTCATGGTGCTGGCCCGCGACCCCGACATCCTCGGCGCCCGCACCCGCACCGACAAGGACATCTTCTACAATCCCGATGCCGGCCTGCCGCGTGCCGAGCGCGAGCTCTCCGCAGCCGCAACCTCACGGCTCAACGGCTGCATCTTCTGCGCCTCCGTTCACGCCCGCTTCGCCTCGACCTACTCCAAGCGGAAGGACGACGTGCAACGCTTGCTCGACGACGGCATCGGAACTGACCTCGGTGAGCGTTGGAATGCGTTGGTATCAGCTTCCGTGGCACTCACCCGAACGCCGACAGCTTTCGGTGCCGACGAGATCGCCAGCCTCCGCCAACAGGGATTGGACGACCTTGCAATCCTGGACGTGATCCAGAGTGCCGCCTTCTTCAACTGGGCCAATCGCCTGATGCTGTCGATCGGCGAGCCGACCGCCGCAGCCGCATAGCTGACATGGGCGCCATCCTGCCCATCGCGACACTCGCCGACGAGACGGCCGCGTTTCGCACGGTCATGCGTCACCTCGTGGGCGCCGTGACCGTCGTAACCACCGGTCTCGGCGACAATCGCACCGGGTTCACCGCGACCTCGGTCGCGTCGCTGTCGATGGACCCGCCGCGCCTGCTGGTGTGCTTGAACCGGCAGTCGGCATCCTTCGGCACTGTTCAGGGGCACGGCGTCTTCTGCGTCAACATGCTGGCGCATGATCAGACCCATGTAGCCGAGCGGTTCGCCGGCCGGACCGGTATCCGCGGAGCCGCCAGGTATGAGGGTGCCCAATGGCACCAGCTCATCACCGGCGCCTCTGCACTCACGGGTTCCCTGGCGGCGGTGGATTGCGAAGTGGAGGAGGTCATCGTGCGCCACTCGCACAGCATTCTGATCGGTCGCATCCGCACGGTGGAGGTGAACGCTGAGGCTGAACCGCTGCTCTACTGGCAAGGCGCCTATCGATTGCTGTCCAGTGTCGACGAAGTGCTGACCACGGCATGACAAAATACCAACCGTTCGGCCACGCCATGCGTCCTGGCGTGCCCGACTCACGCCAGAGATTCGTCAGGACATGAAGGACGCTCTCTCGATCATCATAGTGGGAGGCGGCGCGAGCGGAGTGCTGCTGGCAACCCATCTGCTCGGGCATCGGGATCGTGCAGTCAACATCACGCTGATCGAAAAGCGCCCCGGTGTCGGACGAGGAGTTGCGTACTCCGCTGTTCGCGTCGATCACGTGCTCAACGTGCCGGCCAGTGGCATGAGCGCCTTTCCTGATGATCCTGGGCATTTCCAACGCTGGCTGCATCGCGACTCGCCCGAGCGGCCGGACGAACCCTTCTTCTTCGCCCCCCGCCGCATGTATGGCGTCTATCTCGATGAGGTTCTTCGCGAGGCGTCGCTCGCAGCCGCTCCCCGGTCCTTGCTGACAATTGTAGAAGGCGAGTCTGGCGCGATCGAGAGCACGGCAAAGTCCGCTGCAGTAACTCTCATCGACGGCAGGCGGATAGAAGCAGACATCGCTGTGCTCGCTGTCGGCCACGAGGAGCAACCGTCCCGTTCGCTGACCGTTCGCACCGGCTCGCCGGCCGACACCGATCTGCCGCTCGATGCGCCGGTCATCATGCTCGGCTCCGGGCTGAGCATGATCGATGCATGGCTCGCGCTCGTCGCCCGCCAGCACCGGGGCCCGATCCGCGTGGTCTCGCGTCACGGCCTTCTGCCGCAACCGCATCGGCAGGTCTTACCGTTGCAGATCGATGAGGCGGACGTGCCGTTCGAGGCGAGCTTCGTACAATTCTGGCACTGGTTCCGGGGTCTGGTGCAGTCAAACGAGCGCCGCGGCAGCGACTGGCGTAGCGTGGTCGATGGCCTGCGGCCCTACAACCAGCGCATCTGGCAAAGTTGGACACCCGGGAGCCGTCGCCAGTTCCTGCAACATGCTCGCCCCTGGTGGAACATTCACCGTCACCGCCTTCCGCCGCAGCTTCATGCAAGGCTGGTGGCGGCCATTGCCAACGGTCAGGTCGAATTAACAGCTGGCGTACTCAGGGATGTCGAACCCGTGCCCGCCGGTGTCAGAGCAATCATCAAGCTGCGCGGCGTCCCCGAAACCCGGTCTTTCGATGTCGTGAGGGTTTACGATTGCGGGGGCGTGACCGTTGACGTGACGCGCAGCTCCAATGCAACGATTCAATCGCTGCTGGCCAGCGGCCGTGGGAGACCCGACCCGGAAAGGATCGGTCTCGACGTGACCCGAGACCTCGCGGTCGTGGCACGCGATGGTCGACCGGCGAGCGGCCTTTACGCGGTCGGACCTCTGACGCGGGGCAAGTTTTTCGAGATCGAGGCCGTACCCGACATTCGCCGCCAGTGTGCCGACCTGGCCGCCCGTCTGGTGGCCTGACCGGCGGACCAGAACGCCGGCACTTTTCGCGCAATGCTGCATGTGAGCAAACCACTTCGCAGGCTCCATCGTGCTTTGGCATCCCATTTCTCGACTTAGTAGGTCGAGTATCAGTAGATTGCACATGGAAGCGCTGCGTCGGCGCTCGCTTAATTCAAGGATGCCTCGCATGACCACCTTTCACAGAAACACTCTGATTGCCGTTCTAGCCGGCATCGCGCTATGGGCGGCGCCCGCCCAGGCGGTCGATCTGCGGATCGGCTGGCAGCAGATCGTCGAGCCGTCGCGCGTGCCACAGGCCGCCGGCGAATACGAAAAGGCTACCGGCGCGGACATCACCTGGAGCCAGTTCGGCGGCGGTGCCGATGTTGTCGCCGCGATCGCCTCGGGGGCGCTCGACATAGGCTATGTCGGCTCGTCGCCGCTGACCGCCGCGGCCAGCCAGCAGCTGCCGATCGAGACGATCTTTATCGTGGGTAACATCGCTGAGGCCGAAGCGCTGGCAGTAAAGGGCGTGACCAAGCCTGAGGATCTTGCGGGCAAGAAGATCGCTACGCCATTCGTTTCGACCTCGCATTATGCGCTGCTCGCGGCCCTGAAGCACTGGAACGTCGACCCGGCCTCGCTCGAGATCCTCAACCTGCGCCCTGCTGACATTGGTGCAGCGTGGGAGCGCGGCGACATCGATGGTGCATACGTCTGGGACCCCGTGCTGACACAGATCAAGACAACCGGCGGCAATGTGCTGGCTGACAGTGCTCAGGTTGCGGAATGGGGCGCACCGACATTCGATGCCTGGATCGTTCGCAAGGAATTTGCCGAGCAGCATCCCGAGATCGTCACGGCTTTCGTGAAGGTAACCGCTGACGCCTATGCTGCGTACCTCGCGGACCCGGCGGCGTGGAACGCCGACAGCGATGCCGCCAAAAAGATTGCCCAGCTCACCGGCGCAAACGCTGCAGACGTGCCGGCGCTTCTCAAGGGCTACGTCTTCCCCTCGCTCGCTGAGCAGGCCGGCCCGAACTACTTGGGCGGCGCGACGGCCAAGGCTGTGGCCGATACGGCCGCCTTCCTGGTCGAGCAGGGCAAGATTCCGGCCGCACTTCCCGACTATGCGCCATACGTCACGACCAAGTTCGTGCTGGCAGCGGCGCAGTAGACACCACGACGGCGGGGTCCTCCTGTCCCGCCGCCAACTCCGCTGCCGCTCATTCCCTGTGGCGGCAGCGGCTCCTTCTTCGAGGAAACGAGATGACTGAACTGCGCCTTGCCAATGTTTCGCTCAGCTACGAACGTCAGTCAGGCTTCGGCCGCGTGCAGAAAAGCCTGGTTCTCGACCGTCTGTCGCTGACGATCGGGCGTGGCGAGTTCGTCGCGGTGATCGGGCGCTCGGGTTCCGGCAAGACGTCGCTGCTCAATCTCGCAGCAGGGTTCGTCGCTCCCACCGAGGGGCGCATCACCGTGGGCGCAACTCCAGTGACCGGGCCCGGTGCCGACCGGGCGGTCGTGTTCCAGGACGATGCGCTGTTCGCCTGGCTCAGTGCGCGGGACAATGTTGCGCTGCCACTCAGACTGCGGGGTCTTTCGGCTCCAGAGCGGAAGGCGCGCGCCGACCAGCTGCTCGCGCTGGTGGGACTGGCCGAGCACGGCGACAGATCGACATGGCAGCTCTCCGGAGGCCAGCGTCAACGGGTCGGCATCGCGCGGGCGCTGGCCGCCGAGCCGCAGTTCCTGCTGCTCGATGAGCCGCTCGGCGCACTCGATGCGATGACGCGCGAAAAGATGCAGGAACTTCTGCTCAAGGTCTGGGCCGAGACCGGCACCGGTGTGCTGCTCATCACCCACAGCGTCGAGGAGGCACTGTTTCTCGGCACCCGCGTCGTGGTGCTGGCCCCCGGTCCGGGCCGCATCGTCGAGGACCGCAAGGCTGCGTTCTCGCAGCGCTTTCTCGCGGGTGAAAAAGCGCGGAACCTCAAGGCCGATCCGGCTTTCATCGCGCAGCGCGAGGACTTGCTGGCCGCGATCGATGAAGATGAGGAGCGGCAGGTCGCATGAGCGCGGACGCGATCATCGCACCGCCTGAAGCTCCGCGATCACGGCGCATCGGTTCGCCTGTCCCTCATCCGCTCGCGGTGACTGCCGGACTTCTGGTTGTTCTCGTCGTGCTTTGGCACCTGGCATCGAGCCTGGCATGGGTGTCGCCGGTATTCCTGCCGGCGCCGGGCAAGGTGCTCGCGGCGTTCGGGACATTGCTCGGCAAGGGTTATGTCGATTCCACCCTGCTGCAGCATGCCTGGGCGTCACTGTCGCGTGTGTTCTCGGCGCTGTTCTTTACCGTGCTGATCGGTGTGCCGGCGGGATTGCTCATCGCGACCAGCCGCGTCGGCCGCGGGTTGCTCGATCCCCTGATCGAGTTCATCCGGCCGCTACCGCCGCTGGCCTATCTGCCACTGGTGATCATCTGGTTCGGCATCGGCGAGCCAAGCAAGATTCTAGTGATCTCACTTGCCATGCTGGCACCGATCACTATTTCGACGGCCAGCGGCGTCCGAACCACGCCACAGGCCCAGATCAACGCCGCGCGATCATTTGGCGCGACGCGCCTGCAGGTGCTGCTGCATGTGCTGCTGCCCAGCGCGCTGCCTTCGGTGCTGACGGGCATCCGCATTGCGCTCGGCGCAGGTTGGTCGACGCTGGTCGCGGCCGAACTGGTGGCAGCATCGCGCGGGCTCGGCTTCATGATTCAATCGGCGGCGCAGTTCCTCGTCACCGACGTGGTGATTGCCGGCATCCTGGTCATTTCACTGCTCGCCTTCGGCTTCGAAGTGCTGCTCCGCCTCTTCGAGCGACTCGTATTGCCCTGGGCATCCCACCGTTGAGGAGAAACCGATGAACGCGCCTGCACCCGAACTGCATCTAGACACGCGACCCCTGACGCCGGCGATCGGCGCCGTGATCGACGGCATCGATCTGAGCAAGCCGCTCAATGCAGCGACTATCGAGTCACTCCGGCGCGCACTGCTTAAGCACCACGTGCTGTTCTTCGAGCGGCAGCACCTCGACCCGGTCACCCAGCGGGCGCTGGCAAGCGAGTTTGGCAGGCTGCACATTCACCCGATCTATCCGCATGTCGAAGACGTTCCCGAGATCATCGTGCTCGATACGTCGCACAACAACCTGCCGGACAACGACAACTGGCACACCGACGTCACCTTCATCGAGACGCCGCCGCTGGGTGCTATCCTCGCCGCCAAGACGATCCCGCCATCTGGCGGCGATACGTCCTGGTCCTCCACCATCGTTGCCTACGAGGCATTGAGCGAGCCGTTCCGGAATTTCCTTGATGGGCTGACGGCAGCGCACAACATCGAAAAGAGCTTTCCGGAATCGCGCTGGGGGCAGGCCGAGGACAAGGCCCGCTTCGAAGAGGCCAAGAAAAAGAACCCGCCGGTGGTGCATCCGGTAGTGCGGGTGCATCCCGAGAGTGGACGCAAGGGCCTGTTCGTCAATGAAGGCTTCACGACTCGCATCGTCGAGCTCAGCGGGAGTGAGAGCGACGCGGTGCTGCGCGTCCTGTTCAAGCATGTCGCCAAGCCCGAGTTCACCGTGCGCTGGAAGTGGAAGGAGGGCGACGTCGCCTTCTGGGACAACCGCCTCACACAGCACTACGCCCTCGCCGATTATCTGCCGCACCGGCGCATCATGCATCGGGCCACGGTGCTCGGCGACAAGCCGGTTGGACCCACGAGCACTGAAAGAGGGGCAGGGTGACGTTCTTCGGACCCGCTCCCTTGAAGGCGCATGCGGCAATCCGGACACTTGGACAAGCCCGCAATCCAATCATCAAGGCGCAGGCACAGGAACAAGACTCTAGCGATTGTGCCAAAGGCCCAGACGTCACTCGCCATCCACCCTTTCGCGGGGTTGCTTTTCGCAGCATTCCGGCTAAGCCAATGCTCGCGCAAGTGATGCGATCGAGGGACCTTCGACGTGATTTTAAAGGGCATGACTTGGAGCCATCCGCGCGGCTACGACCCGATGGTGGCAACCGCTGCCGAGTGGAAAAAGAAGACGGGTGTGGAAGTCGTCTGGGAGAAGCGGTCGCTGCAGGATTTCGAGTCCTACCCGGTCGAGGAACTGGCCCGCGCCTATGACATGATCGTCATCGATCACCCCCATGTCGGCCAGATCACCGCCGAGCAGTGCCTTACACCTCTTGACTTGCCGGAGCGCGCAACTGAACTCGCAACACTTGCCGGCCAAAGCGTCGGCCAGTCGTTCGAGTCGTATCGTTGGCAGGGCCATCTTTGGGCGCTGCCGATCGATGCCGCGACGCAGGTCATGGGCTGGCGCGCGGACAAGGTAGCGCCGCCCAAGATCTGGTCTGAAGTGATGGACCTCGCCATAGCAGGACACGTCCTGCTGCCGATGCGGCCGCCGCATTCGCTCATGAGCTTCTTCACGCTGACCGCCAATCTCGGCCACGCCTGCAACAGCCAGGGCGGACCTGAACTGGTCGATCGCAGCACCGGCGTCACAGTTCTTAGGATGCTTGCCGAGCTTTGCGCGCTGCTGCCAGACAGCATCTACCAGATGGACCCCATCGCCGCCTCCGCCGCCATCGCCGAGACCGACAGCGAGCACTGGGTGGTGCCGCTGATGTATGGCTATGTGAACTATGCTTTCGACGGCTTCGTGCCCAACCGCGTCACGTTCGGCAACATCCCCGCAGCAGGCCGCAATGGTCCCATCGGCGGCACGCTCGGCGGTACCGGCATCGCCGTCTCGGCCTTCTCCAAGAACAGGCAGGCGGCCATCGATCATGCCTTCTGGCTGGCAAGTGCCGAACTGCAGCGCACCCTCTATGCGGCGGCCGACGGCCAGCCCGGCAATGCCGTGGCGTGGGACGACGATGCGGTGAATACCAGGGCCCACGATTTCTATCGCGGCACGCGCGACACGCTTGAAGGCTCGTACGTTCGGCCGCGTCACAACGGCTACATGGGTTTCCAGGATGCCGCCTCGAAGCGGATCAACGAAGGCCTGCGGTCCGGCGAAGCCCCCGAGCGGACGCTCGACGCGCTGCAGGCGCTCTACAGCAGATCACTTGGTGGCTGACGATGGAAGCGCGACCTCGCCACTTTGAGGACTACGTCCTCGGCGAGGAACGCCGCACTGGCGGCCGAACCATCACCGAGACCGACATCGTGGTCCATGCCGGGCACACCGGCGACTTCTTCCCGCACCATGTCGATGCAGAATTCATGAAGTCCTCGCAGTTCGGCCAGCGCATCGCGCACGGCACCATGACCTTTGCCATCGGCATCGGCCTCACCGCGAGCGAGATCAACCCGCACGCTTTTACCTATGGCTATGAGCGGCTGCGTTTCCCTGGGCCGGTCTTCATTGGCGACACCATCCACACCGTGCTGACCATTATTGGGCTCGAGGACGACCCGAAGCGCAAGATGCATGGCCGCATCGTCGAAAGCATTCGCGTCATGAACCAGCGTGGCGAGACCGTGCTCGCCTGCGACCATATCCGTCTCTGCGAGAAGCGGCCCTAGAGGTCGAACTCGCGGATGATCGCTTCGCTGTGCGCCCCGATCGTCGGCGCCGCCTCCTCGACCTTGCGGCGTTTGCCGTTGATGCGGATCGGCGAGCGCGTGGTGGTAACGGTGACACCATCCCCGCGAGACACCGTCTGCAGCATGTCGAGTGATGCAAAGCCCTCGCTGGTAAGCAACTCGCGCCAGTTCAGCACCCTGGCGCACCACACATCGGCCGGTTGCAGACTGGCCAGCCAATGCTCGGTGGTCTGCATCTTCAGCCGGTCGGCGATGAGCCGCTTGATCTTGTCGCGCTCGCTGAACCAGCTCTTGGGCAGGTCGCGATGCGCATGCAGTTCTGCGATCTCGAGCAGGTCGGCCACCTTGCCGATCGGCGTCATGGCGAGCGCCATGTACCCGTCGGCGGTCTCGTACACGCCATAGGGCGCGGCGAGATAAGCCTGCGCATTGCGGAAACTCGAGCGCTTGGGCAGCCGGTTGCCATCATTGAGGTGCGCGGTCAGCACTTCGAACTGCAGGTCCACCAGCGCTTCGAGCAGGCTGGTCTGAACATGCGCGCCCTGGCCGGAAACGCCGCGCCTGACAAGTGCCGCGAGAATGCCCTGCACGAGATCGGCCCCGGCCAGCATGTCGCCCACCGAAAGCCCGAACGGCACTGGCCCGTGATCGTCGTCGCCCGACAGCCACATGAGGCCCGACCGCGCCTGCGCCAGCAGATCCTGCCCCGGCAGCGTCACCCACGGACCCTGCTCGCCATAGCCGCTGATGCTGCCATAGACGAGCCGCGGATTTCGCTTGGCGACCGTCTCGTAATCGAGCCCCAGCCGCTCGATCACGCCGGGCCGGAAGTTCTGAATGATCACGTCGGCCTTCGCGATCAGCTTCCACAGCCGCCCGATGTCACGCGCGTTCTTCAAGTCTAGCGCGATGGACTGCTTGTTGCGATTGATGGCGTGGAAGTTGGTCGAGTCGCCGCCGATCTCGGTGTCGGTGAGATAGAGCCGCCGCGCCAGGTCGCCACCATCAGGCCGCTCAATCTTGATGACCCGCGCACCCAAATCCATTAGCCGCAGCGCCGCATACGGACCCGAAAGAAATTGCGCCATGTCCAAAACCAGCAGGCCTTCGAGCGGCAAATTGTCTGTGATGGTCATGCGATCGCTGCCTATGCGTGAAATTAGGGGTTACGGAAGCACCCGCGGTGACGGCAAAAATAATATATGATTTATGGTGCCAGCGTAGTGCTTGTCGAGGGGCCGTGACGGGCATTTGCGCCGTTCGGGTAGAATTTCTGGCCTGATTAGTCCAGTCGGTCACGGCCGCGCGGAGGGGTCGAGCAGGCGGCTGCGGCCGAACACGATGTGGTCGCGGAGGGCTTTTTCGACCGGACCGTGCTTTTTGGTGCGCAGCGCTAGGATGATCTCGTCGTGTTCGCGGATCACCCGCTCAGCATCCGGATCGCCGCGCTCGTAGTGGGTCTGCAGCATGCGCTGGTGGTAGCCCAGCCGGTTGTAGGCATCGATGACGAACGGGTTGCGGCTGAGGCCGACGAGCAGCAAGTGGAACCGTTCATTGGCGAGAATGAACGCGCGGTTAGCCGCCGAAGAGCCACCGACCCGGATGCGCATCAATTCGGCGTTTTCGGCAGTCAGCGCCTCGAGCACATCCTCGTCGACATTGCCCAGCCCTCCTCGCACCGCCCCGATCTCGAGAATGATCCGCGCCTGGAACAGATGCTCAAGTTCCATGCTGTCGGGCCGCGGCGCGACGCGATAACCCTTGTTCGGCTCGAAGGTGACGAAGCGCTCCGCCTTGAGACGGACGAGCGCTTCGCGGATCGGAATGGCACTGGTGCCGAAGGTGCGCGCGAGCTCGTCGATGATCAGCCGCGACCCCTCGGCCAGCGTGCCCGATGCGATCTGGATCTGCAGGCGCTCATAAGCAAGGTCGACGAGGCTGGCGACCTGCAGCCTGACCGCCGAGCCGTCGCTCGCGCTTTGCTTTGCTACACTCACGTTTCCGCCCCGCGACCTGCGCAACGACTGATCGTATATGATCACTACAAAACGATGTCACCAAGCGTCGCGGCTTCAGCACCGCTATCGATGGCTCTTGCCGTGAAATCACCAGCATGATTATGAGATAAGCAGACAAACAGGAGGGGTGCTTGGTCGTCTTCAACGACACGCTCGTGGCCGAGGTCGCTGACCGGCTGCGCGAGCATGATTTCAAGGGATGGTTCTACGGCGACTCGATCGGCTTCGAGGGATTGCTCGCCGCGTCCGACATGACGGGCAACCCGACATGGTTCGATTTCTCGCACGGCTTCTTCCGCAGCTGGACCACGCGCCGGCACCCCTGGCATCCGGACGACAACACGGCGCCGGGCCACGTGATGTGCGAGGTGATCGAGTGCACCGGCGATGCGGTGCTGAAGGCAGCGGTGCTCGACCTCGCACGCCACCTGCGCGACCGCCGCAAGGTCGGCCCGGTGTCGATCACGTTCGAGGACACGCTGCGCTCGCTGCGCCGGCCTTATGGCGGACTGGTGCTGAGCGACGAGCATCAGAAGCTGATGGCCGACCCCGGCCCGGGCATCTGGCTCGACTGCATGCATTTCGATCCGCCCTTCTTCGCCCACCTCGACCGCATCGATCCGGGGCAGGGCTGGGGCGACCTCGCGGTCGAGCAGATCATGGGCTATCGCGACCTGCTGCTCGACGAGCCCAGCGGCCTTTACCAGCACTTCTGGCTCGAAAAGACGCAGCGCGCCTACACGCGCGGCTGGGGCCGCGGTCAGGGCTGGGCCTTGCTCGGCCTCGTCGATGTTTGCGAGTACGTTCCAGGCGCTGCACCCGTACTGGCGGAAACGCTGCGGTTGGCGCGGCGCATGCTCGAGACACAGCGCGCCGATGGCAATTGGTGGTCACTGGTGCACGAGCCGCGTTCTGGCGAGGAAAGCTCCACCGCGGCATTCATGGCCTGCGCCTTCTACCGCGGCATGAAGCTGGGCATCTTCTCGGTCGCCGAATTCGAAGCGCCTGCCGACCGCGCATATGCCGCCATGGAAAACAATCTCAGGCCCAACGGCGACCTCGGCGGTGTATCGGCCGCAGTCTATTCGGCACTGATCGAGGAACATTACTGGCACGTGCCGATCGACCAGATCGTGCCCTGGGGCCAAGGGCCGGCACTCACGGCTGCTGCCGCGCGCCGTGCCTGGCGGCAGCATAAGGCTGCACCCCGGTAGAATGACGGTCCAGCCAGCTCATGTCGCAGGCATCCATTGCGTGCTGTTCGCCTTCTTCGACGCACAGGGCGCGCTCGATCGCGGCGCGATGCGGGCGCAGATGCTGGCAGTGCGGGCAATGGGTGTCGACGGCATCGTCGTGCTCGGACTCGCGACGGAAGTCGGCAAGCTCAGCCTCGCGGAAAAGCACACGCTGATCGACTGGACTACCGAAGATGTAGGAACCCTGCCGCTAACTGCGACAATCACCGGCAACAGCGTTGCCGAGCAGGTCGAACTCGGTCGCCATGCGGCCGACGCGGGCTCGTTGCTCGCCATCCTGCAGCCACCTTCGGGTGGTGTCGCCAATGGCGATGCGCTGCTCGACTTCTTTGCGGAGGTCGGCGCGCAACTGCCGATCGATCTCTCGATCCAGAACGCGCCGCAATATCTGGGGCGCGGCATTTCCGCCGCCGATGTGATGGCGCTGCGGCAGCGGTTGCCGCGGCTCACTCATATCAAGGCGGAACTTCCCGCCGTCGATCTCGCGGCCTTTATCGCTGCACAGCCAGACAGCGTGACTGTCCTCAACGGCCGGGGCGGGCTCGAGATGACTGATTGCCTGCGGGCCGGCGCGCGCGGCTTCATCGTGGCGCCGGATGTCGCGCCGGGGACGCTAGCGATCTGGCGCGCTTGGCAGGCCGGCCGTGAAACGGAAGCCGACGCACTCTACGCCGACTTCCTGCCCGCTGCGACCTTCGGCATGCAGAGCCTCGATCACCTTGCCACCTATGGCAAACGCATCTTCGCCCGGCGCGCCGGCCTCACGGTGCATGATCGGACGCCGGGGCTCGCGCCGACGCCGTTCGGACTGTCGCTTGTGGAACGCTATGCCGGAAACCGCCCATGAGCGTCCTCGCGGCTTGCGGCGGTAGCAGGCCTCGGCTAGGCCGGAGATCTCGTCCACGGAATGCCTGCCGTTGAGCACCAGACCGCCCCGCACCACGCAGACCCCGGCCACCATCGGTGGCTTGATGCCAGTGCGCGGCATCCTCGGCGGCGTCGTGCGCGGATTGGGCAAGCGCGTCGTCGCCGGCGAATGGGAACAGGGCAAGGCCCTACCCACCGAGGCTGAATTGATGACGGAGCTCGGCGTCGGCCGTTCCGTGGTGCGCGAGGCGATGCGCATCCTCAACGCCAAAGGTCTGGTCCGCAGCCGGCAGATGGCGGGCACTACGGTGCTTCCGCGGTCGAACTGGCGGTTGATGGACCCCGACATCATCCAGTGGCGTATGCAGGCGGCGGACCGCAACGTGCTGCTCAAGGACCTGTTGCAGGTCCGTATGGTGCTCGAGCCAAGCGTGGTGTGGAACGCCACTGCCTATGGAACGCCTGAGGGCAAGGCGCGCATCCACGCCGCCTGGCAGCACAAGCTCGCAGTGCTGTCGGAGGCTTCGCCGCCCGAGGATCAGCGCCGCCACTTCATCGAGCACGATCTCGAATTTCACCATGCGTTTCTCGCGGCGGTTGGTTCGGAGATTCTCGAACAGCTGTTCACCGTCATCGAGGCGGCGCTCGCGCTGATCATTGATGTGCAGATGCAGGCGCGTGGGTCGACGACGAGTTTGGTCGGCATGGAAGAGGCCAATCAGTTGCATCAGGCGGTGTACGAAGCCTTCGCCGCCGGCGATGCCGACGCTGCCGAAGCAGCGATGCGGCGACTGATTCAAAGCGCTATCGACGATGCCAACAAAGGCTTCGCGTTGATTTAGGCCGGGGAAAACCTCGCAAAAGCCCTGTAATTCATGTGATTTCGCGCAGCTTGTCCTTTGTGCGCCCTTTCGTCCTTGATAATCTGACGCTCCATTCGGTTCGCCATTTTCAACCATACAGGAGAATAATTTGGCACTCGCAAAGAAGGCCGCCGCCAAGAAACCCGCAGCCAAAGCGGCACCGGCAAAGATCTCGCCGGTCAAGGAAGCGCTCACCAAATCCGGGCTCGTGGCCCTGATCGCCGAGCAGAACGGCGTTACAAAGGAAGTTGCCAAGGGCGTGCTGACGACGCTCGAGAACGCCATGGCCGGCTCGATCCACCCGCGCGGTATCGGCGAGTTCACCATGCCCGGCCTTTTCAAGGTCTCGCTGCGCAAGGTGCCCGCGCGCAAGGCAGGCACGATGATCCGCAATCCTTCGACCGGCGAGATGGTTCCGGGCGCCGCCAAGCCCGCCAGCGTGCGCGTGAAGATGCGTCCGCTCGCCAAGCTGAAGGCCGCCGCGATCTGATTTGTCAGGGGCTCTTTAGCGCAACTCGTTCGAAGGGCGTCACGCGAGTGGCGCCCTTTTCGTTTGGCGTCGACCGCGTTGCGTTAGCCGAATTCCGGCAACGCAAAACCCGTAACTCCCGGTCTGCACACCATCAGGTTGCCGGATTCGGGCAGGAGCGAGAGCTCGTCGGCGCTGCCGCCATAGCGTGCGGTGGTGATGTAAAGGTCCGAGAAGTCGGAGCCGCCGAAGGCCAGGCTCGTCGGCTTGGCGGCCGGGACTTCGACGACCATGTCCACCTCGCCACGCGGGGTGAAGCGGACCACGCAATGTCCATCCCACCGGGCGTTCCACAGGCAGCCGTCGGCGTCCACCGTTGAACCGTCCGGCACGCCGCGCTCGAACTTCGCGAAGGGACGCTTGTTGCTGATCCGACCTTCGTCGAGATCGAAATCGTATGCCGAGATGGTGCCGGTCGCCGTGTCGCAGAAATAGAGCGTCCTGTTGTCGGGGCTCCAGCACATCGTGTTGGAGATCATGATACCCGTCTCGTGCGCCTTGAGGCTCATCTCCGCATCAAGAGAGAACAGCGTTCCAGTACGACCCAGAATATCGATGCCTGCGCCGTTCGGCTGCAGGTTGTTCTGCATCGTGCCGAACCAGAAGCGCCCCTTCGCATCGGTGCCGCCATCATTGGAGCGGTTGAACGGCTTGCCCGGTTCGGGGTCGATGAGGTGGGTGAGTTCTCCCGTCGCTGGATCGAAGCGCGATACGCCGCTATGCGTAGCAACGATCAGCCCCGCGCCGTCGCGACGGGCGCGCAGGCTCATCGGCATCTGCGGTACGGGACAACTGTGATGCCTGCCGCTCACCGGATCGAAAGTCTCGATCCTGGCGCCCGGCATCGGCACATCGACCCACCACAGCCGCTGTCCCCGCGCATGCCAGTATGCACCCTCACCCAGAAGGTTCTGGCTGGCAACAGCGGTTTCGACCTTCACCGTCATGGCGTCTCCTACTCGTACATACGGATCTTGATACCGCCATCGACAACGATGTTCGAGCCCACGATGAACCGCGCTTCGTCAGAGGCGAGCATGGCGGCGACTGCGGCAATCTCCTCGGGTCTGCCCAGCCGGCCCAGCGGTTGTCGCGCCTCGACCTTCTTGCGCGCATCGGGGTCGGGATCTTCGGCGAAGGCCTTGCGGCTGAGCGGTGTGTCGATCCAGCCCGGCGAGATGGCGTTCACGATGACGCCGCGGTCGGCATATTCGAGCGCCAGCGAGCGCGTGAGGCCGAGCAGGCCATGCTTGGCGATGGGGTAGGGGAAGGTGCGCTTGATGACCTGGAAGGAATGGTTCGAGACGATGTTCACGATGGCGCCGTGCGCCTTAGCCAGCATGCCGGGCAGCACAGCGCGGCAGCAGCGCCAGACGCCGTCGAGATCCACCGACATGCAGCGGGCCCAGTCCTCGTCGGTGATTTCGAGTGGTTCGCCGAACACGGCGATGCCGGCATTGTTGACCAGTACGTCGGGTGCACCGAACAGCGCGGTGACCTCGCGTGTCATGGCCTCGACGCTTTCGGTTCTGGCGACGTCGCAGTGAACGAATGCAACCTCCGAACCGGTTTCCTCTGCCACCTTTCGGGCGGTTTCTCCTCCCACGCTCGCGTTGATCTCGGCGACGACCACGCGGGCGCCCTCCTCGGCAAAGCGGCGAACGATCGCCTCGCCGATGCCCTGGCCACCGCCGGTGACGATGGCGACCTTCTGCTCGAGCCGCCGCAGGCTGGTCATTTCAGGCTCCTCCCCGAACCGCGTTGACTTTGTATGATAAACAGCTAATGCTCTTCGCCGCAACCAGAGGCGCTGCCAAGGCGCCCATGGGAAGAGAGCTTCACATCGGTCAGGGAGGAAACCTAATGACCATTACGTCTCGTTCGCTCGTTCGGGCTGCGCTCGCGGGCGGCCTCGTATCCCTCGCTTTTGCCGGCATTACCGCGCCGGCCATGGCCCAGGACAAGCAGATCGTCGCGATCTACAAATCCGGCACGCAGCAATATTTCATCGATCAGGCCAACGGCTTCACCAAGGCCGCCGAAGCCGCCGGCTACACAGCCAAGACAATCAACGTCGAACTCGACGCCAACCTCGCGATCAGCGCCATCAGCGACGCCATCGCCTCGGGCGCCAAGGGCATCGCGATTACGGCGCCCGACCAGGCCATCGGGCCGTCGGTCTCCAAGGCCGCCACCGACGCGGGCATCCCGCTGGTCGCTACCGACGACGCGCTGAAGGATGGTGCGGGCAATGCCGTGCCGTTCGTCGGTTTCGACGGCAAGGATATGGGCACCAAGGTCGGCGTCGCCGCCGGCGAACTGCTCAAGGCTTCGGGCTGGCTCACCGCCGGCAATTACGGCGTACTGTCGGTCGAAGTGCAGACGCTCTCGGTCTGCAACGACCGCACCAACGCCTCGCGCGATGAAGTGACCAAGGCGGGGGCCGATGCCGCCAAGATCTTCGCCGTTGCCTATGACGGCACAACCAACGCCTCGCTCGACGCCGCCGGCCCGGTGATCACCGCGCATCCGGATGTGGAGAACTGGGTCGTGTTCGCTTGCAACGACGAAGGCGCGCTGGGTGCGGTCAACGCACTCACCAATGCCGGCTTCGCTCCCGACAAGATCATCGCCGTGGGTCTGGGTGCCTATGAAGCCTGCCGCCCGTGGGCTGCCGGCCAGGCTTCCGGCTTCAAGGCCGCGCTCTATATCTCGGGTGTCGATGTGGGTGATGCCGCCGCCAAGGCGCTGATCGCCAATCTCGACAACGGCACCGCGCTGCCGCCGATGACCGTGGCCAACACCACGATTGTCAATCCGTCCAACTACAAGGATATCATGCCCTGCACCTAAGGGCGTGAATTGAATGGGCGCTCGTCTCCCGGCGGGCGCCCATTTTCTATCCGGAGGGACGAAATTGGCTGGCGCACCTGTTCTCGAGATCCGCGGCGTGGGGAAGGCCTTCCCCAATGTGCGCGCACTCTCCGACCTCAGCTTCGAGGTCAAGCGCGGCGAGGTCGTCGCCTTCGTGGGTGAGAACGGCGCGGGCAAATCGACGCTGCTCAAGATTCTCTCGGGCGACTACAGCCTCGATGAAGGGCGCGTCGAACTCGACGGCCGCGAGGCGAGCCATGTCGATCCGCTCGCGGCCCGCAAGGCCGGCCTGCGCCTGGTACGGCAGGAACCCGAGATCATCCCGCATATCAGTGCGGCCGAAAATATCTTTGCCGGTGAGTTGCCGCAGCGCCGTGGCTTTGTCGATTTTGCTACTATGCGCGCCGATGCCACCCGGCTGCTGAAGGAAAGCCAGTTCGAGGGCTTCCTCGACCTCGACCAGATGGGCGACACGCTGTCGCCGGCGCAAAAACATATCGTCGAGATCGCCCGCGCCTTGAAGCCGGGCGTCAAGGTGATTGCCTTCGACGAGCCGACATCATCGCTGACCTCCGATGAAGTCGAACGGCTCTTTACGTTGATCCGCACCCTGCGCGATCGCGGACTGGGCGTGATCTACGTCACGCATCGCCTGCAGGAAGTGATGGCGATCTCGGATCGCATAGTCGTGCTGCGCGACGGACGGCTGGTCGGCATCAAGACCACGGCCGAAACGCAGCCCGACGAAATCGTGCGGATGATGGTGGGGCGCGATCTGTCCTATGGTTTCCAGCGGCAGGAGACGACGCGGTCCGAGGTGATGCTCGAGGTCAAGAACCTGTCGAGCCGCTACCACCACCGCATCAATTTCAAGAGTCGCGCCGGCGAGATTCTCGGCTTCGCCGGCCTCGTCGGCGCCGGCCGCACCGAGCTGGCCAAGGTGATCTTCGGGGAATACCACAAGCGCAGCGGCGAGGTGCTCGTCGCCGGCCAGGCGGTCCATATCCGCGCCCCCTCCGATGCCATCCGTGCCAATATCGGCTTTGCCCCGGAGGACCGGAAAGGCGAGGGCCTGATCCTCGTGCGCTCGGTGATGGAGAATGCCTCGATGGCGGTGTTCTCGCGCCTCGCGCGGTGGGGCGTGCTGCGCAACAAGCAGATGATCGAAACGGTCACGCCGTTGATCAAGAGCCTCGAGATCAAAACGCCGTCGCTCGAACAGGAAGTGGGCAAGCTCTCGGGCGGCAACCAGCAGAAAGTCGTGCTGGCCCGCTGGCTCGCCGCCAAGCCCAAGGTGCTGATCCTCGACGAGCCGACGCGTGCCGTCGATGTCGGCGCCAAGGCCGAAATCTACCGGCTGATCGACAGCCTCGCCAAATCCGGCATCGCCATCATGCTGATCTCGTCCGAAATGCCGGAACTGCTCGCGCTCGCCGACCGCATCGTCGTCATGCATGGTGGCACCGTTTCTGAGCCAATCGAAAAGGCCGATGCCTCCGAGGAAAAGATCCTCAGCTACGCGCTCGGCCGCCAAGCCGCCTGAAACAAGAGAACCAGATGACCGAAGCTTCCAGCGCAACCGGGACCAGCACCGCACGCGGCGACAATCCCCTCAAGGCAATCGCCCGCTTCGTCGGTCCCGAGAACCTGTCGCTGATCATCGCCCTGGCGATCCTCGTGGTGCTGATCGCGTCGCAGACGCCGTTCTTCTTTGCCCCGCGCAACATCATGAATATCGGCATGAACCTCGCGGTCGTCGGGCTGCTCGGCGTGGGCATGACCATCGTCATCGTCTCGGGCGCATTGGACATCTCGGTCGGCTCCATCGCCGGCGTTGCGTCGGTGGTGTCGGCGATCTTCGTGACCTATGTCGGCA
>JBEBHC010000190.1:0-5187 GCA_040081185.1 Devosia sp. | reverse complement strand
CCGAAGAACCGCATGTCGTCTACACCGTCGAGAACGGCATCGCGCATCTGATGATGAACCGGCCCAAGAAGCTCAACGCCATCACCGCCGCAATGGGCGGTGAATTTGTGCGCATCTGCAAGGAAGTCGACTTCCGCGACGACATCAAGGTGCTGGTGATCTCCGGCGCCGGCGACCGTGCCTTCTCGGCCGGCAGCGATGTCGGCGCGCTGGATGACCTTGGCACGCCGTGGGAGCAGCGCAATCGCGCCGAGTATGACCGCGACTATATCGCCCCGCTGCTCAAGCTCAGGAAGCCGGCCATCGCGGCAATCGACGGCTACTGCCTCGGTGGCGGCCTGGAAGTCGCTATGGTGTGCGACATCCGCGTTGCCACCGATCGGTCGAGCTTCGGTGCACCGGAAGTTCGGCGGGGCTGGCATGCGGGCTCGGGGAATACGTCGATCCTGCCGCGGCTCATCGGCTACGGCAACGCCGCGCGCTGGATCCTCACCGGCGACATCTTCCCCGCCGCCGAAGCGCATCGTGTCGGTTTCGTTCAGGACCTCGTGCCGGCCGATGAACTGATGTCGCGCGTCATGAGCATTGCCGAACGGCTCGCCAAGAACCCGCCCATTGCCGTGCAATCGGCCAAGAACATCATCAAGCAGAGCCAGGGAACCTCCATCGCGCAGGGCCTCGCCTGGGAGAACGACGGCTACACGTTCTGCATGGCGACCGAAGACGCGGCCGAAGGCATTAAGGCTTTCGTCGAAAAGCGCGAACCGGTTTATCGTGGCCGCTGAGGAACATACATGACCGACCAGACTCCGATTAATCGCGGCCCCCTCACCGGCCTCAAGGTGCTCGACCTCACCATCGCATTGTCGGGACCGATGTGCTCGCAGCGAATGGGCGAGATGGGCGCCGACGTGGTGAAGATCGAAGCGCCCGGCGGCGGTGACTTCTCGCGCTACTCGACCATGGCGGGGATCACCAAGTTCGGCGACGCCACAACCTTCGTCACGCTCAACCGGAACAAGCGTTCACTGGTCCTCGACCTCAAGTCGAATGCCGGTCGTGAAGTGCTTTATCGGATGGTCAAGGACGCCGATGTCCTGATCCAGAACTACCGGCCGCGCGTCGCGAGCAAACTCGCCATCGACTACAGGACGCTGAGCGCCATCAATCCGCGCCTCGTCTATGGCTCGATCTCCGGTTACGGCGAGGACGGCCCGCTGAAGGATCGTCCGGGTCAGGATCTGCTGGTGCAGAGCTTTACCGGCCTCACCATGAATGGTGGCCGCGTTTCCGACCTGCCGCATCCTTCGCCGCTTTACATGGTGGACGTGTCGGCCTCGCATCTGCTCACCGAGGGTGTGTTGGCGGCACTGGTGTCGCGCGGCATCACCGGGCGCGGGCAGGAGATCAAGATCTCGATGGTGCACGCCATCATGGAGATGCAGATCCAGGAACTCACCGCCTATATGAGCACCGAGGCGCCGCCGACCCGCTCTGAGGGCCCGCATGTCTCGATCTGGATGGAGCCGCCCTACGGCATCTACGAGTGCAAAGGCGGCTACCTGGCGCTTGCGCAGACCGACCTCGACAAACTGGCGGATGTGATCGATGCACCCGTGCTGAAGTCGCTCAAGTCCGGCCGGCCGAAGCAGACCGACAGCGCAGCGCTGATGAAGTGGCGCGACGACATCTACGGCACCGTCGCCGACAGGTTCCGCCAGATCGATGTGCACGAACTCGACGTCAGGCTCACCGAAGCTGGCTTCTGGTGCGGTGTGGTCAACACCTACGAGGCCTTCCTCAAGCACCCGCAGACGCAGAATTACCTGACGTCGATGAGCCATAGCAAAGGCGGCGAGTATCGCACCGTCGCCCCCGCGATCCGCTTTTCGGAACAGCCGGCGCCCAAGCTCTGGGGTTCGCCGGTCTATGGTGAGCACAGCCGCGAGGTGTTGCGCGGCTATGGGTTCAGCGAAGCCGAGATCGCGGGATTCGTGGACAGCAGGGTGGTGGTCGAGTCCTGAGGCTGGGTCCCCGCCCGCCTAGACCGTCCGCAACCAGCCGCCATCGACGAAATAGGTCGAACCGGTCGAATAGCTCGCCTTGTTCGAGCAGAGGAAGACGAAGAAGTGCGCGAGCTCTTCCGGCGTCGCGAACCGCTTCATGCCGCCCGCTTCGTCGGCCACGCCCTGCAGATGCGCCTCGTAGCCGCTCTCGCCGGCGATCTGCTTGGCGGTCTTCACCCAGTCGGGCGTTAGCACGAGCCCGGGATTGATCGTATTGACCCGGATGTTGTCTCCCACCACTTCGTTGGCGAGGGTCTTGGAAAACATCATCAGCGCAGCTTTGGTCGTGTTGTAGATCGGCTCGTACCACAGCGGCTGCACGGCACAGATCGAGGCATTGTGGATCACCGCTCCACCGCCGCGCGCCTTCATCTGCGGCACCAATCCGCGCCCCAGCCGCACCGCGGCCATCACATGCAGGTCCCAATAATATTGCCACTTGTCGTCCGAGGCCTCGGCGATCGTCTCGTTCGAACCGGTGCCCGCATTGTTGATGAGGATGTCCGCCCCGCCCATCGCGGCCGCCGCTGCGATCACCGACTCGCATCCGGCCGCCGTCGCCACATCCGCCGGCACGCCTTCGGCCCTGACGCCATAGGCCGAGGCGATGCGCCTGGCCTCCCCGCTCACCCGAGCAGCGTTACGCGCCGTGATGAGCACATTGGCGCCCTCGGCCGCAAAGGCCTCGGCAACCGCGAGCCCGATACCGACACTCCCGCCGGTAATGACCGCGAGTTTCTGTTTGAGACCCAGATCCAACCTTCGCTCCGATCTTCTATTGCGGCCGCGCCGTTTCCTCGCCCACCTTGTAATGATGGGTTGGGCCGCTGCTCCCGGCCTCGGGCGGCTTCATCGCACCCGTCATGATCGCGACGGCATCCGACATCGAAAACTGCTTCGGATCGATCACGGCGATGCGCTTGCCGAGGCGATGGATGTGGATGCGGTCGGCAACTTCGAACACATGCGGCATGTTGTGCGAGATCAGCACGATCGGCAGGCCGCGCCGCTTCACGTCGAGCATCAGTTCGAGCACGCGGCGGCTTTCCTTGACGCCGAGCGCCGCTGTCGGCTCATCCATGATCACCACTCGCGAGCCGAACGCGGCAGCACGAGCCACCGCAACGCCCTGGCGCTGACCGCCGGAGAGCGTTTCGACTGACTGGTGGATGTTCTGGATGGTGAGCAGGCCCAACTCACTGAGCTTGTCACGCGCGATCTTGGCCATGCCCGAGCGATCGAGACGACGGAAGAACTGCCCGGTCCAGCCGGGCTTCCGCATTTCCCGGCCGAGGAACATGTTGTCGGCGATCGACAGTGCCGGGCTCAGGGCCAGGTTCTGGTACACGGTCTCGATGCCGGCATTGCGCGCATCCATCGGCGATTTGAAATGCACCGGCTTACCTTCGAGCAGAATTTCCCCCGCGTCGGGAATAACCGCACCGCACATCGCCTTGACCAGGGTGGACTTGCCCGCCCCGTTGTCGCCGATCACCGCCAGAATCTCGTTGCGACGCAGATCGAAGTCGGCATTGTCGAGCGCCACGACGCGGCCATAGCGCTTGTTGAGGCCTCTGCCCTCGAGCACGATGTCGCCGGCAGCGCCAAGCGGTATTCCCATGCCTGTCGTATCGCTCATGCCGAAATCTTCCTGATCCATTGGTCGATGGTGACGGCGACGATGATCAGCACGCCGACCGCAAAATCCTGCCACAACAGCGCAAGGCCCGAGAGCGCCAGACCGTTGCGGAACACGCCCACGATGAGCGCGCCGAACAGCGTTCCCACGATCGATCCGCGCCCGCCGAACAGGCTCGTACCGCCGATCACCACGGCAGTGATCGAGTCGAGGTTCGCTGTCTGGCCAGCCTGCGGGCTGACGCCGCCGATGCGGCCGATCAGCACCCACGCCGCAATCGCGCAGATCAGGCCCGCGAGAGCATAGACGGCGAGCAGCACGCGGTTGGTGTTGATACCCGAAAGCCGCGCCGCATCGGGATCGTCTCCCGTCGCGTAGACGTGGCGGCCGAAGGCGGTGCGGCCGAGAATGTAGGAGAGAATGATCGCGATCACGATCATCAGCACGGACCCGTAGGTCACGACCCAGCCCTTGAGCCACGGCAGGTCGAGTCCGGCGGCCATGCCGATGTCGTAGAGCTTGAAGAGCTTGCCCAGCCAGAGCAGGAACGGCGCCACCGCTTCCATGTCGGTCGAGCGGATGGTTGCATTGTCTGAAACGAAGCTGTTGAGCGCGCCGAAAATGCTCCAGGTGCCCAGCGTCACGATGAACGGTGGCAGCCTGAGCCGCGTCACCAGCAGCCCGTTGAGCAGGCCGCAGGCAAACCCCGCAGCGAGGCCGAGCGGAAAGGCGATCCAGATCGGGACGCCGAACACCACGGCCGTCCTGCCCATGACCACGGAACACAGGATCATGATGAGGCCGACGCTCAGGTCGATGCCGGCCGTGAGGATCACCAGCGTCTGCGCCATGCCCAGGATCGCGACGATGGTCACCTGCTGCAGCACCACCGACAGATTCAGCGGCGACAGGAACTTCCCGGGGGCCGCGATCGCAAAGATGATGCTGCTGACCACCAGCACAAAGAGCGGGATCAGCGTGGGGTAGTCGTGCAGCACCCCCTGAATCCGACGGACAAAACTCTTCCGGTCTTCCTCGAAATTCGCAACCTCGGTGCCAACAAGCTCAGCTTCGGCCAACTGGTGCCTTTTCTCCAAGCTGGAAAGATCGTTGGCTCGTTCGATCAGATTGTCTTTTGCGATACCGACTTGTTGCGCGGGCGCTTCCTCAACACTGGCACATTAGGTATTTTGTTGGTCGCTCCCGCGAGCTACACGCAGGTCGCCGTCACGGACAATCAAACGCTGGTTGCCGAAGCTCTGGATCACTGGATCGGCATCGAAACCGGCGACATCGGCGTTGTAACTCTAGCTTTAGACTTGCTCACCGAAGACCAATATCCCGCCGCGTTTGAAGCCATCATGCCCAGCTTCTATGCGGTCGCGTTGTCCACCAGCATCGAGCTGAGCCAAGACCAAGGCCAAATGTTGCAGCAACAACTCAGCTCCAGAAGACTGGGTGCTAAGCGGCGCGCGACAACAC
>JBEBHC010000051.1:0-19058 GCA_040081185.1 Devosia sp. | reverse complement strand
GGCGAAGCGACGCGGAATGGAAACCACGGATGGCGTACTCGGCGGGCACACCGTTTCCGGTCCATGGCTCGCGATTGTCGTTGGCGATCTCCACCAAAGCGAGACCATCGCCATCGGGTCCGACAAAGCTCAACCGCTTCTGGCCGAAGGTTTCGGCAGGCGTGGTCTTCACACCCGCGGCAGCGAGCCGCTCTGTCCACCAGCCGAGCGAGTTGACCGGCACGGAGAAAACCGTCGTGCCGACTTCACCGGTGCCCGGCTTGCCGCGGGCGATATGCGGGAAGGGGAAATAGGTCATCACCGAACCGGGCGTGCCGTGTTCGTCGCCGTAGTAGAGATGGTAGACGCTAGGCTCGTCGAAATTGACGGTCTGCTTAACACGCCGCAGGCCGAGCGTGTGGGTCCAGAAGGCGTGGTTGCGGGCGGCGCCCTTGGCCATCACGGTGACGTGGTGCAGCCCCTTGATCTGATCGAGCATGGCAATCTCCTGTCGTGTTGACCGAGATATGGCTTCCGCGCTCTGTTCGATAAACGGCAGTAGCGGACACAGATCTGTCGTCGTTTGTCGAACGACGACCTAGACCAGAACCGGCTGAGATACCCTGCCGCCACCGCCAAAGATGCGCAGGTAGCGTGCAATTTCCTTGGGGTCCCCCGTGGCTTTTTCCGGGTTGTCCGAGAGCTTCACCGCCGGGTGCCCGTTGGCGGAGCTCACCTTGCACACCAGCGAGATCGGATCGAGTTGGGGATTTGGGAAAGGCGACGAGCCGCTGAAGTCGTTGGTGAGGTTGGTGCCCCAGCCGAAGGCCATGCGCACACGTCCGTCGAAGTGCCGGTAGGTTGCCTCGATGGCGTCGACATCGAGGCCATCCGAGAAGACCAGCAACTTCTCGCGCGGATCGCGACCCTTTTCCTTCCACCACTTGATGATGCGCTCGCCGCCTTCGATCTCGGGGGCGCTGTCAGGGCGGAAGCCCGTCCAGTCGGCGACCCAATCCGGAGCGTCACGCAGGAAGGCGTCCGTGCCGAAGGCATCGGGCAGCACGATCTTGAGGTTGCCGCCGTAGTAGGCCTCCCAGTCTTCGAGGACCTGGTAGGGCGCGGCCTTGAGCGCAGTCTCGTTCTTGGCGAGGGCGGCCAGCACCATGGGCAGTTCATGCGCATTGGTGCCGAGCGCTTCGAGATCGTTGTCCATGGCGAGCAGCACGTTGGAGGTGCCGGTGAAGTTGTTGCCCAGACCCTCTTTCAGCGCCTCGACGCACCAGCGCTGCCACATGAAGGAGTGCCGGCGGCGCGTACCGAAATCCGAAATGCTTAGATCGGGTAGCTTCTTCAGACGCTCGACTTTCTCCCACATCTTGGCCTTGGCGCGGGCATAGGTGACGTCGAGCGTGAACGGGCCGTAGGAGCGCAAAGCATCGCGGGAGCGAAGTTCGTTGATGATGGCGAGGGCGGGGATTTCCCACATCGTGGTCTCGACCCACTTGCCCGGGAAGGTCAGCTCGTACTGGCCACCGCTCTTTTCGAGATGATAGTCGGGCAGACGGAAATCGGCGAGCCAGCGCAGGAACTCGGGCGCGAAGATCTGGCGCGAGCCGTAAAAGCTGTTACCGGCCAGCCAGATCATTTCCTTCTTGCCGAAGCGAAGGGTGCGGGCATGGTCGAGCTGCTCGCGCAGTTCGCCTTCATCGATTTCGGCGGCGAGGCGGACCGAGGTCTTGCGGTTGATGAGCGAGAAGGTGGCCTCGACCCGGGGATAGAGCCCCCAGATCATCTGCAGCATCAGAAGCTTGTAAAAGTCCGTATCGAGCAGCGAGCGCACGATCGGGTCGAGCTTCCAGGTGTGGTTGTAAACGCGCCGCGCGATGTCGGTCTTGGGCATGGGCCGGGCTCCTCAGGCGCCCCTATCTATGCGTATCGAGAGGCAGAATCCAGTTTGCCGGAGGAGGCCCAAAATCTGCATTGCCAGAGCTTTTCAAGGGCTGACGCTGTTCGAACAGAATACGAACCCGCTCATGTTCAATGATCCGCGACGACAACGGTTCGCCGCAATGGAACATGCAGTTCCTGATAAAGCCGCTTCGCAAAGGGACTGGTGCGTGTGCTGCGCCAGGTGATCATCGGAACTCAAACCGATTTGGCGCCGCTGGTCATCAGGCGCACCGCGTAAAGTGAACTGGTGGCGCAGACGAACAGCACGTTTCGCTTGATGCCGCCCCAGGCAACGTTGGCGACGCCTTCGGGCACTCTCACCTTGCCGAGCAGCTTGCCGTCAGCCGCGTAACAGTGCACGCCGTCGGCGGCGCTGGTCCAGATGTTGCCATCGACATCGAGGCGGAAGCCGTCATAGAGCCCATCACCGGGTTTGGCTTTGATCAGCACTTTGCCACCGCTGCATTTGTCGCCCTTGACCTGGTACGACTTGATGTGCCCGACCATCTTGGGGTCATGGGTGGCGCCGGTGTCGGCGACGTAGAGCAGTTTCTCGTCGAGCGAGAAGGCGAGACCATTGGGACGCTTCATATCGGTGATCACCGCCGCGATGTCGCCGTTTGCGGGGTCGACGCGGTAGACATTGCACGAGCCGATCTCGCTTTCGGCCTTGTTGCCCTCATAGTCGGAATCGATGCCGTAACTCGGGTCGGTGAACCAGATGGAGCCATCCGATTTGACGACGGCGTCGTTGGGCGAGTTCAGCCGCTTGCCCTGATAGCGATCGGCGATGGTGGTGACCGTGCCGTCATGTTCAGTGCGGCTTACACGCCGGCCGCCATGTTCGCAGCTGATCAACCGACCTTCGCGGTCGACGGTGTGACCGTTGGTGTTGCCGGCTGGATGCCGAAACACCGACACCGACCCGTCGGTCTCGTCCCAACGCATCATGCGGTCATTGGGAATGTCCGACCAAACGAGGTAGCGCCCCGCGGCGAACCAGGCCGGACCCTCGGCCCAGCGGTAGCCCGTTCCAAGGTGCTCCAGCCGGGCACTGCCGTTGAACAGAGACTTGAAACGCTGATCGGCGACTTCGAACAGATCGGACATATGCCCCCTCCCATTTTGGGCGATGAAGCCGGGCAGGGGCGTAAATTGCAAGCGCTTTCACGCCACAAAGCAGGGGCATTGCGAGGTAGGGAACCGGGCATTTTCGCCGGCGTTTCAGCGAGGACGAGATGACACTTCCAGCGTGACCATGGGCAACGAAGCGCCACCCGCGAACGACAACCCGCCGATAGACGAAGCCGCCGTTCGCCGCACGGCGTATTTCCTGTGGGAAAATGAGGGCTATCCTGAGGGGCAGGCGGAACAATATTGGCTCCGCGCCCTCGAACTGCATCGCAAGGCCGCCGGATACGACCTCGAACTGCAACGCGAACCGCCTCCGCGTGAGGCGTGAGCGCCGGCCCCAGATTCTTTTGTGGCCCGCTGATGGCGGTGGGGGCTATTAGAAGCGCTGGAGGGAATAAGGCTTGGCGGGTTCGTCGCAGGGGAAATCGGCACCGGTGCGGATCGGCGACGTTGCGGCGGCCGCGGGCGTCAGCACGGCGCTAGTCTCCTACGCGCTGAACGGCCGTCCCGGCGTCAAGGACAGCACGCGCGACCACATCATCGCGACCGCCCGCAAGATGGGCTGGACCCCGAGTCTGAGGGCCCGTTCGCTCTCGGTGTCGCGCGCCTATGCGATCGGCCTCGTGTTCCAGGCCAATCCCGAGATGCTCGCCAATGACCAGTATTTCACCAGCCTGATGGCTGGTATCCAGAGCGTCTTGTCTGCCTCGACCTACTCACTGGTGACCGAGGTAGTCGCGCGCGCGGACGCCGAGGCGGACGCATATCAGCGGCTCGCGGGCGCGGGGCGGGTGGATGGTATGATCGTGGTCGACCTTCAGAACGACGATGGCCGTTTCGCCTTTCTACGTGACTCCGGGCTCCCGTTCGTGAGCCTCGGCAGGCCACCGGGCGATACGTCGATGCCCGTCATGCTCTACGACGAGACCGACGCCATCACCGAAGCAGTCGCGCATCTCGCAGGCTTGGGTCACAAACTTGTCGCACAGGTGGTTGGGCCGCAGGAAGGCGGGGCGGCGCTGCTGCGGCGCGAGCTCTATCAGCGGATGCTGCGCAAGCACGGGCTCGACGGTGGCTGGTGGGTGGAGGCGGACTACACCGCGCCTGGCGGGCGGGTGGCAACCGAGGCGCTGCTCGATGCCGAGGCGCCGCCCACGGCGATCATCTATTCGAATGATCTGATGGCCCTTGCGGGTATGAGCGTGGTGTACGATCGAGGGTTGCGGATACCGGAAGACGTTTCGATTGTCGGCTGGGACGACACGGTTGTGTCGCAATACCTGCATCCCGCTCTCTCGACGGTGAGCCATCATCCCTACGAAGACGGGCAGATGGCCGCGAAGCTGCTCCTAGAGGCGATCGAGGGTAGGCGATTCGAGGTGCCCATCTGGACACGCAATCCCCGCTTCGTGGCGCGGCAATCCACTGGCCCGGCGCCGGTCCAGGACACGAAGAACTCGTCGGTCTGATCGAGGACATTGACACATCCGTAGTTCCGATGTTCCCTCTACCTTAACCGGTTAAGTCAGCAAGACTTGGCCATTCACAGGGATGGAGATCACCATGACGGACGCTTTTGTCTCGAGGCGGCGCGCTGGTTGCGCCGCAGTTTCATTTTTGGCGATTGTCGCGGCGGCGGCGTTCCCGTCGGTCGCATTGGCCGATGGCAAGATCACCATCCTGTCGTCGTGGACGACAGGGAACGCAACGGGCGACCAGCTCAACAAGAACATCGCCGACTTTACCGCTAAGACCGGCATCGCCGTGGAGGTGCAGGAGGTCAACAACGACGACGTCGACACGACCTTCGAGGCGTCTTCACTCGCGGGCGAAGAGGCCGACATGGTCATCCTCAATTTCACGCCGTCATCGGTGGACTGGCTACCGGACGGGCTCACCGTCGATGTGGGGCCGTATCTCAACGACTGGGGTTTCAAGGACAGCATCCAGCCCGGTGCAATCGCCTACTGGACAAACGCCAACGGCGTGAACGGCTTCCCCTTCATCGGTTTCAACTGGCCGATCTGGTACAACACGGCGCTGCTCGAAAAAGCCGGCATCAAGAGCGTGCCGGCGACCTTCGACGAACTGCTGGCGGCATCCAAGGCATTGCGTGCAGCAGGCATTCAGCCCTTCGCCATCGGCGGCAAGGACTGGACGTCGCAGAACTTCATCACCTGGCTCGGCCAGCAATACCTTCCGCCCGAGAAGGCCGCCGAGGTGTTCTCGAAGGGCAATTGGTGCGATCCCGACGTGGTGAAGGGTTTGAACCTGCTGGGCCAGATGCGCGACGAAGGCGTGTTCGTCGACAACGTCGCGGGATACGACGGCGACCAGATGACCAACGCCTACTTCACCGGTGCCGCGGCGATGATGCCGTCCGGGTCGTGGGCCTATACGAATGCCCCGGCCGAGATTGCGGCGACTACCGAACTCGCGGGCTTCCCGGTTCCCGATGGCGGCCAGTACGACAAGCCGTCGGCCTATAATGGCCACTCGGCCGGCTTCTGGATCACCAAGCGTGGTGCCGAGAATGCCGATGCGATCAAGCAGTTCATGCGGTTCATGTACTCGCCTGACGTGCTCAAGGGCTGGGTGAGCGACGCATCGCAGATCCTCGATGCGACAGCTGATGCAGTGGCCGGAGCCAAGTCGGATGCTCCGCTGCTGATCAAGGGTTCGACTGTGACCGACAGCAACACATCGTTCCTCGTGCTGCCCGACTCGTATCTGCCGGCGAACACCGACTGGGGTCCGACAATCGCCAGCGAGTTCCTCGGAACCAAGGGGGCTACCGGCGAAGACCTGTGCGCGAAACTGCAGGAGCAGTACACGCTCTGACGTGGTTGCTCGTGCCGGGCGCGCCGCAGGGAGATAGCGCGTGACTGAGATCACCGTGGCGGCCCCTCCACCGCCGGGTAAAGGACGTCGCGACCGGGGCTTGCTCTGGTTCGCGGCGCCCTCTTTGCTTTGGTACCTGTTGTTCACGGTGGGCCCGTTGTTCGCGATGTTCTACATCGCCTTCCTCGACTGGAAAGGCATCGCATCGACGCCGAAATGGGCCGGTTGGAACAACATCACCAAGATGCTGCACGACCCACGGGTCGGCAACGCCGCCGTCAATACCGTCATCCATCTCGGTGCAACGCTGCCGCTGATGATGGTGATCAGCTTCATGCTTGGCTATTTCCTGAACCTGAAGCTGCCGGGGCACCGCGTGCTGCGGGTGATCATGTTCATTCCGGCGCTGATCTCGGTTTCGTCGCTGGGCATGCTGTTCATCGCTGTGCTGGGACCGGTCGGGCTGATCAACGCAATCTTCAATACGTTCGGGAGTACCGGAAGCGCCTGGCTGGCGAATGCCGCGACGGCAATGCCGGCATTGATCTTCATCACCATCTGGTCGGGGACCGGTTTCAATGGGGTGCTTTTCTCGGCACGCCTGTCCGCTATCGATGCCGACATTTTTGCTGCGGCGGATCTCGACGGTGCAGGACACTGGCAGAAGATGTGGAACGTCGCTCTGCCGATCGCCATGGACTATTTCGGCGTGCTAACGATGCTGCAGTTCCTGTGGACATTGTTTGGGTCCGCAGGACTGATCCTGATCCTTACCCAGGGCGGTCCGGGCGACGCTACGGAAACGCTGTCGTGGCTGGTGTTCCGCTTTGGCTACTCGGACTCTCGCGTGGGCTACAGCCAGGCGCTGGGAATCCTGCTGTTTGTTGCAGGTATCGCCGGATTGCTGATCATCCGGCGCGTTCTGCGGGCGAGGTACTGATGGCCGATGCCACAACAGAGCAGGTGATTGAGACGGGTGTGAAGGCGCGGAACAAGCAGCGCGGCTTGCCGAGTCCGTTCACACCGGGGATCGTCCTCGGCTATGCTATGGTGATCCTCTATGCGCTGATGCTGGTGCTGCCGCTTTACTGGCTGTTCATTTCGGCGTTCAAGCCGACAATCGAAATCCTGAGCAAGCCGCTGACACCGACGTTCACGGCCAGCTTCGACAATCTGGTCGAGGTGTGGAAGCGGCTCAATATCGGTGTAGCGATCCTCAACTCGGCCTACATCACGGCCGCGTCGGTCGTCGTCACGCTCGTAATCGCCGTACCCGCTGCCTATGCGTTGGCAAAATCGACTGGCTGGGCGGCGACGATGCTGGAGCGCATCTACGCGCTCGGCTTCCTCATACCGGGTTTTGCTTCGCTGATCCCGACCCTGCTGCTCGCCATAAAGCTCGGCCTGTTCAATGATCGCGAGTTCATGATCCTGTACCTCCCGGCGTCCGCGCAGCCGCTGGCAGTAATCCTCCTCGCCCAGTTCATGCGCACCGTCCCGCGCGACCTCGATGAGAGTGCGCGCATCGACGGGGCATCTGCTCTGCGGATTCTCTGGAGCGTCTATGTCCCGCTGGTGCGTCCCGGCATCGCCACCATCGCGATCCTCAATTTCATCGGCTTTTGGAACGAGTATATCTATTCGCTGGTGATCGTCGGCGCCAATGCCGGCAAACGCACCCTGCAGGTCGCACTCCCAACGTTGCAGGGAAATCAGGGTATTACGGACTATGCTTTGGTTTGCGCCGGCACCTTGATCTCCGTCTTGCCAGTGTTCATCGTGTACATCATCCTCAACCGGCGCATGGAAGACGCCCTCGTCCAGGGGGCGGTGAAGGGCTGAGGCCCACCACGCAGCAACAACATAGACCAGGAGACTATTTTGGCCCCCAAACCCGTTGGTATCGGCGTGATCGGCCTCGGCAACATCTCGGGTGCGTACCTCAAGGCAGCGGCGCAATTCCCGATCCTCGATTTCGTGGCGCTGGCGGACATGAGTTCCGCCGCCGCCGAGGCGCGCAGCAAGGAGTACGGCATTCCGGCGGTCGGCATCGATGCGCTGATGGCCGATCCTCGCGTCGAGATCGTACTCAACCTCACAATCCCCAAGGCGCATGTGGAAGTCGGCCTTAGAGCGATCGCGGCGGGCAAATCCGTCTATTCGGAAAAGCCGCTCGGTGTCAGCTTCGCCGAGGGCAAGCGGCTGGCCGATGCAGCCGCCGAGGCTGGCGTGCTGCTCGGTTGTGCGCCGGACACATTCTTCGGTGGCAGCCATCAGCTGGCACGACAGGCGCTGGACGAGGACCGGATCGGGACTGTCATCGGCGGTACGGCGTTCATGATGGTGCCGGGACACGAGCGGTGGCATCCGAACCCAGCATTCTACTACGCCAAAGGCGGCGGACCGATGCTGGACATGGGGCCGTACTACATCACGGACCTGGTGAACCTGCTGGGTCCGGTGACTCGGGTCACCGGCATGACGTCTCGCGCCCGGGACACGCGCATAATCACGGCGAAGGAACGCGCCGGCGAAGTCATTCCGGTGGAGGTCGAGACGCATCTGGCGGGACTGCTGCAGTTCGCGAGCGGCGCGATCGTCCAGATCACCATGAGCTTCGATGTGACGGCGCACCGGCACACGCATATCGAGCTCTACGGTACTAAGGGCTCGATGGTGGTACCTGATCCGAACCGTTTCGACGGCGACGTCGAAGTGTCGAGCGGCGGCGATTGGGATGTGGTGGGGCCGCGACTGGCGTATTCCGACGACAATTACCGCTCTATCGGTCTCGCCGACATGGCACTTGCGCTACGCAACAAGAGGCCGCATCGCGCATCAGGCGCGCTGGCGCTGCATGTGCTCGAGGTCATGGAGGCGGTCGGTGAAGCGGCTTCCCGCGGCACATCGATCAACATCGGCACGACGGTGGAGCGGCCGGCGCCGCTTGCCGGTTCGCTGTCCGGCGGCAAACTTTCGCAGTAGGGATCACGCATGAAAAACGCATTGATTGTCTGGGGCGGCTGGGATGGGCATGAGCCCGAGCAGGGGGCCGTTGTCCTCCGCAAATGGCTCACCGAGGACGGGTTCGACGTCCGGGTCGAGACGAAGACGGAAGCCTTTCTCGATCCGGCGCTGAAGGATTATTCGCTGATCGTGCCGATCGTCACGATGTCGAAAATTGCGATCGAGGAGGCGCGCGCGCTGGCCTCGGTGATCGAGGGTGGCGTGGGCATGGCCGGCTATCACGGCGGCATGGGCGACTCGTTCCGTGAGACGACCGAGTACCAGTTCATCGTCGGTGGCCAGTGGGTGGCGCATCCGGGCAATGTCATCGACTACCGCGTCGACATCACGCGGCCGGACGATCCGGTGATGTCGGGACTTGGCGATAGCTTCGCGTATCGTTCCGAGCAGTACTATATGCATACCGATCCCAGTAACGAGGTGCTGGCGACCACCACGTTCAACGGCGAGCGCGCCTACTGGATCGACGGCACAGTGATGCCGGTGGTGTGGAAGCGCCGCTACGGCAAGGGCCGGGTGTTCTATTCGTCGCTCGGCCACAAGGCGCAGGAGCTCGAGGTGCCGCAGATGGCGACGATCCTGCGGCGGGGGCTGAACTGGGCGGCGCGGTAGCCGCCGTCCATTCCGCTAAAAAATCGCGATCGGGTTCCACGGTGATCCGGTCGCGCCGGGCAAGCGCAGCGGCAGCCCTGCGACCATGAATTCCCAGCGGCTCTCAGCAGCGCAAGCGGCAGCCAGGTCCTCGAGCTGAAGGCTGTCGGAAATCAGCATGCCCATTGCCACCAGTTGCAGGACATGGATGGGGTAGGGCACGTGCTCGCAATTGCTTGGCACGGTCTCGCCGTCGCCGTCGGGCAGGAAGGCCGCGATTTTGCGCTCGCGCATCCAAGGAACCGTGTCCACGTGCAGGCCCGCCTTGCCCTCACCCTTGGGTGGATAATCGTTGTCCCAGCCGCCCAATGCCAGCCGCCGCGCATGATGACCGGTGCGGAACACCAGGATGTCGCCTTCGCCGAGCGTGAGGCCGATGTCCTTCTCTATTGCTTCGATCTCGGCGCGCGTCACGGCGTCGCCAGGCTCAAGCCAATCGACACCACGGTGACGGGCTGCGTCGATCAGCACACCGCGACCGACGATGCCGGTGTGATAGGCGGTGATGGAGCCCCAGGTGGAGCCCTTCGAGGTCAGGGTCGAGGTCGGCTTGCCGTTGTAGAGCTGGCCCTTCCAGCCGACATGGTTCAGCGCATCGACATGGGTGTGACAATCGCCGTGGCTCACCATGCCGAGGTAGCACATGGCGAAGGTGAGCCCGCTTTCCGAGATCGGTATATCGTGCAGCAATGACATGTGGTGCACAGCTGGGCTCGGATTATCGGGGCCGGCGACCTTGTTGATCGGGATCGACATCGACACCGAGCGACCCGACCGCACCAGCCGCGCGGCGGCCGCGATCTTGTCGGGCGTCAAATAGTTCATCGTGCCGCGCTCGTCCTCGGGCCCCCATTTGCCCCAGTTCTTGAGGCGCTCGAACATGGCCTCGAACTCAGAAAATGAAACGGGGGCAGGTGGGGTGGTGACGCCGGGCATTTCGATGTCCTCGAAAACAACTGGCGGGGAGGATGCTCCACCCCGCCGCTTTCGCAAAGTCTGCGACGCTATTTCGTGCCGCGCGCCGCGAGGATAGAGTCGACATTGTCCGCCGTCACGAACACCAGACCGGAATCGGTTACTGTCGGCAGGGGGTTCTGGGCCGTCGGCGCGAGGCCGAAGGTGCGGATGAGGTCGTTGTTGTAGCTGTAGAGGTACAACAGAGCGAAGTAGACCATCGTTTCATACTTCTCCATGTTGATCATCTTCACCGTGCCGTCCTTGATGGTCTGAAGGAACTCGGCGCCGGCTTCATTCGATGTGATGATGATCTTGCCCTGCTTGCCCGCCTCAGTAACGGCGCGGACAATGCCGGGGCCGGCCTCGGAGTCAAAACCGACCATGCCGGTGAGATCTGGGTTGCCCTGAAGGATGGCGGCAGTGTTGGCGGCAACCTGCTCGACATTGGTGCCCGACTCTTCGTCGGCGATCACGGTCACACCAGGGCAATTGGCGGCAAGCGCATCGCGCAGGCCTTGGCGCGCTTGCCGGAAGTTGGATGCGGCGATGAAGGAGATGGTGCCGATCTTGCCTTCGGTGAGGCCCGCTTCCTGATGGTATCGGCACTGATACTCGCCGTGCGCGTAGCCGAGATTGTACCAATTGGTACCGACATAGGCGAGGCGCTTGGACATGGCGAGGTCGCCGTCGGTGACGATGGTGGGCACGCCCTTCTCGATGCACTTGTCGACTTCGGCCGCTAGCGCATCGTCCCAGCCACCTACGACAATGACGCCGGCAGGATGCGCGGTGCACTCGGCGTCGACGGTCGCGATGAAGGCGCCGAGATCGACCGAAGTCGGGCCCGCGATACGCACCTTGACGTTGAGCGCGGACGCGGCGGCATCGAGGCCCGGATAGACCTTCTCGACGAAGATCGGCAGGTTAGATGCGTTCGAGATCCAGACATATTCCTGGGTGGCGCGGCTGGCATCGCCGATCGCCGTGCCCATGCCGGCCGGTGGATCGGACAGCGCCGGTGAAATCATGATGGCGAGTGCCGCAATCGCGGCAAGTGTCGTCCTGGTCATTGCAGTCTCCCTGTTGATGGTAGTGGTTGGCTCCCTGGCGGTCAGACGCGGTTGCGGCCGCGAGCGAATTGGTCGAGGCCGACGCTGAGCAGGAGCACGATGCCGACGACGACGAGCTGCCACAGCGGGTTGACGCCCGCGATGATCATGGCGTTCTGCAGCAGAGCCATAAAAAGGACGCCGAGGACTGCGCCATGGATGGTGCCGACACCACCCGAGAGCGAAGCGCCTCCAAGCACGACGGCCGTGATGACCTTGAGTTCGACGCCCTGGCCGGCGAGGACGACTGCGGTGTTGAGGCGCGAGGCGAGCAGCGCGCCGGCGAGACCGGCGAGAAAGCCCATGAGCACGAAGAAGAGGAACACGGTGCGGTCGACATTGATGCCGGAGAGCTTGGCCGCGCGCGTGTTGCCGCCGATGTAGTAGGCCTGCCGGAAAAAGCGAGTGCGGCTCACAAGAAAGGCCGAGATCGCGGCGATCACGACCATGAACCAGAAGGGCGAGTAGATGCCCAGGATCTGGGTCTGGCCGAAGACCTGAAAACCGTTGCCGATGTTTGAGACGCCCGACCCCGAAATCAGCTGCAGGCCGCCGCGGAAGATCGACACGGTCGCTAGCGTGGCGATCAATGCGTTGATGCGGAAACGGGTGACAAGGATGCCGTTGAGTGCGCCAAGCAGTGTGCCGCAGACGCACCCCAGCATGAAGGCCGGTAGTGGTGGTACGCCGTAGAACTTGGCGGCCATGCCCGCGATGATGCCGGAAAAGGCGAGAATGCCGCCGATCGATAGATCGAACATGCCTGAGATCATCAGCAGCATCATGCCGCAGGCGAGGATGGCTGTCTGCGATGTGTCGAGAAGTACTACCGCGGCATTGCCGGTGGTGGGAAAGGTTCGCGGCTCGAGGATGGTCATGAACACGATGAGTAGCGCGATCAGGACGACGAGCAGACGAGGGCGATCCGTGAGCATGGCGTAGAAAAAGCCGCGCGGCCCGCCTGACGCACGCTTGCCGGCAAGTTCGGGCTCGGCGGGTGTGGTCGTTGTCACGGTGTGGCCCCTTGCAGGTGTCTGTCGGTGGAGAGGGAGGCGAGTTCGAGGATCGCTTGTTCGGTCGCACCGGTCGCATCCATCTCACCGACCGTGCGGCCTTCGGCCATCACCACGATGCGATGGGCGAGCGCGAGTACCTCGGGCAGGTCGGACGAGACGACGAGGACGGCCATGCCGTCGGCGGCCAACTCGCGGATGATGCGGTAGATATCGGCTTTGGCGCCGACATCGACACCGCGCGTCGGCTCATCGACGATGAGGATCTCGGGCTTTCGCGCCAGCCATTTTGCGAGCAGCACCTTCTGCTGATTGCCGCCGGACAAGCTGCGCACGTCGCGCTCGGTATCGGGTGTCGCGATGCGCAGGCGACCGACGAATTCCTTCGCGACCGCCACCATTTCACGCCGAGAGAGCAGGCCGGCATGGGTGTAGGCTTGAAGATTGGCGGCGGCGACGTTGTCGCTGATGGCGAAGTCGAGAAACAGGCCGCTCTCCTTGCGATCCTCGGGGAGCATCGAGATGCCTGCGGCCATTGCATCGGAGGGGCTGAGCGGGCGGAAAGGCCGGCCCTTGATACTGATCGTACCGGCGGTCACCTGCCGTGCACCGAACACGGCCTCGCATGTCTCGGTCCGGCCGGCGCCTAACAAGCCGGCGAGGCAAACGATCTCGCCGCGGCGTAGCGTGAGGCTTGCGTCGAGAACCGGGGCAGCGGCGAGGTTGCTGATCTCCAGCACGATGGGTGCATCTGCCGGCACACGGCGTGGGTCGGGGGCGAAGGAGAGTTCGCGGCCAACCATCAGCGCTACGACTTCGCGCTCGGTAACAATGGCGGTGTCCCGGACACCGGTGACACGGCCGTCCTTGAGGATCGTCAGCCGGTCAGAGATCTCGAATATCTCCGCCATGCGATGCGAGACGTAGACGATGGAGATGCCGCGTGCCGCGAGCTTGCGGACGACATCGAAAAGCTGACGCCCTTCCTTGATGGTGAGCGAGGACGTCGGCTCGTCGAGGATCAGCACCTTGAGGTCGCGCGACAGACCCTTGGCGATTTCCACCATCTGCTGTTCGCCGGGCGACAGCGTTTCGACGCGGCGGCGCGGATCGAGATCGACGCCGAGTTCGGTCAGCACGCGGCGAGCGTCGGCGAACATTGTGTCGAGCTTGATGATGCCGAGGCGATTGGCGGGCTGACGGCCGACGAAAATGTTCTCGGCGACGCTCAAAGCGCCGACCAGCGAGCGCTCCTGGAACACCATGGCGATGCCGGCCTCGGCCGCGCCACGCTCATCGAGCCCGGCGAGCGAGTGGCCATCAAGTTCGATGTCACCGGCGTCGGGCGCATAGACGCCGGCGACCAGGTGCATCAGCGTCGATTTGCCGGCGCCGTTTTCGCCCATCAGGGCGTGTACCTCACCGGGTAGCACCTCGAAGGTGACGCTATCCACGGCGCGCACCCCGGGGAACGTCTTGGTCACATTGCGGATGGAAAGGCGCGGCTCAGCGCCGGGCGATGGGCTCGTGCGATGTGCAGTGGTCTGCATTGGCACTCCATCCCGGCAAGGGGAGCATCGCGATGAGCGATAGTTGCCGGCCCACCGACATTGCGAAAGGGCACATCAAATGTCAACAGGTTGAAACCTGTTACCCCTAATTCAATCGACGATGATCCTGAGGGCTATATCGACCGTGTGAAGCGGGGTTTTGCGCTTCAGCACGTGGCTGTCGTGATCGACGGTTTCGGTCGCGATGACCTTGAGGCTGGCGGGGTCGATCCAAGTCAGCGTGTAGCGGCCCGGCGGCACCGCCATGGCAAATTCGTTCTCGTAGTGCCCGGGAGACGGGTAGTAGCGCTGGCGCTTAATGAGCTTCGAGTGGTGGATGTAGAGCATGTATTGCCGCCCGGCCTCGGCCATCCCGCGCATGAAGCCGGTATCCGGTGCCTCGGTGATCGGGATCCAGGGCCGCATGCGCCCGTAGTCGAAGCTCTCCATAAACGCGCGCAGTTGGGCGAGCATTTCGAGCAACCGGATGGTGTCGGTGCCTTTGCCGCTCGGGTTCTTGTTGTTGAAGTGCGCGGTGAGGCAATTATAGCCGGCGCCTCCGCCGACAACGAACTCCCATGCGTCGACGCGCACGGCGGAGACGGGATCGTCCTTCTCATACCAGTTGGGGAAGTAGGCGCTTTCGTTCATCTCAATGGGCTTGTCGAAGCGCCAGACGCTGTCGAGCAGTTCCTGCCCGCCAATCTGATTGCCGTAGTTGCGGCTCACATACTGCCCCGTAGCGACGGCGATGCGCGGATCGGCGGAGAAATCGAGCGGTCCGCCGAACTGGCCGACGATCTGCTGCGCAATCATGTGCTTGTTGGGGAGCAGGTATTCTTCGTCGATCACCGCTTCGAGCATGCGGTTGATCCAGTGGGACGCGCGCTCTTCATCGGTGCCGAACAGCGTCGGCTCGTCGATGATTTCGAGGATCACATTATCGAAGTGGTTTACACGTCGCGTGATCTCGCGGACGTAGTCCTCCTGCCGCTGGTTGAGCGGCGGGTCGCTCAGCGTCTGGAAATCGACGACCGCGGCTGTGCCTTCGGCCTGAATGTTGTTGACCGCGTTCAGCGCCTGATGCGGCCAGCCATCGGCATACATGGCGTTGAAGAAACAGATTTCGACGACGATGCCGCGCTGCGATGCCGCTTCGAGGAAGGCATCGAGGCGAGCGAAGTACTCCTCGTCCCAGGTATCGAGATCGAACTTGTTGCCTTGCGACGCGCCAGGGACGTCGCTGCGAGCCCATGGCAGGATAAGCTCCTCCAGCGATGGCCCGAGCACGTTGTCTTCGACGAAGTAGCCGGGGATTTCGAACAAGGCACCGGGATAGATACGCGTGTAGTTCGCTCCGTGCTCGGCAAGCGTGTCGAGATACGCCACGAAGTCGAAGCCCTTGTTGATGGCTGAACCGTAGTGCTCAGCGGCGGCGAGCAACAAAGTGCGTTTGCCGCGAAAACGGAAGAAGTGCGGTGCATCGGGATCGGCGCTGATGGCGTTTACGGCGGCGCGAGTGAGGGGCATGTCAATGGTCCTTGGGGAGCGGCCTGAGCCGCATGATGCGGAGCTCGTCGCGCGCAACCTCGTTGCGGCGGCGGGCGATCTCGGTGAAGTCGTCGTCGACGGAGAAGGTGCGGCCGCTGAGATCGGGCCCGCCGATCTCGAGCAGCGCCAGCAGCGCGTTCGCCGCATCGCTGGCAGGGCGATAGTCACCTGTTGCGAAGGCGTTCTGGACGAAGCTCTGCCAGTGCGCGCGCTCCGGCGTCGCGACAAGGCTCTCTGTCATCTCGGAGCGCACGAGTCCGGGAAAAAGGCCATAGACCTGTATCGCGTGTCGCTCGGTGATCAACTCGCGCGCCAGAGTTTCGGTAAGGCGCGCAAGGCCGGCCTTCGAGGCGCCATAGCCGCTGCCGCCACGGTTGGCACTATCGGCACCGCCGCCACCGTCGAGATTGACGATCACGCCGGCGTTGCGGCTCAACATGAAGGGCAGAACGGCCTTGGTGCAGAGCATTGCGCCGCGCAAGTTGACTGTAACATCGCTCCACCAATCCTCGGCGTCCACTTGCCACAGAGCGCCTACCGCGCCGAAGCTTCCGGCATTGTTGACGAGAATATCGATTGTGCCCGCTGGCTTCGAAGCGGCCTCCATCAAGGCTGCGACGCTGGCGGCGTCGGTTACGTCGGCAACGACAGCGGAAAGGTCCAGCCCCGACGCGGTGGCGAAGGCAACGGCCTCGTCCAGCCTTCCGCGCCTGCGGCCACAGATCGTGACGGTCGCACCGGCGCGGGCCAGTGCGAGGGCGATGTCGCGGCCGATGCCTGTGCCGCCGCCGGTGACCAGCGCTGTCTTGCCGTCGAGGCGCATCAGCGGTCGAAACCGCGCTTGCTGCCTTCGAGTACGAGCACCCAGTCATTGCCGCGACCGCTGGATGGAGCCGTGAAGTCGTGCAGGCCGTGTTCATGGACGGCTTCGGGGCCACTGAACCGGCCGGTCCGCGGATCGAACCAGCGGCTAACGACGTGATCACCTCGTATCCTGTCGGTGTCGATGCGTACGGGATTTCCGTAGCTGAGATAGATCATGGCGAAGCTACCGTCGCGAGCGGTCAATCCGAGCGTGCGATCTTCGCCTGGTCCCTGCATCGAGCGGACCAGAGCGCGGTCCGGGAAGGTCTCGTGCCAGGGGCGGGCATGCAGGAGGGTCGCGAGATGACCAATGCCGAACGCCCCTTCATCGTCCATCGCTTCGCGCCAGGATTTTGTGGGGGGCAGGAGCGGGAAAGAATAGTCCTTGCGGCTGTCGACGGGATTGGCTGGGTCGTGCAACTGCCAGATGGAGTTGTGACCGTAGCCGTGGCCGGCAGCTCCGGCGAACGTCGCCCAATAGCCGGCCTGCCGCGCAGAGAATGCATCGACCCGAGCAGTGGGTTCAACCATGCCGGCCATGATCTCGCGCAGATTGCCGAGCGCCCCGTCGGGGTGGTCCTCGTAGCGGCACTCCATGTCGAGCGTCGGCTTGACCGGTGTGAGCGAGTAGTCGGTCGCGATGTATTCGTAGTTGGGGTCGCCCGAGCCGTGGCGCGACTGAACGGTGTTTAGATCGAGCCAGTCGAACTGGTGGAAGTATTCGGACGAGGAATGTGCCCCGCTCGAGTGGTACGACACGAGGTGGCGCCCGTCGCTGCCCTGCTTCATGCCGCGGGCTATGGCGTCCCAGACAACGACATCCTCGGCCGAGGGCGAACGATCGCCGCCGAGCAACCAGACGACGGCATTGTCGCGATAGCGGCGACCGAGATTGGCGCCAAAGGTGAAGGCGTTGTCCTTGTTGAAGATCTGTTCGTCGCGGTCCTTGAAGCGCTCGGCGTTGACCTTCTTCTTGACATGCTCGCCCTGCGTGGCGACGAGGCCCATGGCCAGGCCGAGCTCGTTGGCTCGATTCACGATCCAGTCGATGTTGCCGAAGAAGCCTTCGTCGAGGCGTGTCGGGTCGCGATCGACAAGCGGAAGGCGACCGTCGCGGTTCTGCACTTCCAAGCCGCGCAGGACGTAGGCCTGAATGACACTGAAGCCTTTCGCAGCGCGATTGGTGAGATAGATCTCTACTTCGTCGCGGTTGAGCCGCTTGAACAGCGTCCAGGCGGTGTCGGCAACGTAGAGCCACGGGGCGCCATTTGCCGTGAGGGATCGGCCGTTGTCACTCACACCCAGGCGAACGCCTTTCATCGACGTCATGCTGAATTCCTCAAGCGGACATTGTTTCAGGTGCCCCGGCGGCGACGTCGTGGGCGAAATGGCAGGCAGCGGTGTGACCGTTGCCGAGGTCGATGGCGGGAGGGTCGATCTCTGCACAGATGGGGCGTGCCAGTGGGCAGCGATTGCGGAAGCGGCAGCCCTTGCCGATGTCTATCGCCACGGGGGTGCTGGCCACCGCACCTGCAGTGCGGGGCCTGCCGGCGCTCTCGATGCTGGGATGTGCGCGCAAAAGCATGGCGGTGTACGGATGGCCGGGCCGCGGAAAGACTTCGGCAGTTGCACCGGTTTCGACGATGCGGCCCAGGTACATGATCGCAACGCGCTGGGCGAGCTGTGCCACCACGGCCAGCTGATGGGTGATGAAGATCATCGCCAGTTGCCGTTCGGCCTGGAGCGATGCGAAGAGATTGAGAATCTGCGCCTGCACGGAGACGTCGAGTGCGCTCACCGCTTCGTCGGCGATCAGCAGATCGGGGCGCACAGCGAGCGAGCGGGCGATGGCGACGCGCTGACGCTGTCCGCCCGAGAGTTGACGGGGCACCTTGTTGAGATCGTTGCGCGACAGGCCAACGGCTTGGAGCAGTTCCACAGCCACCTGTTCGCGGTCGGTGCGGCTCGGCGCGAAACCATGGACGTGCGCTGCCTCGGAGATGGCATCGCCGATACGGATGCTGGGGTTCAGCGAAGAATAGGGGTCCTGATAGACCAGCTGCATACGCCGTCGGACTTCGCGCAGTTCGTCGCCTTTGGCAGACATCAAATCGTGCCCGTCGAAATTGGCGCGCCCGGTCTCAGGATCAGTGAGGCGCACCAGGCTACGTGCGAGCGTTGTCTTGCCGCTACCGGATTCACCGACGAGACCGACGACCTCCTGCCGCGAAACGGTGAGGCTGACGCCGTCGAGGGCACGGAAATCCCGCCTTGGGATCAGTCCCAGTCGAGCGCCGATGCCCGAGTTGAGGGTGTAGGTCTTGGTGAGGTTTTCGACGCTGAGCAGATCGGTCATGCGGCGGCCTCGACGAAAGGGCATGCTGAGCCGTGCGCGCCTTCCGGCTGGTCGAGCCGCATGTCGACGGCGC
>JBEBHC010000384.1:0-1314 GCA_040081185.1 Devosia sp. | reverse complement strand
TCAGGAAGCGGCCCGTCTTGTCGTACTTCACGACCCGCGCATCGAAGTAACCGTCCGACACGAAGATGTTGCCCTGCTGGTCGAACGCCACATCCGTCTGACGGCCGAAGCGGTACTTCTCGTTGCGGCCGTGATACGTGCCGCCGCCCGGCATGTTGAGGATCGACTGGATCGGATCCTCGCGCCGGCCGATGGTCATGATCACCCGGCCCTCCGGGTTGAACTTGACCAGCATGTCGGTGCCTTCGTCGACCGCCCAGATGTTGTCTTCCGCATCCACGCGCACCGAGTGGGCGAACGAGAAGCCGTAGTTGTGGCGACCGATCTCGCGCACGAACGTGCCGTCGGGCGTGTACTCGAAGAGCCGCGTCTCGTTGGCGCGGTGGTACACGTAGATGTTGCCCTTGGAATTGGTGGTGATGCCCATGTTCTCGCCCGTGTAGATTCCGGGCGGGTGCTTGAAGAAGTTGGGCACCGCTTCGTGCGGGATGACGGGCACGTTCGTGGCCGTGGCCCGCGTCTGCGCGCTGAGCGACGGATACGTGAACGAGACCGCGGCGGCAAGCGCGGCAATCGTGGAGACGAGCGGCAGCAGACGCTTCATCACAGGGTCCTCCGGACACGCCTGGCAGGAGATGGCCGGGCTGGAAGGAGGGACTCTACTCGACGGCGGGCCCGGCGGCAAGGCGCCTCGGGCCACCGGAGGCACCGTCCCGCCAGGCCCGCGTGCCTTGCCTGCCGGCTCAGGAGTAGGATGCGGGCATGCCAACCGCCTGGGATCCTGCCGTCCGCGCCGCGCTGGTCGCCCGCGCCCGCACGCTCACGCCGCAACACACCGCGAAGTGGGGCAAGTTCAGCGTGGCGGGCATGCTGGCGCACCTGAACGAAGCGAGCCGGATGGCCACGGGCGAGCTGCCCGTCACGAGCAAGGCGCCGGCGATGCTCAAGTGGCCGCCGCTGCGCTACCTCATCATCCACCACCTGCCGATGCCGAAGAGTGCGCCCACGGCGCCCGAGCTCATCGCGCGGTCGGCCTCGGCGGAGCTGGCGCGCGAGCTGGCGCTCTTCGAGCAGACCTTCAGCCAGCTCGATGGCCAGTCACATGGCCTCGTGCCACATCCGGCCTTCGGCACCCTGTCGCACACCGACTGGGGGCTGCTCATCCACAAACACGTGGACCATCACCTGCGCCAGTTCGGGGGCTAGCGCCGCTCCGTGCTCCAGGGCGGCGTAACCTTGTTGCTGCGCGCGTAGGCGATGAGCTGCCCGAGGTGCTCGTGCACGTGGGTCACCGTCATCACCCATGTCGTGCGC
>JBEBHC010000383.1:0-1315 GCA_040081185.1 Devosia sp. | reverse complement strand
CTTCGGCGCATACTAACATCGAACGTGCCCCTGTAACCAAACATGATGTGAGGCGACTGTGTACTGATGCGGTTGTTCTCAAGTACAAGAACCGGGCTCTTATTCGTCGTACTATTGACGGAGATAAATGCACCAGTTGAATTTGCGCGCTGATCAACAACGAGTGCGCCGGAGCCGCGGATTTGCTTTTGCGTCACCATGAGAAGACCAGACGAACTGAGAATTTTATTTGCATACAAAATTTCTCCCGAAAGCGAGCCACGAGTCATGATGTTCATTTGTACGAGGAGAGATCCGGAGATGTTGGCATGACCAGAGACGATGAGGCGTGAACCGGAGATCGTGTTTCGAACGTTCAAGCCAAGTGTCTGCGAGTTACCACCGGTGATGTCCACAACGAGAGCACCTGTCATGGTTCCTCCAGAGCGCCTGAGGTAACGAGCATCGCCAATCGTGAGGACGTTACCCGTGGAGAACGTTGATGCACCAGCAGTGATGGTTCCACATTCAAACTTGTCCGTCGTTGCGTTGTAGAGAAGCTTCTGGGAAGCACCGTTACACGAACCAAGTCCAAAGCCGTCGATGGTTGAGCCTGATACAGAGCCCTTACTCGTGATTCCTGTTTTGACGATAAGGGTTCCAGAAATAGAAGCGGAGCGGGAGACTGTCAGGTTGTAACCAGAGAGCGTGCCGCGGGTGGTGATGTTATTGCGAACGAGAAGGGCTCCAGAAATATTTGTGTGACCAGAGACAACAAGGCGAGAGCCGGAAATGGTGCGGAGTGTCGTGAAGTTTCCGAAGACATTAGTGTTGCCTGAGGAAATAATGCTTGCGCCTGAGATCACAGAACGGCTGGTGAGAGCGCCTCTGACCAGGAGAGAGCCGGAGATGTTGGAGTGACCCGAAATGATGAGTCTTGAACCCGAGATAGTGCGTAGTGAGGTGAGGTTGCCGAAGATGTTGGCGTTACCGGAAGAGACGATGCTAGCACCCGAAATAACAGAACGGCTCGTGAGACTATTTTTCACAAGCAGAGAACCAGAGACGGATGCGTTACCAGAAACGATGAGACGTGAGCCAGAGACGGTGTTTTTGACGTCGAGACCGAGGGTCTGTGGGTTACCGCCCGTAATGTCGACAACGAGAGCGCCTGTCATTGTTCCACCAGAGCGGCGGAGGTAACGAGCATCACCAATCGTGAGGACGTTACCTGTCGAGAATGTTGATGCGCCTGCGCTGATGGTTCCACATTCGAATTTGTCCGTTGTGCTGTTGTAAAGGAGCTTCTGATTTGCACCATTACAGGAACCAAGAC
>JBEBHC010000382.1:0-1320 GCA_040081185.1 Devosia sp. | reverse complement strand
GAGTGGTGAGTGGTGAAGTCGTGAGAATCGGAGGTCGAGCCAACAGTACACGTTGGTCTTCCTCCACTCACCACTGACCACTCTCCACTCACTGTTTTCGACGGAGAATCCCATGCCCGATACCCGCGATATCAAGGAGCGCATCAAGGACCGCGTCAACCAGGGCCTGCTCGGCCAGTGGTACGCGGTGGCGAAGTCCATCGACGTGCAGCCGGGCCGGCCGCATGGCGTGAAGGCGCTCGGGCAAAAACTCGTCTTGTGGCGCGAGCCCTCCGGCACGCTCGCGTGCCTGGAGGACTTCTGCCCGCATCGCGGCGCACCGCTGTCGCGCGGCGAGGTGCACGAGACCGGCGTCGCCTGCCGCTATCACGGCGTGGCGGTAGCAGGCTCGGGGACCATCGCGCGCGTGCCCGCGATGTCATCGGGAAAGATCGACAGCGCGGCGGCCGCCGCCCGTCTCGTGGCGCTGTTGCCGCGTCCGTCGCGAAGCATCTCGATGGCGAACAAGTCGGGGGCAAAACTCCAATTGCCGCGCCTGACCTCTAAAGCCGCCGTCAATCTGCTTGCAGCCCTCCTTCTGGCCGCGGCAGCGCTGCTGTTTGGCTTGTCGCGCGAGCAGGCATCGCAGAATGGGCTCCACGACGCCCGACCACATCATGATGACCGTCGCGCATTATGATGACCATCACCTAGTTTGAGGCATTCGTAGCCTGGTCTTAGCCTAGTCGGCGGCTGCATATGCCTCAGTCGCATCGGCCATGCTTAGGAGTTCTTCGCGGCGTTGGGAGATCCACGAAAGTAGGCTGTCGATGCCTCTCTGCTACGTAGCGGGCGGACTTCCAGTCGATAGCTTGCTCGATCCTGCGGATGTCGCTGATGCAGACCCGTTGATCCCTGTGCGCTCAAGCCGGAAGCGGCAGGAGTGCTCGATCTCCAGATCCTGACGCCGGCCGGCCCGCGCCGCGTGGTCGACGGCCTCTCCTTCACGGTGAGCCCCGGCGAGACGCTGGCGATCGTGGGCGAATCCGGCTCGGGCAAGAGCATGGCGATGCTGTCGCTGACCGGCCTCGCGCCGAACACCGCGTACTCTTGGCAGGTGCGGGGCGTCAACGCCTCGGGCAACACACAGGCGGACGCGAGCACGTGGTGGCAGTTCACCACGCAGGGACTGTCGAATTCGGTCGCTGACCTCACGATCGACTTCGGTTCGACCCTCGGTCTATGGACCTACTACGATGCCGGCTCGTCACCGACGTGGCAGCGGCTGCACGAGGGGTCGCCGACACGCCTCAGCCGTGGGGATCTCGATGGAAACGGCCG
>JBEBHC010000189.1:0-5235 GCA_040081185.1 Devosia sp. | reverse complement strand
TTCCTGCCATGATCTAGGTTGGCTCCGACTGAGAAACAAAGCTGCGATTGGGCGCCCGGCCATGCCGGATCTGCGACCGCGCAGGAACGGAGTTGGCGAGTGACCGATGATAATCGGTCCGCTGCCGCAACCGCGCCATCCGGCGCGGAGGCCGTTGCGCCCGCGAGGGCAGAGCGGCCTGACGCCCCAAATGGGTCTCGCGACCCGGGGGGCATTGCGGAGAAGCGGACGCATGGAAGTGGTTCGCCGCGACGTTCGCGTGGACCCGTCTATGCCGCGCTGGATCTGGGCACCAACAATTGCCGCCTGCTGATTGCCCGCCCGCACGAACAGAGCTTCCGCGTGCTCGATGGCTTCACGCGCATTGTCCGCCTCGGTGAAGGGCTCTCGACCTCCGGACGGCTCAGCGACGCTGCGATGGATCGCACCATCGAGGCGCTGCGCCAGTGCCGCAACAAGCTGCGTGAGCACGAGCCGGCGCGGATGCGCCTCATCGCCACCGAGGCCTGCCGTGCCGCGGCGAACGGCGTCCAGTTCATCGCGCGCGTGAAGACGGAACTCGACCTCGATCTCGAAATCGTCGACCGCCAGACCGAAGCGGCGCTGGCGGTGACCGGCTGCGCCGATCTCATCGAAGTCCAAAGCGCCGGTGCGCTGATGTTCGATATCGGCGGCGGCTCCTCGGAACTCGCCTGGCTCGATTTCCGCGGTGGCCGCCCGAAGCGGCAGGGCAGGATGGCGGCGTCGATCCGCTCCTGGCAGTCGCTTCCAGTGGGAGTCGTTTCCATCGCCGAGCGCTTCGGCGGCGTCGATGTCACCAACGAAACATTCGAGGCGATGGTGACGTTCGTCGCCGATCAGCTCCGCGACTTCCGTGGGCGCGGCAAGCTCAAGCAGATGATCGCCGAACATCCGGTGCATCTCATCGGAACCTCCGGCACGGTGACGACGCTGGCCGGTCTCCACCTCGGGCTTGAGCGCTACGAGCGTCAAAAGGTGGACGGGCTCTGGATGTCGCGTGGCGAGGTCGACGCCACGATGAAGGCGCTGCTCGCCATGCCGTTCGACCGGCGCGTCGCGCATCCCTGCATCGGGCGAGATCGGGCCGATCTCGTGCTGCCGGGCTGCGCCATCTTCGAGGCCATTCGCCGCGAATGGCCGACCGAGCGCGTGCGCGTCGCCGACCGCGGCCTGCGCGAGGGTATCCTCATCTCGCTGATCGATGAAGACCGCGGCATGGGCCGGCGGCACATGGCGAGGGCCTGATGGTCAAGACCACCAATATGGGCGGCGGCACGGGCCGCAAATCCGACCGCGACCTCAAGGTGCGAGTCAAGACCTCGAAGGGCCGCAAGATCGGCTCGACGCTGTGGCTGCAGCGCCAGCTCAACGATCCGTATGTTGCCAAGGCGAAGGCCGAGGGCCTCAGGTCGCGCGCCGCCTACAAGCTCATCGAGCTCAACGAGAAACACAAGCTGCTGCGCAAGGGCATGCGGATCGTCGATCTCGGCGCCGCCCCCGGCGGCTGGTGTGTCGTCGCAGCGCCGATCGTCGGGACCACGGCCGAGCAGCCACTGATCGTCGGCATCGATTTCCTCGACATGGACCCAATCGATGGCGTGATCCTGCTCAAGAAGGACTTCACCGACGAGGACGCGCCGCAGGCGCTGATCGACGCGCTCGGCGGCCACAAGGTCGACTTGGTGATGTCGGATATGGCGGCGCCCACCACCGGACATCGCGCCACCGACCACATCCGCATCATGGCGCTGGTCGAGATGGCGGCGCAGTTCGCCATCGAGACGCTCGCTCCGGGCGGTGCCTTCATCACCAAGGTGTTCCAGGGCGGCACCGAGCATGAGCTGCTGCATCTGCTGAAGCAGCACTTCGCCACAACCATTCACGCCAAGCCGCCTGCTAGCCGCAGCGGCAGCGCCGAGACCTATCTCGTCGCCAAAGGCTTCAAGGGTTAGTGCAGGTCACCGCCACCATGGCCTGAGACGTTCGAACCGGCGTGCCTGGGCAGCCGCGCGAACATGGCCGTCGACACCAGCGCGAAGGCGGCCATGACGTAGAAGGCGAAGTGGAAATCGCCGAGTAGCGGCTCGCCGCCGTGCAGCAGCCGCACCGCCTCGAGTGCCCCGCCGCCAACGGCGACGCCGAATGCCAGCGTGAGCTGCACCCCGACCTGGCTCATCACATTGGCCTGGCCGGAATCCTTGTCATCGACATCGGCGAAGACAAAAGCGTTCTGCGCGGTCCAGAAGATCGACTGGAAGAAGCCGGTGACCACCAGCAGCAGCATCATCAGCGCAATCGGGGTCTGCGGCGTGTAGAGACCCATCGCAACGACGCCGAGAACGGTGACGAAGGTCGAGCCGATGAGTGCGGTGCGAAAACCGACCGTCTGGATGATCCGTTCGGTGACAAACTTCGCCGCGAATGCACCTACAGCGCTCGCGAAGGTGATGGCACCGCTCTCGAACGGGTTTAGTCCGAACGCGAGTTGCAGCATCAACGGAAAGAGGAACGGCATTGCGCCCGTGCCGAGACGGAAGAACGCACCGGCGAACACCGTGCTGCGAAAGCTCGGCACGCGGAACAGCCTGAGGTCGAGCAACGGATACTCAGTGCGCCGGGCGTGGAACGGGTAGATCGCGGCCGCCACGGTTCCGGCTGCCAGCGCAGCGTAGCCGAATGAAGCGGGGAGGGCGGGGAGGGTGAGCACCGATATGCCGAACACCCAGCCGGCGAACGCGATGCCGCACAGTAAGAAGCCGGTGAAATCCATCCGCCGCGGCGCATTGCGATGGAACTCGGGCAGGAAGCGGCTGACCAGCACGATGCCGATGAGCCCGATCGGCACGTTTATGAAGAAGATCCAGTGCCAGCTGAGATAGGTGGTGAGGAAGCCACCGATCGGCGGGCCGAGTATCGGACCGATCAGGCCGGGGATGCTGAGCCACGCCATCGCGTCCACGAGCTGGTTGCGAGGCGTGATCCGAACCAAGACGAGCCGAGCGATCGGCGTCATCATCGCGCCGCCCATGCCCTGCAGGAACCTCGACGCGACGAATGTGGCCAGCGAGTTCGAGATGGCGCACGCCACAGAGCCTGCAATGAACACCAGGATGGCGACGCGGAACACATTCCGCGCGCCCCAGCGATCCGCCATCCAGCTCGAAATCGGAATGAAGATGGCGAGCGCCACGAGATAGGCCGTGAGCGCGAGCTTGAGCGCGATCGGCTCGCTGCCGATGTCGTGTGCGATAGCCGCCAGCGACGTGGCGATCACCGTCGAATCCATGTTCTCCATGAACAGGGCGACGGCGAGGATCAGCGGCGTCAGCCGGCCCAGTGTCACACCGAAACCTCACCCTTCGGCTGGGCGGGAATGCGATGGCCGGAAACGCTGCTCCCGGCATCGGGCGGGAGGCGAAGGAAGGGAATGGCGCTCAGCAACGCCACCGCCGCGACGACATACCAGGCGATATGGAAGTCGGTGAGCGTCAGGTCGCCCCCGTGCCGCGACGAGGTGAACTCGAGCAAGCCGCCGGCAAGCGCGACACCGAGCGCGATGCTGATCTGCTGGCTGACCGCGACGATGGCTGTCGCCTGGCTCGCCTCGGCCTCACCGACATCGGCGTAGCCGAGCACGTTGACGCCGGTGAAGAAGAACGAGCGCGCCAGCCCCCCGATGAGCAGGCATCCCATGAGGACCAGGTGCGGTGTGCCGGGCGTGATGAAACCGTTCACGGCGAGAAACACGCTGCCGATGATCGCAGTAGCCGTGAGCATCCGCGGAAAGCCGAAACTCGCATAGGCGCGCTCGGCTACGAACTTCGAAAGAATTGCACCGAACGCCGCGATGAATGTCGTCAGGCCGGATTCGAACGGCGTGAGACCGAAAGTCAGCTGCAGCATGAGTGGCAGGAGAAATGGAAAGGCCCCCATGCCGATGCGGAAGAACGATCCACCAATGACCGCCGAGCGGAACAGGCGCACGCGGAACAGCGCCGGGTCGAGCAGCGGGAACTCTGTACGCCGCGCATGCAGCAGATAGAGCACCATCGAAACTGCGCCTACCGCCATTGCGGCGTATCCGGTGATCGTCGGGATGGCGGGAAGGCTGATCACGGACAGTCCGAAAATCATACCGGAGAAAGCGATCGCACACAGGATGAATCCGGTGATGTCGATGGGCCGCGGCGCGCGCAACTCGGACTTGGGCAGGAAGCGGGCCGCGAGAGCGACGCCGATGATGCCGATCGGCACGTTGATCAGGAAGATCCAGTGCCAGCTTGCATAGGTGGTGAGGAACCCGCCGAGCGGCGGGCCGGTGATGGGCCCGACGAGCGCGGGGATGGTGAGCCAGGCCATCGCGCCCACCAGCTCGTTGCGCGGCGTCGCCCGCAGCAGGACAAGTCTCGCCACCGGCGTCATCATCGCCCCGCCGACACCTTGGAGAAACCGCGCTCCGACGAAGTAGGGCAGGGAGTTGGCAAAGGCGCAGGCCACGGAGCCGATCATGAAGATGATGATCGCGTTGCGGAAGATGAACGGCGCGCCGAAGCGATCGGCCATCCACCCTGAAATGGGAATAAAGACCGCCAGCGACACGAAATAGGCCGTCAGGGCCAGTTTCAGCGCAATCGGACTGGTCCCTAAATCCGCGGCAATTGCTGGCAGGGAGGTAGCGATCACCGTCGAGTCCATGTTTTCCATGAACAAGGCGACGGCGAGGATGAGAGGAACGATTCGTGGCAATTAGGGTTACGGAACAAAAGGCGCGGCAGAAATGCCGCGCCGGACGCCTTTTGCGCCCGTCAATGTTGACCCGCAAGGGCCGAATGGCTTGAAGTGCGGGCAGTAACCCGCGTATTGGGGCGTTTATGAAGAGTTTTTCGTCCTCGAGCTTTGCCAGCGACAACGCTGCCGCGCTCGATCTCGCGTTTGAGGCCGTCAAGGACGACCCGCAGGCGCTGTTCACCAATTTCCAGTGGTTCCTCTACGCGGGCCGGGACACCGTGTTCTTCACGGCCTTTTCGAAGAAGCGCTTCGAAAAGGATGACGTGACGCGCATCGTCGAGCAGATGGTGGCGCTCGCGCCGCAACTGACGCACGGGTTCAAGGGCGCCAAGCCGGGTTACCCGCTGCCGCGGCACCTGCTCGATGCCATCACCAGCGTCGAGGAAACCGACAGCTTCGACGGCTATCCCGACACGTGGCTGAGCA
>JBEBHC010000381.1:0-1326 GCA_040081185.1 Devosia sp. | reverse complement strand
GTTCCGCCGGTTGCGCAGATAGGCAATGGCATTCACGTTTACGGATAGCTTGCAACTCATGGCGCCGGAATGTAGGCGCGCAATGGAATGCTGGAAAGTCCGGTTTTAATAAATAATGTCAGACCACTTGAATCCCCTCCCCCTTCGTGGGGAAGGAAATACCACTCAAACCTTCATCCCCTCAGGTCCGCGCGAGATTCCGGCAACGCCGGTGCGCGAGACTTCGACCAGGCCGATGGGCACCATCAGCGAGATGAACTGGTCGACCTTGTCGGGCTTGCCGGTGATTTCAAAAATGAAACTCTCCGTGGACGCATCAATCACGCGGGCCCGGAACGCATCGGCCAGGCGCAAGGCCTCCATGCGCTTCTCGCCGCTGCCGGCAACCTTCACCATGGCAAGCTCACGTGCGATGGAATTGCCCTGCACCGTGAGGTCGGCCACCGAATGCACCGGCACCATGCGCTCAAGCTGGTGCCTGATCTGGGTGAGGACGGCGGGCGTGCCAGTGGTCACGATGGTAAAGCGCGAGACATGCCTGTCATGGATCGTTTCCGAGACGGTGAGCGAGTCGATGTTGTAGCCGCGGCCCGCGAACAGGCCGATGATCCGGGCCAGGACGCCCGGCTCGTTGTCGGCCACCACGGCCAGCGTGTGGGTTTCCACCGTCTTTTTCGAGGTGTCGAGAAAATAGGCCGAGCCCGTGGGTTGTTGATGTGCGTTCATGTCTCTCTCCTCAAACCAGCTCTTTGCCCTTGGCGTCGATGGCGCTGCCGACTTCCGCGTCGGACACGTCTTCGCCCAGCAGCATTTCATTATGCGCCTTGCCCGACGGGATCATCGGGAAGCAATTGGCAAGACTTGCAACGCGGCAATCAAACAATACCGGATGCGGCGTCTTGATCATTTCCCTGATCTTGTCGTCAAGCTCGGCGGGCTTCTCGGCCCGCAGGCCAACGCAGCCGAAGGCTTCCGCCAGCTTCACGAAATCCGGCAGGGATTCCGAATAGCTTTCACTCAGCCGGTTGCCATGGAGCAGTTGCTGCCATTGCCGCACCATGCCCATGTACTGGTTGTTCAGGATGAAAATCTTGATCGGCAAGCGGTACTGAACTGCCGTCGACATTTCCTGCATGGTCATCTGCACCGAGGCATCGCCCGCGATATCGACAACCAGCGCCTTGGGATGCGCCATCTGCACGCCAACCGCGGCAGGCAGGCCATAGCCCATGGTGCCGAGGCCGCCCGACGTCATCCAGCGGTTCGGCTCCTCGAACCTGAAGAACTGCGCCGCCCACATTTGGTGCTGGCCCACTTCGGTAGTGA
>JBEBHC010000188.1:0-5237 GCA_040081185.1 Devosia sp. | reverse complement strand
GTTCGCCACAGCCGGCGGCTCGTGTTGCGGAACCGGATCAGGAAGCGGTGGCGGTGGATTCGGCGCCGAAATCTCGGCGTCCTGGGTCGCGGCCCGGATGACATTTCGCCTGATCCGCCGCGGCGACACCGACCGCCCTGGCAGGATATGCCCGACGACTGACTGCAGCACGAGCAGCGAGGGCACGGCGACAAACCCACCCACCGGCCCCCACATCCATATCCAGAAGGCGATGGAGAGAAGGATCAACAGCGGATTGAGTGTCAGCGCCTTACCCACCAGTAGCGGAAACACCACCTGATCGGCCGTGAGATTGATCGCCGCATAGACCGCAACCGGCAACAGCACGCCGACCATGTTCGGCTCGGTACCCAGTCCCACCATAAAGAGTACGGCAAGCATGACCGCCTGTCCGACATATGGGATGAAGTTCAGCAGCCCGGCCATCGCGCCCCAGAGCAGCGGCGACGGCATGCCGAGCACCCACATGGCGATCGAGGTCGCAACGCCGACCCCTAGATTGAGGCACGCCGCTGAAAGCAGGAACCGGCTGACCTGCGCCTCGATATCCCGAAACACATGTGCCACCCGCCACCGGATGCGGCGTGAAACACACAGCGACAGCACCGAAACCCGGATCTGCTCGCGCGTGGCGAGGAAGAAGTAGAGGCTCGCGAAAAACAGCAGCACATCGGCCAGCACCGACGGCGCCATGAAGGCCATGTCCTGCACCGGCCCGCCGTCCAGCACCTGGACCTCGACAGCCGTGCCCTTGCCGAAAATCGACTGCAGTTGCTCCTGGAAACCGGCGAGTGCTTCCAGCGGCCCTTTCATCGTCATCAACTGCTGCCGCAGGCGCTCCCATAGTTCCGGCGCCCGAGCCACCCATTCGGATAGCGGTCGCGCAAACAGGATCACGGCGACCGACAGAATGCCGATGAACAGCACCACCACAACCGCAGCCGAGAGTGCCGGACGGACGCCGTGGCCCTCGAGCCAGTCCGCGACCGGTCCGAACATCAGCCCGATGACGATGGCGAAGCAGACCGGCGCAAGAAGCACTTTTCCGGCCTGCAAAGCCACGATGAACGCCACTGCACCCAGCAGCAGCATTGCGACGCGTGAAGAATTGGCAAGAAGGCGCTCGTATTGCCCCTCGGTCATGCCTTGTGGGATTGCGGGTTGCCGCGATGACGCTCTGTTGGCCAAATGACCCTCCGGCCCCAACAATCGCTCGCGGGGGCTTTCGTTCCCCGCGCCGGGATGAGAATAACCAGCCGCGGCGATCGCTGCCCCGGATTCAACGCCCAAGCAAAAGAGGCCAAGCCCATGCCCCGCAAGATCATTATCGACACCGATCCCGGCCAGGACGACGCCGTCGCCATCCTCCTCGCACTCGGCTCGCCCAAAGAGCTGGACATTCTTGGGATCGTTGCGGTGGCCGGCAATGTCGGCCTGAAGCAGAATGCCATCAACGCACTCAAGGTGGTCGAACTCTCGGGCCGCTCGGTTCCGGTCTATGCCGGCAGCGAACGGCCCATGCGGCGCAAGCTCGTCACCGCCGAGTACGTGCACGGCAGCACCGGCCTCGATGGCCCCACCCTGCCCGAACCGAAACAGCAACTCGAGGCCCAACACGGAGTCGACTTCATCATCGACACCTTGATGGCGAACGAGCCCGGCACGGTCACCCTCTGCGCCCTCGGACCGCTGACCAACCTGGCCATGGCTTTCGTCAAGGCACCGGCCATCGTTTCTCGGGTCAAGGAGATCGTCTTGATGGGCGGTGGCCTGTTTGAAGGTGGCAACACCACGCCTGCGGCCGAATTCAACATCTATGTCGATCCGGAAGCCGCCGACGTGGTCTTCAGCTCCGGTGTCCCGATCACCCAGGCGCCGCTCGACCTGAGCCATTTCATGCTCGCCACCCGCGAGCGCATCGAGCGCTTCCGAGCGCTCGGCAACCGCACCGGCGTCGCCACCGCCGAGATGCTCGAGTTCTTCTCGCGCTTCGACATCTCGAAATACGGCTCGGACGGCGGCCCGCTGCACGACCCGCTGGTGATCGCCTATCTGCTGCGTCCAGAACTATTCCAGACCAGGCACGTCAATGTCGCCATTGAAACCAGCAGCGAGCTGACGCGCGGCATGACCGTGGTCGACTATTGGGGCGTTACCGGGCGGGTCAAGAACGTCAACTACCTGCGCTCCGGCGATGCCGATGGCTACTACGCCCTGCTGTTCGAGCGGCTCGCGACGCTGGCCTGAGCTGCCACTTCACCCTCGATCCAGGCCATGCCACCCATGGCCTCGATCATCGGCCCAATATAGCGCTCGTACGGCAGCCACCTGCCGATAGCGCCGCGGTTGATCGGCTGGCGCACCTGCCACTGGCTTGCCGTAAGGACTGCCCGGCCCGTCTGCGTGGGATCGAGGCATGCGGCATCCCAAGGCAAACCAAGGAAATCTAGCATTCGGCTCACCTCCGGCTCCGGATCGGAAACCAGGGCTTCGTAGCTGACATCGAGTATCGGCAGGTCGAGCGCCTGCTTCCAGGTTTCCATCGTCTCGGCGACCACACGAGTCTTGAGGCCAATGCCGTCCTGCGTAAATGAAAACGCGTTGCCGTTGGTGAAGCGGCGAAGGTAGTTCGACAGGCCGACATCGAGTGGGTGGCGGCGCACATAGAGAATCCGCGCCTTGGGAAGCACCCGGGACACGAGGCCGAGCAGCAGCGTATTGTCCGGCAGTTTGTCAGTCGCGACGCGATAGGGCTTGCCGCGCGCGCGGAGCGACGTTTCCCGCGCGATAGCCTCGGCCGCGTTGGTGATGAACTGCGTGCTCAGGAACGGCAGAACGCCATAGCGTCCCAGCTTGGGCTTGCTCTTGCGCGCCATCTGCTCGATCTGGCCGATCTGCGTCAGCTCGCCTTGCGCCAGGACATCCGGATGCCGTGACAGAATGGACTCGACCAGCGTCGTCCCGGATCGAGGCATTCCCACGATCAGGACCTGATCGTCAGGTGCGGCGCTGGCGTGACTCATTTTGCGGAAGGTGTCCGCCGCAGCCATTCGGCGCAGGTCCTCGCGGTCGTTGGTCAAGTCCAAGGGCCGAAACGGGCGGGCCTTTGCACCCATGGCATTGGCCTGCTCCGCAAAGGCAAAAGATCGTGCGTAGTCGCCGAGGTCGTCATAGGTTTTGGACAGCGCGAACGATAAGAGCTCCTGGTCGAGCGGCGGCAGGCGCTCCTCGCCATGGAGCGCCAGCATCGAGCGTACGAGATCGTCTTCGCTAAGCGCTTTCTGGTTCATGGAGAGCGCGTAAAACGCCTGCGCATCGTCCGGCTTGAGCTGTATCGCCAGCCGGTACTGTTCGTTGCCTCCAGCAATGTCGCCGTTGGAGCTGAGCAGCGCCGCGAGGTTATGGCGGATGGCGCCGTCGTCCGGCGCGAGTTTCACTGCCCGCTGGACCTCCGCAAGCGGACCCTCGATCGGCTTTCCCTGGCTCCACGCAGCGATGGCGTGCAATGTGAGTGCCGACGCGCTCCGGGGCTGTTGCTTCAGCAATGCGGCCGCAATCTGCTCGGCTTCGGCGTACCTCGCGCTCCGATAGTGCTGCCAGCCCCGCGTCAGATCGGGGTGTGTCTCGCTCATCGCAGGTGTCCGGGGTCCTGCCCTGTCGGGCCATTTGCCGTCTTATGTCGGCAAGCGCCGGCCAAAACAAGCCGTTCGGCCATTGAGCCGGTCCGGCCGCTCGCTTAGGTTGCGCCCGATTTATGCCGGAGCCCGAAATGCGTCGTCTCGCCCTTTTGCTCGTGTTGTCGCTCATTGCCTCGCCGGCAGCCGCCCAATCCGTCCCCGACCAGGCCGAGCGCGCCTACAAGATTTTTGCGGGCGGGCTTTCCCAGAGCGACTTCCTGCTCGGCGGCCAAGGCCGCACTGCGATGGATGGGACCGTCGGCAAATGGGCCCGCCTCAATGGGCCCGACGGGCGCACCGGCGTCGAGAGTTACGGCGCCGACCGCGACCGGATCTGCGCGGGCGCGCCAATCTCGATCAAGCTCGTTTCGCCCGCCGTTGCCGAGTTCGGCAACAACACGCCGCTCGGCAGCTTCACGCAGGTCTACTCCTACGTCGCCGGCGCCACCTTTGCCGAGCACACCGATCTCGTCCCCTATCTCGCGGCAATCGGCCTTGGCCCGGAAAAGACCGGCCGCAGCTTCGACCAGGCGCGCGTGACCGCCATGTCAATCGTCAACGGCATCGTGCAGATCTACCGGCCCTCGCCCGACATCCTCGTCATCACCCGCGACAAGGGCTACCCGACGATCCTGGCCCGTTGCCCCGGCTAACCGATGGACCTGCTCACGCTCGCCGCCTTCACCATCGCCTACAGCGTAGCCGTCCTCGTGCCCGGTCCCGGCGTTGCGGCAATTGTCGGTCGGGCGCTGGGTGGCGGCTTCTGGGCCGCGGTGCCGATGGTGCTCGGCATCCTGTTCGGCGATCTCGCCTATCTTGCCCTGGCGATGTTCGGCCTCAAGGCCATCGCTGAACTCTTCGCGCCGGTCCTGATCATCGTGCGGATCGCCAGCGCGCTCTACCTGCTGTGGATCGCATGGCAGTTCTGGTCCGCCAAGCCGGGCTCGGAGCAACTCAGTCCACGCGCCGTCGAGCCATGGTGGCGCACCGCCTTCGCCGGCTTCGCGCTGACCCTGGGCAACCCCAAGACCATCGCCTTCTACCTTGCTCTGTTGCCCACCGTCGTCCCGCTCGACCGGCCGATCGGCTGGTTCGGTTTCGTCGAACTGGTGCTGGCCGTGACCATCGTTCTGCTGGTGATCGGCCTGGCCTATGCCGGCCTCGCCGCCTGGGCCCGCGAATTCATGAGCAGCCCGCGCGCCGTGCGCCGGTTGAACCGGTCCACCGGAATTATCCTCGCCGGCGCCGCTGCCTGGATTGCTTTCCGCGGCTAGCGCACGACCTTCGCTGCAGCCTCCAGGCCCCATTGCAGCATGGCATCCGCCCGCTCCGGAGTGCCGGCCTCGACGTAGCAGCGAAGTTCCGGGGCGTTGCCCGATGGCCGGTAATGGATCACCTCCCCCGACGCGAGCGCGTAGCGCAATCCATCGATCGAAGAACTGCTCGCAAGTTGCCCGAGCCCCGCAAGAAAGCCTGCCGCGTCGTGGGCAAGCCGCGCCATGAGCACGGCGCTGCGATGGTCTGGCACATCCTTCAGTC
>JBEBHC010000380.1:0-1332 GCA_040081185.1 Devosia sp. | reverse complement strand
GCCGGGTCGTTTCTGTGGCCGGGCGCGATTGAGCGCGTCGAGCCGCTGCTTGGCCAGGCGTCCGGCGTCGGTGTCGCCGAGCGTCTTGACGAGATAGTCGTAGGCCTCGCGGGCGCGATCCGGCTGGTTCATGCGTTCGTAGACGAGGCCGCGCTTGTAATACGCCTGCCCGGCCACGTCACTGCGCGGGTAGGTCGAGATGAGGCGGCCGAAGGCATCGACGGCCTCGGCCAGTTTGCCGCGCTGATAGTAACTCTCGCCGATGTAGTACTGCGCGTTGTCGGCGAATTCGCTCTTGGGGAACGACCGCACGTAGCTCGCGAACCCTTCGACGGCGAGGTCATAGTTGCCGGCGGTGTAATCGGCCCAGGCCAGATCGTAGAGCCGGCTTGGCGACATCGCATTCGGCCCCGCGGCCGGCGCGGGCGCGGCCGGGGTCGAACCCGGGGCCGGCGCACCGCCCGTCACTGGCGGCGTGGCGCCGGTCGCCGGTGCCGCCGGATCGCCGGGCACCCCCGCAGCTCCCGCGAGCGCGGGGTCGGTCGTCGGCGACGGCACGGGCATCGCGGCGATGGCGTCGCGGAGCGATTCCACCTCCTGCGAGAGCGAGGTGATGCGGACGTTCGTGTCGTCCACCCGCTCGCGCACGACGCGGATGTCGCTGCCCATCGTCTCCGACTGCAGCTTCGCGTCGGCGAAGGTCTTCCGCGTCAGGCCGGTCTGCTCGTCGATGCGCTGGTTGACGGCCTTGAGCGCGTCGGTCAGGCCGGAGAGCGCATTCTGGAGGAGCTGCGTCTGTTCCTGCAGGATGCGGATGTCGGCCGCCATCTGCTGCAGTTCACGCCGCTGGGCGGACGCCGGAGAGACAGCACACGCCACGAAGCCGGCCACGAGGGCGATGCGGAGGGCAGTCACGGTCATGGTGCACCTGTTGTCAGCATACTTGATCGAGAAAGCGCGGCCGCACCCGTCTCACTTGGCGGTGATGACGAAGTGGGCACGGCGGTTCTTCGCCCAGGCGGCGTCGTCGTGGCCCGGATCGAACGGGAATTCCTTGCCGTAGCTCACCGTGCGCAAGCGGTCGGCGGCGACACCGAGCGACACCAGGTACGCCTTGGCGGCCAGCGCGCGGCGTTCCCCGAGCGACAGGTTGTATTCCGCCGTGCCGCGTTCGTCGCAGTGGCCCTCGACCGTGACCTGCCAGGTGGCGTTGGTCTTGAGCACCTGGGCGCCGCCCTGGAGCTGGGTGCGCGCCTCCGCCGACAGCTCGTAGCTGTCGAGCGCGAAGTAGACCGGCGTGAGCGGCGACTCGCGGTTGAGCTCGTCGAGGTT
>JBEBHC010000187.1:0-5265 GCA_040081185.1 Devosia sp. | reverse complement strand
GAAAGTGCCGTAGCCGAGCACCTGCTGGGCGTAGAGCGGGATCAGCAGCATGGCGCCGTAGAGTACGAAGCCCGACAGGAACAACTGCTGCGTTGCGGCGCTGAGCGAGGGGACGCGCAACAGCTTCATATCGACCAGCGGCGCGCCAGACATCGTGACGGCCCGGATGATGAATGTACCGACCAGCAAGAGCCCCGCGGCAAACGGCAGGATAACGTCGAGGGCGCCGAAGCCGCCTTCGACTGCGACGCGCGACAGGCCGTAGAGCACCGCCGCGATGCCGGGCGAGAGCAAGAGGAAGCCGATGGCGTCGAAACTCTGGCGGTGCGCGCCGGGGATCGACGGCATCACCCAGGCGGCCAGCGCGATACCGGCGACGCAGAACGGCACGTTGATCCAGAAGATCCAGCGCCAGTTGATGCTCTCGACGATAAAGCCGCCCAGCACCGGGCCAAGGATCGGTCCCAAGAGCGCCGGCAGCGCCACGATGGCGGCGATACGGCCCAGCGCTCGTGCACCGGCCGCCTGCACCAGCAGCGTCTGCATCACGGGCAGCATCAGCCCGCCGCCGATGCCCTGCACGATGCGGAAGGCAATGAGGCTCTCCGCATTCCAGGCGAGCGAGCAGGCGATCGAGCCCGCGAGGAAAATGCCAAGAGCGGCGATCCACAGCGTCTTGCCGCCGAAGCGATCAAACAACCAGCCGGTGACCGGCACAGCCATCGCCAGCGCCAGCAGATAGCCGGTGGTGACCCACTGGATGACGCTGATGGGCGCCGCCATGTCCATGGCCAAACGGTCGAGCACGACATTGACGATTGTGGTGTCGAAGACGACGGCGAGCACGCCGACGAGGAGGACGCAAGCTAGCTTGAGGACTTGCGGATCGAGCGGTTCGGTTGAGTTGGCCATCGGCACCTCGTGATTAAGATACGTGAATGTATCTAACTTGGCAGCATGGCGCTTGCAATAGGATACGTTTATGTTTCTTATATCGACATGACGAAGATCGTTGAACGGCGGCGCGGAGCTGAGCTCGAGGCAGCGCTGCTGCAGGCAGCGTGGGACGAGCTGGCGGCGGTGGGCTACGCACGTTTCACCATTGAGGGGGTGGCTGCGCGCGCCGGGACCAGTCGGCCGGTGCTCTACCGGCGCTGGGCCAACCGGCACGATCTGGCGCTGGCAGCGCTCAAGGCGCAGTTCAACAGCGTCAGCTTCGACGTACCCGACATGGGCAGCGTGCGCGCCGAACTCATCGCGCTGATGACCGCCGCATCGGAAAGCCGTGTCGGCGTGGTCGTGGTGATCATGCAGCAAATGGGCGAGTTCTTCGCCGAGGCGAACACCGACTTCGCCGAGATGCGCCAGGAGGTTCTGGCGGGCCGACGCATGCTGCTCGAGGAGATCTTCGAGCGCGCTGTGAAACGGGGTGAGATCGATCCCCGCAAACTGACGCCGCGAGTCAGGACATTGCCCAGCGACCTGATGCGGCACGAATTGCTGATGACGCTGAAGCCCCTGCCCCGCAAGACGATCGAGGAAATCATCGACCAATTGTTCCTGCCGCTGGTCCGGCCGGAACGCTGATTTCGACGCCGCGTTCTCCTCGCAAAGGAGAACGGCAATGATCCGCAAGCTCAAATCCGGCGAGTACCGGCTCTATTCAAAGAAGACCGATCCCAAGACCGGGAAGCGCCGGAACCTGGGGACGTTCGAGACGCGCGCTGGTGCCGAAAAGCACGAGCGCGAGGTGCAGTACTTCAAGCGACACTAGCTTTGTTCTTGTTCTGTTCTCCTTTGCGTGTTAGTGCTAAACGCCCGTTAACACTTGGCCGATTGATCCCCATATCGGCCGCGAGGCAGAGATGAGCATCCAGACGGCGCCGAATTTCGAGCAGTTGGTGAAGCTGAAGGATACGCGTGATGGCGATCTGATCGGCCGGCGGATGTTGGACCCTGCCCGCAATCGCGGACGCGGCGCGCAGACCAACAAGGAGAGCCGGTTCGACAAGGAGAGCCGCGAGGCCGTGGACGACGGCTGGGGCCAGGTCGAGGACCTGAAGCCGTTCGAGACGGTGGAGCATATCGAACGCGCGCGGACGATCATCACGCGCAACGAAAGCCCCGATCTCGGCTTCGACCGCTCGATCAATGCCTATCGCGGCTGCGAGCATGGGTGCTCGTACTGCTTCGCGCGACCGACACATGCCTATCTCGGCATGTCGGCCGGGCTCGATTTCGAGCGGCAGATTTACGTGAAGGTCAACGCGGTCGAACTGCTGCGCAAGGAGCTGGCCGACAAGCGCTACAAGCCGAAGCCGATTGCCATGGGCACCAATACGGACCCCTATCAGCCGGCCGAGCGCAAGCACAAGCTGACGCGCGGCATCCTCGAAGTGATGCTGGAAACGCGGCATCCGGTGACGATCACGACCAAGTCCGCATTGGTGGTGCGCGATCTCGATATCCTAACCGAGATGGCAAAGCTCAACCTCGTGGGTGTCGGCCTGTCGGTGACCAGCATGGATCACATCCTCAGCCGCAAGCTGGAGCCGCGCGCATCGACGCCGGCCAAGCGGCTGGAGGCGGTGCGGCTGCTGCACGAGGCGAGGGTACCGGTGGGGATCATGGCGGCACCGATGATCCCCGCGATCAACGACATGGAGATGGAGCGCATCCTCGATGCAGGCGCGGCGCAGGGCGCGCAGTGGGCGGCAATGGTGTTGCTGCGGCTGCCGGGCGAGGTGCGCGAAATCTTCCGCGAATGGATGCTGAGGCACTATCCGGACCGGGTGAAGCACGTGATGAGCCTGGTGCGCGATACGCGCGACGGCAAGGATTACGACGCGGCCTGGGGCAAGCGGATGACCGGCGAGGGCGTTTATGCCGAACTGATGCAGCAGCGCATGGAGAAGGCGCGCGAGCGCTATGGGTTGAACAAGCGGCTGCCGGCGCTGCGGACGGACCTGTTCGTGCCGCCGCGGGTGGAAGACGGCCAGATGAGCCTGTTCTAGCGGCTGAGACACTCCGCCCGGCTTGTCGCGTGATCGAAAGCGCGCGCATTGTCCCGCAATGCTTATCGATTCGCCCGAAACCCCTGCCCCCGACCTTGCTTTCGAAAAGCGGGCGGTGCGGCGTGGAGCGACCATCGTGGCCGGGGTGGACGAGGTGGGCCGGGGACCGCTGGCCGGACCGGTGGTGGTGGCGGCAGTGGTGCTCAACCGGCGCAGGGTACCGGATGGGCTCAACGACTCGAAGCGGCTGACGGCCAAGGCGCGGGAAGAGCTCTACGAACAGATCATGGCATCGGCGACAGTGAGCGTGGTGGCGGCGCCGCCGACCATCATTGCGCGCTACAACATTCTCCACGCTTCATTGTGGGCGATGCGACAGGCCATCCTCGGGCTGGCTGTGAGGCCTGACCATGTGCTGGTCGACGGGAACATCGTTCCAAAGGAACTGCCCTGCAAAGGCGAGGCGATCGTCGGTGGCGACGGGCTCAGTGTCTCGATCGCAGCGGCCTCGATCGTCGCCAAGGTGACGCGCGACCGCATGTGCGCGATCATGCATTGCGAAGAGCCGCATTATGGCTTCGAGAGCCACAAGGGCTATTCCGCCGTAGCGCATTTCGCTGCACTCGATTTGCATGGACCAGGCCGGTTCCACCGCATGGACTTTGCGCCGTGCATCGAGGCCGGGAAGAAGCGCGCGGCGATGGTGGCGTAGCGGCGGTGGAACGCCGTTACTCAGCGCGAGCCGCCGCCCCTTCCATCCGCTCCGCCGATACAATCCCCGTAAACGGGAGAGGAAAGAGGTTGAGAGCATGCCTGTTAATGTCTGCGTAACCCTCTGACTTAAATCGGCTTTAACCCTGCGCCGGATACAACGGGCGGGTTAGTGCTGCGTTAGGGTTACGAGTATGTTGCGTACCGCGCGTACGGCCCGTTCGGCCGATGCGGATAGGGCGATGCTGCCCGTCGACACCATTCTTGTCGGCGACTGCATCGATCATATGAACTCCTTGCCGGCCGGCTCGGTTGACCTCGTTTTTGCTGACCCTCCCTATAATCTCCAGCTCGAAGAGGGGCTGACACGCCCAGACCAGTCGAAGGTCGACGCCGTCGACGACGACTGGGACAAGTTCCAGAGCTTTGCCCATTACGACCAGTTCACGCGCGCCTGGCTTGCGGCGGCGCGGCGCATCCTGAAGCCCAACGGGGCACTCTGGGTGATCGGCAGCTATCACAACATTTTCCGCGTCGGAGCGGCGCTCCAGGATCTCGATTTCTGGATGCTGAACGACGTGATCTGGCGCAAGGCGAACCCGATGCCGAATTTCCGCGGCACGCGCTTCACCAATGCTCACGAGACGCTGATCTGGGCCGCGCGCGACAAGAAGAGCCGCGTGACGTTCAACTACGAGGCCATGAAGCAGGCCAACGAAGACACGCAGATGCGTAGCGACTGGCTGTTCCCGATCTGCTCGGGCGGCGAGCGGCTGACCGACGGCGCAGGTGACAAGGTGCATCCCACGCAGAAGCCGGAAGCCCTGCTCCACCGCATCCTGATGGCGACGAGCAAGCCGGGCGACGTGGTGCTCGACCCGTTCTTCGGCACCGGCACAACCGGCGCCGTGGCCAAGAAACTCGGCAGGCATTTCATCGGCATCGATCGCGAGGACACCTATATCGCGGCGGCGCTGAAGCGCATTGCGGCGATCAAGCCGCTGAGCGGCGAGGCGCTCGAAACGACCGTTCCCAAGCGGCAGGCGCCGCGCGTGGCGTTCGGCTCGCTGGTCGAAATGGGCATCGTGATGCCCGGCACGGAATTGACCGACGGACGCGGCCGCTGGAACGCCATGGTGCGGGCCGACGGCACGCTCGCCTCCGGTCCCCATTCCGGTTCAATCCATCGCGTCGGTGCGCTCGTCCAGGGCGCCGAAGCCTGCAACGGCTGGACCTTCTGGCACACCAACCAGAATGGCAGCCTGCAGCCCATAGATACTCTCCGCGCCGATATGCGCGCGCATATGGAGAAGCTTAGCGCCTGACCGTAGACCTCCAGTCTTCAGGCAGTCCTGCCGCCGGCGCCCAGAAGGGAGCCGGCGGCATTTTGTTTGGCTCTGTCCCAGCGATCCCAAGCGGGCTCGCTGGCCCAACCGCACTGGGTCTAGCGGCAACTAGGGCCGGTCAAGCCCTTCCACCGCCAGCACCTTGCGAAAGAGCGAGGGGAGCGCTTGGGCGTGGAGATCGCGTGGCGCAATCC
>JBEBHC010000379.1:0-1336 GCA_040081185.1 Devosia sp. | reverse complement strand
TGCAGCGTGGGATACTGGAATGAATAGGGTGTGACGAAGCGGTATTTGCGCTCCCAGGTTTTGCCATCGCGTGAGATGTCGATGTTGAAGATGGTGCGGCGGTCGCCGTTGATCACCTCAGCGTCCTGCCAGCCGAGGTAATAGACATCGCCAAACTTGTCGAAGGTCGGCTTGGAGTTCGAGCCCTTCACGAAGGGCATCTCCGCGCCGACAGTCCATTTTTTGCCATCAGCGCTGGTGGTGAAGTGATAGTTGCCCTTGTCGTTACGCACGATGGCCATCCAGGTGCCGTTGGGCAGGCGGTTCACGGCGGATTCGCTGAGTTGCTGGGTCTGAGGCTCGTTGTAATGCCCGATCACTTCAAAAGTGACGAGATCATCGTGCAGCAGCGCGAGCGCGTTCTGACCGACGGGAAAGTTGTTCAGCGCGACGTAGGTCTTGCCGTCGAACTGCTTGAACGAATCGAAGATGAACAGGCCAGCATCTCTGGCTGGACGGCGAAAACCTTGCTTCGCGGCGTCATCGTAGAAGGGCTGTGGCTGCATGTCGAAGGTGCCTGCCGACGTCTTGAGTTTGGCGCGGTAGATGCGGTTCTCGAAGGCCGCGCGACCCAGATCGAAGTCGATATACCACATCTGAGCCTGTCGCTTGCCGGGATCCTGGCTGGTGAAATAGCAGCGCAGCGTCTTCGAGTCCTTCTGAAGGATGCGCGGCACAAAGCACTGCCCGAATGGCAACGTCTCGTTTTCATAGACCTGCTCACTGCGCGCGAAATCGATGACCTTCTCCACCTCCAGAGTCTTCAGATTCACCACCGACATCGTGACGTAGATGAAAGGCCACGCGGAGCTTTCTCCGACGCGTTGGTCATTCGCCTCCGTGACGACATAAGCACGGTCGCCGACGCAGACGAACTCCGCGTCATGCGTGCCTTTGACCTTCGGCGCAGTGACTTTGACAAGCCGCTGCATGACGATGTCGCCCGCGAGCGCGGGGTCCCAGTTGGCGGGGAGGAGGCTTTGAGCGCTGATTTGGCCGCAAAGGAACGCAGAGATCGCAAAGAGTCGGAGGAGCATGGTTGTAGGTTGGTGAAGGTTTGCAGCTGTTATTCCAGCCACCAGTGGAGCACGTTGGTCTTGCTGTCTTCGTAGGCGTGGGAGGCCTGGATGAGGAGGCGTTGTTTGCCGCTGCCGCCGGGGGAATCGACGACGAGACTGTTGGAGTAGGCTCCAGCACCAGCGGTGCGCATGCGCAGATAGACGCCGTCGTCCCAGGTGATGCCGTCGTCGGACATGTAGAGGATCATGTGGCCGCTGCCTTCGCCATACGCGCCGCT
>JBEBHC010000378.1:0-1339 GCA_040081185.1 Devosia sp. | reverse complement strand
GCGGGGGCGCTGGCAGCAGCATGGGGCTTTGCGTTTTGCCTAGCGTACGTGGCGACGTTCGGGCGCGTACAACGCATGCTCGATGGCGCGGCGCCCTGGCGTGGTGAACCAACAATCGTGCTGACCGTGCTCTCAGTCGCGTTTGCAGTGGCGGCTGCGATATTCGCCTGGTCGTTATGGCTTGCCTACCGGACTAAGTGAGAAAAGCGTCGTCCAACGGCGACATCGCGCCTTAGCATGACCAACGGCTGCTATCGAGCAACCATAGGCCTACCGCGAAATTTTACTGGCGTGAGTGGTGGTGCGAGCTTGACTGGTTTTCATACCTTGGAGGTGTCGAGTTTAGCTAATCGTTCGCGGCGTTCGGCGTAACGTTCCCCCCGAGCGACATGGACTACGAATGTTGCGAGTATCCGCTCGGCCGTAGCGTCGTCGACAACATCGGCTCCCAAGACCAGCACGTTGGCGTCGCCGTGCTCGCGCGCCCACACGGCTTCTTGTTCCGTGTGAAGGAGGGTGGCCCGAATAAAGGGAAACCGATTGGCTGTCATGGCCATCATCTGGCCGCTGCCGCAGATGGCTACAGCGAAGTCGGACCGGCCCGTCTTGATTTCAGCGACTGCCCGAAGCGCATAGTCCATCGCATCGACTCTCTCGGCCTCGCTGTCGGCGCCGCAGTCTTTCACGCTGTAGTCATTGGCAAGCAGCCAGGCACTGAGCCGTTGCTTTAAATCGACGCCGCGATGGTCGGCTACGATAACGATTGGCTTATCAGTGAGCTTATGAGTCATGCCAAAGCCTAACGCGACGCCGGCCACGGCGGCAATTCGCCATCAGGGCGCACGCCTGGATTCGGCGATCGTTGGCCGAGACGCAGCACGCACTCATAGAGTGCTATTCTGTTTCGGAGGGTACCCGAGATAAGCGCGACTGAGCCGCACTAATTCATCTTCAAATTCCTGACTCATCATGAACTCTGCGTCTTCGAGAACGGCCGCACGCATGGCGCCGTGCACCGCCCGCGTCAGGACGAAGACTTGGACATTGTTGAGTGCGCGTCCGTTTGCATCCCTTAAAGCCATGTCTGGCAGCGCGAAGCTATCGGCCAACTCGCGGTGGTCCGAGTGCGCGAGAAGTGCGGACACTGCGACGCGCCGTGCGCGAGCGCGTCCGGCGAAGGCGCGTAGGAACGCACGGATCATCAACCGATCTCGCGCGAGTTTATGATCTTCGCCCTGAATTGCGTCGATCATCGCTTGCCTGTGGGCTTCGCGTTCTCGGAGCGCGAGAGCAATCAGAACGGATCGCTTGTCAGGGAAATAGCGATAAAGCGTGCCAA
>JBEBHC010000377.1:0-1343 GCA_040081185.1 Devosia sp. | reverse complement strand
GACGGCTCTCATCACCGCTAATCAGAAGGTGGTGGCGGATGCCGTCGTCGCGCGTGAACTGGCCGGTGCGGCGGGCGACGCCGAAAGCCAGGACCTGATGATCGAGCGCATCACCCTGCACCAGAAGACCATCTGGATGCTGAAGAGCTTCCTGAAGAGCTGATTCCGGCGTCTCCCTGTCGGCCGGCCGTATTTCTGCCGAGATAAGAAGCAGGATACGGCTGACGCGGATCCGGCCCCCTCCGGAGCCAGGTGAGACGCCGACATGACAGGGAATGACCCGACGACGTCCGCGTTCGTCGACACACTGCCAGGGCTGGTGTGGCGATGGGACGCGGAGGGCGGCTGTACGTTCGTCAACGCCCGGTGGACGATCTACACCGGCGTGTTGCCCGCGGACCTGCGTGGCGCCGGCTGGCTGGGCTGCGTGCACGCTGACGACCGCACCGCCGCCCGCGCGGCCTGGGCGTCCGCGGTGCGCGACGTCCGCGACGTCCGCTTCACCTTCCGCCTTCGCGGTCACGACGGTGCCTTTCGCTGGTTCGAGACCGCCGCCGCCGTCGTGGCCCCTGAGCATGGGCGTCCGGCCTCGTGGTCGCTCGTCAGCCTCGATGTCGATGACGGGCGGACACTCACCGACGTCGCTCGCGCTGAGCACCTGCGTGTCGAAGCCAGCGCGCGGGCGTGGCAGCGCGCGTTCGAGCAGGCGGCTGTTGGCATCGCGCGCGTGGACGTGGCCACGAACACCTTCATCGAGACGAACGACGCCTACGCGGCCATTCGCGGGCTCTCTCGAGAGGCGCTGGTCGGCGATGCACTCGCCCATGCGTATGCGCCCGAGTGGAAGGCAACGCTGCGCGATCAGGTGGCCGCGGCCGACCGCACGGGACACGTCGTGTTCGAGGCGGCGCAACTGCACCGCGACGGCACGTCAGTGCCCGTGCACGTGGACATCACGGTCATCTACGACGACCACGGCGCGCCCACCTCGCGGCTGGCCTTCGTCACCGACATCTCGGCCCGCAAGCGCGCCGAAGCCACGGCGTCGCTCTGGCGGCGTGCGTTTCAGCAGGCCGACGTGGCGATTGCCCTCGGCGATACAGAGGGGCGCTTCTCCGCTGTCAATGCCGCATTCGCGCGCCAGCACGGCTACGCGGTGGATGAACTCATCGGTCAGTCCCAACTGATGACCATTGACGACGCGTCGGTGCTGCCCGTGCGCACCATGCTCGCCAGGAACCTCGATCACTACGTGTTCGAGTCGACTCTTCGGCGCAAGGACGGCACGACGTTCCCGACGTCGGCCGACGTGACCTCGATCCACGACGACACCGGCGCCGTCA
>JBEBHC010000050.1:0-19341 GCA_040081185.1 Devosia sp. | reverse complement strand
TCCTTATCCTTGAAGATCTTCTCGATCTTTTCGGCACCGAGCATCGCCAGCGTCAGGTCGCCGACCATGAGGCTGATCTGCCAGCCGCCACCGTCGCCGCCGATTGCCAGCGGAGTAATGCCGGCTTCTTTTAGCTTGGGCGCATCGGCGAGCAGTTCTTCAAGGCTCTGCGCGACCGGAAGACCGGCCTTTTCGAACGCCGGGATCGACGCCCAGCCCCAGTTGGCGAGGTGGACGTTCACCGGCACACAGTACCACTTGCCGTCGACCTTGCACGGCGCCTTGACCGAGTCCGGACGAATGAATTTGTCCCAGCCCTCTTTTTCGGCAACCGGGGTCAGATCGAGCAGCAGGCCTGCCTGAATAAGCTCTTCGTACTGGCGGCCGGTGTTGAACTGGGCCGCGTCCGGCGGATCACCACCGAGCGTGCGCTGCATGATCGTCGCTCGTGCTGTCTCGCCGAGCGCCACGCCACCATCGACCCAATGGTCACCGGTAGCATCGAATGCCTTGGCGAATTCCTGAACGGCAGCGCTTTCGCCACCCGACGTCCACCAGTGGATTACCTCCAGGTCGGTCGCCATGGCCGACGTGCCGAGCATCAGAGCGGCCGCCAGACCGGCGGCCACCGTAAATTTCTTCATAGAGATGTCCTCCCAACGTTCACCGGCAGCGGTTGCGACCGGCGTATCCTCCGTCGCCGGTCGGCGGACCACTTGAGGGTTTCGCTCGACGACGGCGTGTAATCGATTACAAAATTCGCCTAGCGAGTCAATGCAATCGATTGCGTGAGTTTCGATCGTTCCTTGCGCGAGTGTCAAGGAAACACTAGGAAGCGTGACCTAAGCGGTGGAGGGGGACGCCGCGCAGACATGGATACTGCCCAAAAAGCACCGACTATTCAGGACGTTGCACGGCACGCCGGCGTTTCCGCCGCAACCGTGAGCCGTGCGCTGACCACTCCCGAAAAGGTATCGGGCGCGACCCGAGAGCGTGTAGAGGAAGCCGTTCGCGCCACCGGCTATACGGTCAACCAGGCGGCGCGTACCTTACGCATGCAGCGGGCCAAAACCATCCTCGCCGCCCTGCCCGGAATCGGCAATCCGTTCTACTCGACGATCCTCGATGCAGTGGTCACCGAGGCCACCCGGCGAGGCTACGGAGTCCTCGTCACCAGCCGCCTCGGAGACGATCCGGCCGCCTGGCTGGCTAGCTACCTGCACTCGAACCGTGCCGACGGTCTGCTGATCTTCGACGGCTTCCTCGATACAAGGCGACTGCACTCGATCGCGGGCGAAGGCGGTCTGCTGCCGTTGGTCGCCGCCTATGACGAACTGCCTGATCCACAGATCAATTCGGTCATCACCGACAATCTGCAGGCTGCCGAACGGGCGGTGAAGCACCTGTACGACCTCGGCCACCGGCGGATCGGCCATATCAGCGGACCGTCGCGGAACACTTTCCCCAATGAACGACTGGTCGGCTTCCGAAAGGCCATGCACGACCTGCGCCTCGAATTGCACGACGACTGGATCTGGCCGGGCACCTACAACATGCCCAGCGGCGTCGCGGCCGGCGAAGCCTTTTCTCGGTTGAAGGACCGCCCTACCGCCGTTTTTTCTGGCAACGACGAAATGGCGATCGGCTTCATATCGACGATCCGCAAGCACGGCCTCGACTGCCCGCGCGACGTTTCAGTCATCGGCTTCGACGACATCACCGTGTCCCAGAACTACACGCCTGCTCTTACGACGATGCGGCAGCCCCGCGAGCAGATCGGCAGGATTTGTGCGGAAACACTGATCAACATGCTCGAAAACCGCTCGGCCAACGCTGCGCCGGTCCGCGTCCTTCTCCACTCGGAGTTGATCGTTCGAGAAAGCACAGCCCCTTTACGCGTCGAAGCGCGCGCCGTTGGCTGACAGCTTTACCTTTAGCCTCTAAAAGCGGCCCGTGGCCCCGTAGCTCAGCGGATAGAGCAGCGGCCTTCTAAGCCGTTGGTCGGAGGTTCAATTCCTCCCGGGGTCACCATTGCCTTCCATCTCACCATCTCCCGCTATAGCTCTGTTGCCATGGGACGAATCCGGCCACGCGTTGCTGCGATCGATGAACACGCCGGAGCAGAAGCGCTATCTTGGCGGACCGGAAAACGCAGAAAAAGTTGACGACCGGCATGCGCGGTACCTGACCTACCACCTGCCCGGCGGAAGCGAGATGTTGCGCATTGCCGCCGATGGCATGGTCGTCGGCTCGATCGGCTATTGGGAAACTACCCACGACGGGGCGCAAGCCTATGAAACCGGCTGGGAAATCCTGGCGGCGGCGCATGGCCGGGGCATCGGCAGCCAGGCAGCACAGATGCTGGTCGATCGTCTGCGGCTGGTGGCGCGCCACCCTGTCCTTTACGCCTATCCCAGTCCCGACAATGCCGGCTCCAACGGCATCTGCCGGAAGTTGGGGTTCGAACTGCTCGGGGTTGGCGACTTCGAGTATCCCAAAGGCGTGGTCTCGACGCACAATATCTGGCGACTCGACCTGCGCTGACAGGCGGCATTGCAGGCGGCCGGGCCGCGTGGTCTCTTCAGGCAATGAGAGCAGCCGTCGTCCACCGCCCGTTGAGCCTCGACGAACGCATCGCCGACGGCGTCGTGCACGGTGTCGGCATCGTTCACACGCTGGTGCTCGGCGTGGTGCTGATCGTTCTGGCTGCCATCGGTTTCGCGCGGCCGGAACTGCCCACCCTGGTGCTCTATCTCACCGGTCTCGTGCTGTGCCTCTCGATCTCGCTCGCTTTCAACCTCGCGACGCCCTCGCGCTTCAAACGCATCATGGAGCGCCTCGACAAGGCAGCGATCTTCCTGTTCATCGCGGCGAGCTACACGCCCTTCCTCGCGCTGATCTGGCCGCAGCCGGGTATCCCCTTGCTGCTGCTGTTGATCTGGGCGACTGCGCTCGGCGGAATGGCTCTGCGGCTGGTCGCACCGACGCGCTTCACCGCGGTCGCGATTGCGCTCTATCTCTGCCTCGGCTGGAGCGGCGTTCTGGTCTTCGGGACGCTGTTCACCACCCTGCCCGCTCCCGCCTTCTGGCTGCTTCTGGCGGGTGGCATCACGCTGTCGGCCGGCGTGCCGTTCCATCTCTGGCGGCAACTGCGGTTCCAATCCGTCGTCTGGCACGGCTTCGTGGTCGCGGGCACGGCTCTGCACCTGTGGGCGCTCACCTTCGCCCTGGTGTTTGCGCGGCTTTAGCCCGCAGTACCGACCCGCGGATGCTCGAGCTTGTCGCCCGGCTTGAGCCCGATCTCGACCGACCGGCCACCCGGAATCTCGAGCACGAAACGCACCGGCACCTCTGAGGGTATGCCCGTCGTGTCCATCGGCCGCGCATTGACGTGGACGGTCTTGACCGTGCCGTCCGCTGCGATGAACACCATATCGAGCGGAATCAACGTGTTCTGCATCCAGAAACTCGCCAGTTGCTCCTGATGATAGTCGAACAACATTCCAGCATCCGGGGCGAGATGGTCGCGGAACATCAGGCCGCGCGCGCGCTCGGCATTGTCATCCGCAATCTCGACATTGAAGGCGAAATCGCCCTTTGCGGTGTGCAGCACCGCGCGCCCATCGTTGCTGCCGCTGCACGCCGCCAGGACGAGCAGAAAGACCCCCGCGAGCGCCAGTCTCAGGGCGCCCGCACGGATCGAAATTCTGCGTGAAAGCAGTGGCTTAGTGCGAGGACGGGGCATCGCCCCAGCCATCAGGCCGGATTTCGGCAACCATAAGGCCCTTCGGGCCGGTGCCGTAGCGGACAAGCACGAACTGGCCAGGTCGCAGCTCGGTGATTCCGAACCGGCGCAACGTCTCCATATGGACAAAAACATCCGCCGCGCTGTCGCCGGCCGAGAGGAAGCCGAAGCCGCGGATGCGGTTGAACCACTTCACCTCGAGCCGCTCGAGCTTGCTCGTCGGCTCCACCACCACATGCGTACGCGGTGCCGGCATCTGCGCCGGATGACGCGCGGTCGACTCATCCATCGACAGGATACGGAACGCCTGCAACCCGCCCGGACGGTTCAGCGCCTCGACGACGACCCGCGCGCCCTCATAGGCAGTCTGATAGCCGTCGCGCCGCAGGCACGTGACATGCAGCAGCACATCGGGCCGCCCATCATCGGGAACGATGAAGCCAAAACCCTTGGCTACGTCGAACCATTTGATCGCACCGGCTATCTCGATGACATCAAGTGTAGCGTCACCCTCGGCACCAGTCGCATCACCATGCAAATGGATTCCGGGCTTATCGCCATCGGCAGGAAATTTGGCCGCCATGCCCCCAAACGCCTCTTTGTACTCTGCCCCCGCCGCAAGCGAGGTACGCAATAGGTCTTGCCGGACCTTGGCCGATTCAATTTCAAAAGTTAAGGAGTCGTTGCCAATATTGTTGCGCAGTTCCTGTCGCTATTCGCGACACTGTTGCAGCGATGGCGCACTCGCATAAAGCGCAACCTGCGCGATGAGGAAGAGCATTGAGATGAAGTACCTGCACACCATGGTTCGCGTCACCGACGTCGCTGCGAGTCTGCGCTTCTACTGCGATGGTCTCGGCCTGCGCGAACTGCGCCGGTCGGAGAGCGAAGCGGGACGTTACACGCTCATCTTCCTCGCCGCGCCCGGCCAGGACGATGCGCAGGTTGAGCTCACCTTCAACTGGGACCCCGAGGTCTATACGGGCGCACGCAACTTCGGGCACCTCGCCTACGCAGTTTCCAACATCTACGACACCTGCAAGCATCTGATGGACATGGGCGTCACTATCAACCGCCCGCCCCGCGACGGCCGAATGGCCTTCGTCCGCTCGCCAGATGAAATCTCGATCGAAATCCTGCAGGACGGTCCCGCCTTGGCCCCTGCCGAACCGTGGAGCTCCATGCCCAATACCGGTAAGTGGTAACGGCCCGCTAACCACGCGACTTAGGCGCAATTTCACCGCCTGCCTCTAGCGTTCCCTAACCATCTGGCCGGGGACGTTTTCCGCATGCGATCGATTGCATTGGCGCTGTTCTGCGCATTGGCGCTCAGTGGCTGCTGGTTCGGCGGTGTCGACCGCAATCTCTATAAAGGCTACGGCACCAGTTTTGGCACCTACGTCGCAAGCAGCAGCGTGAACGCATTTTGCCTGACCCCGAGGCTGCGCCTGCTGATCCTCAAGTTCGAATCCTACTTCGGCGGCAAGATCGTCATGAGCTCCGGCTACCGCGACCCGTCGCACAACGCCTCGGTCGGCGGGGTCGACAATTCCTTCCACATGAAGTGCATGGCCGCCGATATCTTCATCCCAGGCGTCGACAAGCGGAAGCTGATCGCCTTCGCCATGCGCGAACCCTTGGTCGGCGGCCTCGGCTGCTACCCCGGCCGCAGCTTCATCCACGTGGATGTCCGCGCCCGCCCGAATGGCTGGCGCAAGCCGGTGACTTTTTCGGGCTGCTGAAATGGCCTCGTGGACGCACGGAAATCGCGCTGGACAGGTTCCGGCACTTTTTCTATAGGACCGCAGCGCTTTGCGCCCATCGTCTATCGGTTAGGACGGCACCCTTTCACGGTGCAGAGAGGGGTTCGACTCCCCTTGGGCGTACCACTCCCTTCTGTTGCAGGGGCGAGTTGACGGCGCGAAGGCAAAATTGATATCTGCAACGGTCTCCGCGCCCATCGTCTAGCGGTCAGGACACCGCCCTCTCACGGCGGGAACAGGGGTTCGATTCCCCTTGGGCGCGCCAACAATTTCAAGCGCTTAGCTGAAGTTGTCTCTCTCTCGTTCAATATCCCTTTAATATATGCTGGCGCACATATGCGCACTGCTGACCCTTTCGTAGGCGCCCAACGATGAGTTCACTGGCTCAGGGGTATGCGGTTGACTCTCAGGGATGAGGTACTGACGGACTTGCGTTCGCTATCGGCTGAGGAGTTTGTCAGCCGACGTGTGCTGGATCGATTGCCGTTTGTCTTTTCCACGACAGAGCTATTCGCTGACTGGGTCGCCACATTTAATCAGACAATTGGCGTGCCGGCCGACCGCGTTATGTTGGTAGGCAGCGGCGCAGTAGGGGTCAGTTTGAATCCCGACAAGAACTACAAGGAATTCAATGGTGAATCCGACATAGACGTCGCGGTAGTCTCGAAGGATCATTTTGACGAGGGCTGGGTGTATCTCCGAAATAACCATCATCGTCGCTACAGGCTAACAGACGGACGGCAGCGTGCAGCATGGGAAGCTCACGAGAACAATAAAATCTACTGGGGCGCACTCGAGGCCGACCGTCTCCTCCCCCTATTGCCGTTTGGAAACGTCTGGCTGCCCGCTTCGACAGCGGCGTCTACAGGAGTGGTCGGCAATCGGGACGTGAAATTCAGGGTGTATAGAGACGCGGACGCTCTGCGAATGTACCAAGAAAAGGGAGCCCGCTTCCTTCTAAAGAAACTGGAAGGCAAAGTCCAATGAGCCAACGTTACACTGAGACCACCAGCCGTTCGATCGCTTGGATACGACGTACGAACGAAGATGGTCGTTTGGAGATGGTCCCCCCGTACCAGCGGGGGCCTGTCTGGTCCTATCAGCAGAAGAGTGCGCTCATAGAGACGGTCCTTCTGGAGTACCCCATTCCCGAAATCTACATGCAAGACATAGTAGAGGCGGATGGGTCCGAGCGACATGTGGTCGTGGATGGCCAACAGCGCATTAGAGCAGTTTTGGAATTCATCGAGGGCGAGTTCCCCATCACCGAAAAGGGTTCCCGATGGGAGGGTGTATCGTTCTCGGAGCTAGGTGACCCGGATCGCCTGAAAATCTTTGAATACAGTTTCGTAACCAGACTTCTCCCAACGATGCCGGAAGAGCAAATTCGCGGCATTTTTCAGCGGATCAACCGCAACACCGTTTCGCTGAATTCACAGGAACTCCGGCACGCCACTTATTGGGGCGAATTCATCAAGCTGATGGAGGAACTATCCGACCTGGAGTTCTGGTCTAACATCGACATCTTCTCGCCCAACGATCGACGTCGAATGCTTGACACTGAGTTTGTGAGTGAACTTACAGTTGCCTACCTTAACGGGCTACAGAACAAAAAGAACAAGCTGGAGGATTTCTATCAAATCTACGAGCGTGAGTTCGACAAGACCGAAAACGTTAGGACGACTTTTTTCACGGTTCTGGGTGAAATCAGCGGAGCACTTCCGGAAATACGGCGCACACGGTTCCGAAAGAAATCGGACTTCTACACACTGTTTTTGGTTCTGGCTTCAGTGCGGAATGTACTTCCGCTTACTGCTGAAAGCCGGGAGGCTCTGGGCGCCAGGGTGACTCGGTTCGCGAGTGAAGTGGACGAATATCTGGAAGGCGTTCAGAAGGCCTTCGATCAGAATGTGGCCGTCTATGCTAGGAACGTCGACCGTGCGGCTTCAGACCTCGGCTCGCGCCGCGCCAGGGCCAGTGCGCTTAACGAGGCCCTAGGCGAGATCATCCCGGAGCTGCGCCAACCCGCTAACGAGATGCTCGCTGAGCCCCCAGTGGAACCTGTCGTTGGCGACTGAGCAACATGGTTAGATTGCATGTTGCCAGCGTCCAGCCGCTCGCGGAGTGTGCATCTAGTGAAACGTTAGTCGTCGAAGGCGATAGCTGCGTCCCCGATCAATGGCTGGTGACGCACTCGGGAGACGGCGACAGCGGAGCGTACAGCCACATCGGTGCGGCAAGCCAGCGTCCGCTAGAGCCCCTGTGTGGGGGCCTCCACCTAAGCGATAGCAGCTCGCGCTACCTCTTGCCGCAAGAATTCGCTAGCCATCAGGTAGAGGAACTGGCTGGGCTGGTTGGCGAAGAATTCGAAAACGAAAGGTCCGATCGGACTCCGAAGGATGTCGTCGAACTGCTCAGGCTTGTACCGTGTGATCGAGCCAAAATAGAAAGTCGCGAGATATATCGTTAGCAGCTGATGCATAACGAGCTGTGTGGCTGACTCCTGATATATGTAGTACTTCCTGTAAGGCGGATAAGCGGTGACGCTCCGCCAGAGCCTGGACCTCGCCTGACTACTTAACTGCCCGATGACTTGCGATGGCCGATCTCCGTAGACGACGGCCGTCGTGGTCTCCGCCTCAATGATCCGCCGGCCATCTACCATCATGCCACACTTCACGCTTCGCCAAGTCAGTGCTTGGTTCAGCTTCTGTGAGAGGCTAGTCATATTGTAGTTCAACCGGGTGAAGTCGTCGGCATACGCTCTGGCTCGGAGCCACATCTCCTTGGTAGCCGCATTCTGCATGAAGTCGATGCGGTCCAGGCTGATGAACCGTTCAGTGATAGATTCCGCCTGGCAGAAGATGCGGTGTCCAATCAGTATCTGTCCGAGAAAGTCCTGCGATCGAACTTGAATGTGTGTGTCAGGCGCAACCGGCTGCGGCAATGTCGAACCCAGCGTATTCGCAAACATCACGAAGGCGCTGACTTGCGGGTTGGCGGTGATGTCGACGGACACATGGCCGTGGATCGCACTTGGCGTGGTCGGCAGTTTTTCAGATAGACCGTGACGCACCGTCCCGAGCGCCGCCCCAGAACTCTTCACAACTAGGCATTTTGCGAGGTTCAGGAAGGAGTAATACAATAGGAGCGGCTTGGCGGCGTTGACGTCAGAATGCTGCGCAGCCACGTAAAAGTCCCTTGCTTGGACCCAGAATGCACGAGCTTGATGCTTGGCGACTAAGTCACCCAATCCCTCAAGGGTGTGACTGATTAGGTTCCACGGATCAGTGGCAAACAGGGTCGACTGTAGACCTTCCCGTTTCGTGCCTTGGTAGGTGGGGAAAAATGAAAACGGCGTTGGCCGTTTGAGGATACTAACGACGTCACCTGGTCGTGGATCCTGCAGTTTCATTTCCGCTCCTAGGCACCTACTTGAGTGCCATTCTGATCGCCGCTTCCACCAACTCGGGTGTTGCGCTGAACCACTCGGTTGCACTGAAATATCGTCCGTCCGGCCCCGCCACTCGAAGAGCCACATGGTATGGTCGGAGCGCTCTGTGGATGAGCTGCTCGGCCTCTTTCGCCGAGTGTCCCAACAATTCGTAGGTGACTAGAATATCCACGGGCGCGAACAGGAAGGTCGACTGCGTTTCGGCGTGAGCGATCCGATCCTCTACAGCTCCGGAAGTGGTTCCGACCTTAAGCAAGCCTCGGACTTCGGGCTTGTCGGATCGCGAGCGCAGCACGTAGACGAAGCCGGTTCTAGCGCCCTCAAAAAGGGGACCGGCGTCCGTCATGCCGACCCGGCGCGCATCTCTATCTTCGTAGAGCCGCCGAACTAGCGATGACATCAGCAGGTTCGATTCCGTGCCGTTGTCAAAGATGACGCGCAGGCGCGCGTCCGGCTTTCCGTTTCGCCGGTGCTCATCCCTAAGATCGGCAACATGGACAAGTTGGCCCTTCAGGATAAAGAATTCGCCAAGCTCGACGCGCTCCTGCCGAAATGGCTGGGGTTTGCGTGTCCCCTCCTCAACGCCCTCACGAACGCCCTCGAACAGCGGCTCGAAACGGTCGAAGTCCGGGCATGGCCGCCGGTCGGCGACAAAGTCGGGCCGTGCGATCGGCTTCAGTTCGTCCCGCACCTTGAAGATGTCGAGTCCGTCGGAAAGCAGCGGATCATCGAGCGGGTCGACGACGATCACCTCGTTAAACACTACCTTGTGCTTATCGTAGGGTGCGAGCCCATCTAGGTCTGCCTTCGATGCACGCAGTCCAGCCAGTTCATTCGCAAGCATTCGCTCTCGAACACTGCGCCCTGGCTCGGAGAGTGGCTCTGCACCGGATTCATCCATGAACGCATTAATGCGCTCGATCACCTCGCTCGCGCGCACCAGGAGGGGCGTTTGCGCTGCCTTCGACTTTTCGTCAGGTGTGAGTAGAAGCTCGTCGTTGAGGTAGTCGACCGCTTCAGGCATCGATCTGCCCCCCGTCCGCGCCCGCCATGGCAGCGCGCTTTTCTCGCGACAGCTTTCGCAGGAACGCCAAGGCGTCTGCTAACCTTACCTCACGACCATTGGGAGAATTCAGGTGGGGTTCGCGGCCCTCACGTTGGATAAATTCCTTGATGCGGGGATAAAGCTTTTCAGCTTCATCTTGCGTCATACTCACCTTTAACGCGCGGACTTCGCCATGAAGGCGCGCGAGCAACTCTTCGGACAGTTCCTTCGACAACAGCTCGTAGGCATCGTCGAAGTCACGGCGCCCGCCAAGAAGGTCAACCTCAAGCTCTCTCACGTTAATAAACCGCCTCGCCTGCTGTATGAAGCGGTCGCCGGCGTTTGGACCGGTACTCTCGCGCTCGCCATCTCCCTCGTCCGGAGCTGTGAAAGCCGGCTGCTCCCCTTCCGACCTCCCGGCCGTCTGAACAATGCTTGGGTCCTTGGCAACTTCTCGGCCTAGCCCGGCGCGCACTCCAAAGAGGCCTACCGCGTCCTGTACCTGCTCTGCCGAGAAGCTCGGGTAGCGTCGCTTGATCACGTCCGTGACCACCAGATCGTAGATCACGTCCGTGTGGTGATCGTCGGGATTGATCATGACCGTTAGCGTGCGCGCGTCGTTCTGTACGTCTGCGAAGAGGTCGTTGAAGTCGGTTTCGATCGCCTCGACAGCCTTCCCATCAAGCTCTGGCATGCCGACGATTTCGATCTCGCCTGCGTTGGTCACTGGCTCCGACGTAGGCTCACCACTCGGCGAGCCATCAAATTGGTCCGCTCCCTTATGAGTACGAAACTTGAAAACCGGGGCCATCACCTGCTCCATCAAGAGCGATACCGAAATGGCTTTATGCATGTCGTTGACGGCGCGGCTCACCGACTCATCGTTAGCGAAGGGGGCAGAGACCAGATTGGTGAACTGGGCCTCCGTCTTGCCAGGGGCATCTCGCGTCGCTCGGCCGATGATCTGAACGACCTCGGTAAGTGAGCCTCGATAGCCGACCGTGAGAACGTGCTCGCACCACACCCAGTCGAAACCTTCCTTGGCCATGCCAAGCGCTATGATGATGTCCACATCGTCGCGGCCCTTCACCGTGCGAAGGCTTGCCAGTACTTTCTCGCGGTCAGCGCTGTCGTCCACGAGGTTCGCGATCTTGAGCGTTAGACCCTGTGCCGTGAGATGCACGAAGCCGGTCGTAGCGTCGATGCTGGTTTTCGGATCTTTCCCTAGTCGGTCGCCGATCGCATCTACGATTGCGTCGACCGCGAACATCTTGTTCACGCCGCTACCCTCGGCGGACCCAACGTGAGGAATGTGCACGATGGTCTTCATTTGCGGGTCGAGCGCGCTGCCAATCGCGTCGAGGTACTTGCCCTGGTAGAAGCGGAAATTGATGCGTAGCACCTTGAGGTAGTCGTAGCCGTTTAGCTGCTCGTAGTAGGTGTAGATCACTCGCTCGAAGCGGGCCTCGTCCTGCGGATGGAGCACGGCCGTGCCGTCGCCGCGAAAGTAGGAACCAGTCATCGCTAGGATATGCGCGGCGTCTTGCCCAACCTCTCCCGCCCGGTCGATAAGCCCACGCAATAGGTTACCCAGTCGGCTATTCTCGTCAGAGGATGCATGGTGCAATTCGTCGACGCAGATCAGTGCTCGATCGAACAGGGTCACGTCATCTGTCTTCGCATAGGCCGCCCGCAGCGTGGAGTGGGTGCACAAGGCCGTCTGCCCAACGGTCTCGCCACGCAGAAATCCGATCAGCTCATCTACTTTTCGACCTGTCTCCGAACCGACCGTGCAGAGGTCGAGGTCAAGACGCCAGTCAGAATGGTATCCGCCCTTTGCCAGACTTGTGTCGCGAAAAGAGGCGCCGATCGAGCGCTCGGGAACTGCGATCACAACGCGATCAACGGCGTTGGTCCGCAGCTTTTCCAGCCCCACGAACATCGCAGCACGCGACTTACCCGATGCCGGAGGCGATTTCACCAACAGGTGTTGCGCGTCGCGCTTCTCCCATACCCGGGACTGCATTCGCCGCATGCCAAGGCTGTCGATCGTCTTCGATGCGCCCGTGCCTTCGTAGGTGAGCGTGATGGAGCCGAGACCGTTCTCGCCCGCCCTGCTATCCGTCGAGCTCATGCGTTTTCTTCCTTCTTGCCCTTGGACGGCTCTGGTTCTCCCGTCGCCATCCGTGCGTAGAGTTGCAGCATGTGCTCGATCCGGTCCGCGTCCGAGCGGTAGCGACGTGAACCAAAGATCGTCTCCATCGACTCGTCGAGCTCTTCATGCGCGCGGCGCAAGTCGTGCGGCATCTTGGTAGGGACATAAAGCTCACCAAGCGAACGCCCAAACCCGGCTTCCTTTCGCGCCTCATCGACTGCCCACCAATGCTCTTCCAACTCGACCTTGCGGCGTTCGGAAAGGGCCGGGAGAGGGAAGGTATTCCAAACAAGGGTGTTGGAATACCTTGGATCCTCCTTGAGCCGTCCGCCCACTGTCTCTAGCCACAGCCGATGCAACCGTGACGAGAGGACTGCAGCCTGCCAGATCGCACCATCGAAGATACCGAAGGCAAGGTTGGAAACGATGTTGGCCTCGTCCTTCACGTCTACGGGGAGCCAGTAGCGGTCCTCGCTCGCCGCTCCAGGCACCATGATCGTGTGCGAAGTGGCCGCTCCCGGACGTTGGAGGAAGCGGTGAGGCCGGTCTGCGAACGCCTTTGATATATCTGACGCGTCCTCCTTGGCGCGCTCCCGTGCCACGGCGTCGAACCGTCGTGCAAGTTCAGGGATAGCCCTAGCCTCCTCAACCACGTCATCTCCCACCCACAGGCAGTACCGTTCGATGCCTTTCATCATTTCCTGAGAGCCATAAAGTCGACGGACGAAACGAGCTGCCTCGGGACGAGCAGCGAGCAGCGCGTCACGCTCACGGCGGTCCAGAATGAGGTTGCCACCATCAGTAGGTTGATTACCGCGTGTCATCGGCTGGACATTGGGGGCAAGCGGTTTGCTCGTCTTGGCCACAATCGCCGTGGTTCCTGGCGCAAGGTAGGGGCCGATCGCATCAACATCGCGAACAGTGTCGCCGTCAAACAGACGTTTGAGCGCAGTGGTGGGCGTCCCCATGCCGATGATCACGCAGATGACGCCGGCATTGTTAGCCGCGAGATTCGACCACTTGAATGAGCGGTGGGCAAAACGAATTTCGAGCCCGTCCAGCAGATGAGGCCAAAGCTCGGGCACCTGCACGCCCTGCACGATTGAGTTGGTCGCGACGAAAGCAAAAGGCGCGTCAGTCGTGAGCGCGTAGTCGCGCGCCTTGGCAAACCAAAGGGCTACGTAATCGAGATTGCCCCAATTTTTCACGCGTCCCTTGAACACGTGGGCCATGTCCACCTTTTGCTCGGGCGACCAATAGGATGAACCGCGGAACTGCGGATTCCCGACCACGAAGGTCTCAGTCCCTGCGTCAAGGGGACAGACAGTTTGCCAGTCGATCTCGGCCGCATTAGCCTTCACGATAACTCCGGCCTTCTGCAGCGGAAGGAAGTCGGTGCGCTGACCGAGGTCCAATTCGAGCTGCTGGTCGCACTGATACTTTGCGATCCACAGACCTAGGCGGGCCGCCTGGCAGGCAAAATCGTCAATCTCAACTCCATAGAATTGCTCGAGCGCAATGCGCGACAGGCGCGGCGCTGCCAGGCGGCGCAACGCTTCCGTTTCCATTGCCCGAAGCTCCTTGTAGGCGAGTATCAGGAAGTTGCCCGAACCGCAGGCGGGATCGAACACGCGGATGCCGCCAAGTCGCTCAAGAAACTCGCGCAGCCGCGCCTTGTTCGCCCCCGCCCGCTCCAGTTCTGACCGGAGCGCGTCGAGGAGGATGGGCTCCAGCACTTTCATGATGTTCGATGGAGACGTGTAATGCATCCCCAGTTCGCCGCGCTTGTCCACGTCAACCACGGCTTGAAGCATGGACCCAAATATATCGGGGTTGATAAGCCTCCAATTGAGCCCAGCGCAGTCGAGAAGCAGCTTGCGGCAACGGGTGTCGAGCGCCGGCATGCGAACGTCTTCCTCGAACAGAGAGCCATTCACGTAGGGAAGCTTCGACCAGCCTTTCGTTTCGGGCGACCGCTTTTGGGGTTTCGTGTCCATGTGCTGAAAGGCAGCCCCGAGGAACGCGGCGAGATCGGTCCCGTCTGCCACCGTTGACCTGCGCACGGCGGTCTCAAATGAGTCCTTCTCGAAAATGCCGACATCGTCAGAGAACAAACAGAACAATACCCGCGCCATGAAGATATTGAGGGCGTGCCGGTCGGCTTCCGTCGTCCCCCCAGGGTTGCAGTCGCGCACCGCGTCGTGGAAGCGCGAGATGAAGCGCGTCGCCCGCACATCGGCCACGCGCTCTTTTTTTGGAACGTAGCGCTCATGTCCCCCCAGCGGGAAGAATACGTCGCCCTCCAGCGAGAGCATCTCAATGCTGATGCGCAGTGGCTCTTCATCGAACCTCGTATCGTACGCCGCGATCCTTTCGCCATCATAGGCGAGCAGCACTCGGGGACGGCGTCCCCTCGGCGACGCCTCTACTTCAGCTAGCATTCGGTCCAGCGCCGCATCCGCTCCGCTTGGATCGGTCGACTCGAAGCGCAGCATTCTGGTCCACGTGAATGCGCTTTCTTTTGCGGTGTCGCGGAGCTTCGTGATCGTAGAACGTGGAGCTCCGACCGCCTCCATCAGCGCCAAGCCGAACTCAATTCCTGCCGGGGGCTCAGCGGCGAGATGATCGAGATTTGAGTATATTTCCCCAGGGGTCAGCATAGCTCATCGGTCGCATCCTCGGCCGAACCGGTCAACGACCCGAGGCGATTTTCCTCGTCCTACGAATCTTTCGTCGTGCTCGGCAATAAACCGCCGATCGGAGGAAAAGGCGTTTTCGTCAGTCACTGCACCTTCAGCAACGCATCTACGGGAATTTACGAGGCCTGCGCCCACCCATATTCCACACTTGGGCTGCAACAGCGGACGGGCGGATGGAATTCCCGTATTCTCTAGGTGCTTAGCCGACGACCACCTCCCTTGTTTGCGCCTTAGTGGAGCGCAGGCCTTGGGGTACAATCCCTTCCGGGTGCGCAGAAGATGGAAACCCTCTACGACGACCGGCAGATGCCGATCGGCTTCAAGCGACTGGAGGTGCCGCTTGAGGAACTCAGACTCTGCCCTCTGTCCGAAAACGGCGATCGCCCCTACTAGCCGAACGCCGTCACGTCTATGACCTCGCCGCGCCTGCCCACGAGCGCCAATTCGATGCCTGCTTTGGCGCAACGTGGCGCCATCCGTTTGGCCAGCCTCAAGGTGCCCTCGGTGTAGGGCACGACCGCCACTTGGCGCCCAGGGGACTCGCTCGCCATCAGCAAGCCGACCGTCTCGCAAAGCCCCTTGTAGAGCCGGGAGACCTGACCGGAGTGCCGGGTGTTAATTATGCCGCCCTTGCATTCCGCGGAGACTACGTGGTTGCCGATCTCGGCCACTACGTCGCCCTGCCCGGATTTTGGATTGATAGTGATCTCCCATCCCTGGGCGTCGCGATAGTGACCGCCGTAGGACGTCGTTCCGATCGAGGACGTCTTGTCGAACCCCCGCCTTACTAGCCATCCGGTAAAGTCGAACTGCTTGCCGTGCTCGCCGTCGGGATGGATGCGGACATGCAGAGCATCGGTCGTCCGCAGAAGGTGCATCGCATAAGCGACCATCACTGCCCCTTCGTAGAGACGATGCTCCATGCCGCCCTCGGCCTTCCCGGCACGCTTCTCGGGTGGCAGCACTTCTGCCACTAGATCATCGAAATCCATCCATCCCCCCGTTGCCGTCCTTAGCGGGCGCGAAGCATAGTACTCATCTAACCAGAGCTGGACCACGTCTTCCGAGCTTTCGGCAATCCCTGTAGCGCGGGCAAAGGAAGCGTCCATGCGGCGTCCTAAGCCGAGGAGGAAGGTGTCTGGCAGGGGCTCGAAGAGCGCCCGCGGCATTGACCTCGCCCTTTGACGCCTGAAGGCCAGCATCGTCACGTCGGCTGGCATTTGTCGATGACGCCGAAACCGAAGGCTACCTCAAGCGCGGACCTGTCGCTGTGGCCGAATTCGAGAGGGGCGAAACCGAGGAGAAGCGCAAAGATCGGGCCTGGCGCCAGCGCAACGTCACCGACCTGATCGGCCGGATAGTTACTGCCTTGGGCTAGATGCGTCGGCGCCGGCGTTAGAAGCTCCAGACCCTGGCATTCCGGAGGTAATCCGGAATCTCGTACCCCGCCGCGGCAGGATGGTTCTCGAGGATCATCCGCAACTCCCGTACGACGTCGAAACCGTCCGCGATCAGCTCGCGCTGCTGGCGCAGGTAGGTTTGGTCGAAGGCGTTGTCCTCGGCGACGTGGGCCGGCTTTGCCCGCTTGTCCCGGATGGCGCGCAGCTTTTTGAACAACGCCTTGATCTCTTCGGGATCGCCGGCGGTGAACTTCGGTGGAGCAAGCCAGCGCTCGAGTAGCGTTATGGTTCCGATCCGCTGCCGCTTGATCTTGTTCGAAGCGTCGGTCACTTCCTCAGTGGTCTCGAGGTCTCCGACGAAAAAATCGTTGTTGAGATCATCGGTCAGCAGCAGGTTGAGCAGCATAACGAAGTCGCGGAATTCCTTGTTGGTTGGCCGCAGCAGGATGGCGAAGCCGTGCGGCCTCGGATGGGTGGCGTCCGTCTTGAACAGTGGAGCCTTCCCAATGAGCGCGCAGATGGCGTTGATGTGCTTTTTCTCTTGAAGGAAGGCGTCGTAGATCGACACCCGTTCGGGAAATTCCCCGAACAGGGTCGAGCGCGCGAAATCGGGATGGAGCTTGTAGGAGCCTGTCACTTCGTAGGTCTTCATCATGGCCTGCTGCTCGGGCGCAAACCCATGCAGGTCGCGCAGGTACAAGGCGACGGCACGGTTCATTTCGTCGTCATAGGCAAAGCCGAAGCGTGCCATCTCGAGGCCATCCGCCACCGTAGCCGGCGTCTCGTCCCGATGCTCGGCCTTACGATAGATGCTGCCGAAGATGTCATCGACCTGGTACTTGAACCGCGGGTCGTTTCGGAAAAACTCCAACAGCCTTAGATCGAACGACCGGAACTCGAGTTGGGCAGCCCCAAGTGCCAGCGCCTGCGAATATGGCCGACCCGGGAACCTGCTGGCCGCATCTATCCTGGAGAGGTGTGCCCGCGATGGATAGAGGCAGCCGTGCCCCAGGCCTTGTTCCGCCAGCTTAGCGAGTTGCTGGTCTACCGGCTCTTCGGGAAAGGCCTTGATGTGAGGATTTGGGTGACCATCTCCGCGGACGAGGTCGAGTTCCCGATCCTCAATCGATCCTGCAACGAGCCTGGCATCCTGGTGCATGACGCCCGTCCCGTTGAAGTCGTGCGACATGAGATACTTTTCGGTCACCCTTCGCACGAGGCCCTTTCGGCCAGAGAGCTGCCGGCCAAGCCGGGCAGCGGCGCCCCGGATAGTGCGAACCAACCTTGCCACCGTTGTGTCGAACATTGACCGTTCCATTCGGATTGTTTTCCATCACCAGCCTAGGTGCCGCGACACGGTCGTTACAACGACTAGCGCGATCAGCAGGCTAGCTTTAGCCCGTCCTTGCGATAGGCTGGCCCCACGCTTAGCCCATACGAGAGTCCCCATTTCATACGGTACTTTGACTCCCCTCGCGCATGCACCTGGGGAACACGGATGGCGCAATGTCGGGTCGACGGATCACTGGCAGGTAGACTGGGGCTCCGAATACAAAGGCGGCAAATGGCGGGCGTCAACGTCCCTGCCCTGGCAACGACCGCGTCCTACTCGCGGGGAACTGTTGGGATCGGATGCATCGCTGACGGACAACGTCGCCCTCTGCTTGCCTTCCCAATGGCTCATGGAGGCTCTGGGCAAGCAGTAGCATTGCGCATCCCGTGCCTGACCTCTTCAGCCGACGCGAGCGATCCTGAAGGAAGCGAGTCTCCGCCCCGAGGAGAGTTCGCTTCGCGCGAAAAGCGGATCGTGGCAGCAAGCCCCTTCTAGACCCTTCAAAACCTGAATGATCTGTTAGGTCACCGTTCTGCAGGTGACTCGGAACCCCTTATTTATTTGAAGTACTTCGACTGCCCGGGCCGAAATTCGCGGCGGGTCTTTTTCGGGATAACCTCCCAAGCGAAGACCTGATAGTCCCGTGCCTTGGGTGCGTCTGGTTTAGGGGCGGTGCGCCGCGTAACGACTGCCTCCGGAAATCTGAATTGCTGATAGTCGTTGAAAATTCGCTTCATCATACTGAACCGTACCGGCACTAGAGGCACGAGTGGCGTCGAGTGCAGCACGTTGTTGTCATGCCTAAGAATAGGTCGGTGACGAGGCTTTGATTCGATGTCGGAGAACGCGGGGTGTGCGAAAATAGTGTTCAGCTTTCCAGCCTGCCCCGCTAAGACAAACAGGCATCTCGCCTGTTCATGATGAGCGATCATCTCCAGCCTGATCAGGTCCCAAAAGACCGCTTCCGTGGACGGAATGCTCCTCCCAGCCCACTTTGTCTCGACGGCGAGCACGATTTTCCCTGCCGGGTCTCTAACAACGAAATCGATCTCCGGCCGTCGACCCCGTCCTGTTGCGAGAGGCGCGAGAACAGGGTGAGGAAATTCGGCCTCTGTGCGATTGCCGGTCCGAGCACTAAGAATCTGCCCAACTGCGGCGGTCAGGTACTTTTCATTGAAGAGCCCGGTCCTGTCACAAGCCCGTTCGAAGTTGAGCCATCCTGCTACCCCGCCCGTGATAACCTTCGCGTAGTCCATTGCCCCTCCAAGGAAAGTGCGCCCGCCGGTAACTTGCGTCGTCCTCAAACTCAGGCAAGCAAGTACGCAAGCCCAGTACCCGCCTCGAAACAAGCGCCCAACCATCCTCGCCCCGGGGCGTATTGGATGTCTGTCCGCATTGGGCCAAGAGCAGCTGCAGAGTGCTAGCGAGGCCGCCAATTGGCCGCCACCAGTCCGCCTACATCCTAGATATTACACGTTTAGCGGGCTGCCGGCGCGAACGGGATAAAATCTGGAAGGTGAGGAATCCCTTAGGCAGTTCGAGTCACGCATGTTCGCGCCCCAGTTGGGCGGGTGCATGGAGCGCGGCGGTGCCCGGGAAAAGCTGCGAGCGTCGACGACCGCGTTTACACGCGAAAGTGGCTGAGCGTGCCCTACCGTTTCTGCGTTGGTGCCGTGGGTGGGTAAGTGGGGAACTGGGGTAAGTGGGGGCTAAGTGCTTGTTGTTTATCACTCCCCCCACATACCCC
>JBEBHC010000186.1:0-5359 GCA_040081185.1 Devosia sp. | reverse complement strand
CGTGCCGTCCTCGGTGAGCGTCACGGCATTCGCCGCACCACCAAGCGTTAACCGGCCCAGTCCATCACCCAGGTCCGCCGCTGTGCGCTCGCTGACGATCTGCTTGAACCCCGCCTTGCCCGCGACTCCGTCGAGCAACGCTGCAGCACCGGCCACGGGCCTCTTGTCCGTCTTGCTGCCGCCGAACAGGTAGCGTCCATCGGCATCGGTGTTGAGCATGGTCAGCACTTCGTCCAGGCGCTGCTGGGCCAGCGATGGTGCGGCCCCGAAATTCACATCGCCCGAGCCATAGGCACCCGGCGTCATGCCCGTCCGTGCAGTGCTCTCGATCTCGTCGAGCCGGCCGAGCACCTCGTCGAAGATACCGAGCCGCACATTGGTCATATCGATGTTGTTCTGGTAGCCCTCGATCCGCCCGAGCCGGTTGCGCGCCGCAAGGTCGTAGAATCGGTCGTTGCCCATTTCGGCAAGGGTTGAGGCCTTCTGGCCCGTCGCGAGCTGCACCTGCAGTTTGGCGAACCGCTCCTGCAATTTTGCAATCTGATTGGCGCTCGTCTGGAGCGGAAACATCGTGCGGTTGATCGTCGTCATCGGGCGCCTCAGAGTTCCATCAGCCGGTTGAGCAATTCCTGCACCACCGAAATGACCCGCGCGTTAGCGGCGTAAGCATTCTGCAGTTCCATCAGCCGCGCCATCTCCTCATCGACATTGACACCGTACTCGCTATCGAGCCGCGTCGTCAGCGTCTCCAGCGTCAGGCCACTATCGGTGCTGTCGTTGAGCGCAGTGCTCGCGACGCTGCCGGTACTGTCCATCATCTGCGCTATGAGATCGTCGACAGAACCCCCAAGCCGCACGCCGCTCGCCTTGCCCGAAGCGATCTGCATGTTCTGCAACTGATCGAGCATGTAGTCGGCCCGCCCGGAGTCACCGAGCGAGCTCGTGGGCGAGTACTTCACCAGCAGTGTATTGTCAGTCAGGATCGCGTTGTTGACGCTGATGCGCCCCGCGAACCCGCGCAGCTGGCCGCTGCCATCCAGAGCGTTGGTGAAGTCGGAATTGCCGTTATCGACGAACAGGTTCAATCCCAGCGCGCCGTTCTGCAATCCGGTCGCAGTCGAGCGGCCTGTGAGTGCGGTGATATTCGTGGTGTTCGCCGCGCCGTCGTCCAGCACAGTCAGGGTGGAGCCCGCGCCCGACACCCCAAAGCCTGAGCCGAGAATATTGGTGATCTGGCCAGCGATGCCCGCGGCGCCACCAGAGAAGTTCATGCCGACAACGCGAGCGCCATTGGCATCCATATAGTCCATCGGCAGCTTTGTCGGATCGTCGACGCGCAGCACGCGGAGCGTCTTGCTGGCGCCGTTCTGCGTATAGTTGAGCACCAGGTCGTTGCCGTTGCGGATACCGCTGATATCGAGATCGAAGCCCTGCGCAGGTCCCGAGCTTGCAGCGGTGCCGTTCACCGTCACCGTCGACAGAGACTGCGCCAGGCCCGCTGCGATTTCATCGAGCTGCGACTGCGTCTTCACCAGCGTATCGTCGCGCAGGCTCACCAGAGCGGCCAACTCACCCGACTTGAGAACGTTCTGTTGCACCAGGTCCAGCGACAGCCCGCCCGGTGTCCGCAGGATCAGCTTGCCGACACCGCTCTGCTCAGGGTTCAGGCTGAACTGCGATTCGGCGCCCAGCGCCCCTGCCGCCTGAAACTCGAACACCGAGGCTTTGTTGTCGAGAATGCCGACGCCCGAGCGCGTCATGAGCGCGACGGTGTCGTCCGGTCGATAGTCGACACGCAAATCGATCACCGACGCGATGTCGCCCACCAGTCGGTCGCGCTGGTCGAGCAAAGTCGCGCGTGTGTTGGGATCGATCGACTGGTCAGCGAGCCGATCATTCACCTTGGCCAGCGAACTGATTGAATCGTTGAGTCCGGCGACGGCACCACCGATCCGCGACTCCGTCTCCTGACGCAGTGCCTGCACTTCGCGCGTCATCGTGTTGAGCGTGCCAGCCAGTTCCTGAGCCTGCGATACGACCGTCTGGCGTGCAGCATAGCTGTCGGGGCTGGTCCCGAGCGCCTGCATCGCCGACTGGAAGTTGAGAAACATCGTGTCGAGCGAACCGGCATCGCCGGGCTTGCCGATAGACGTCTGCAACCGGTCCAGCACATCGGCGCGCATCGACGTGTAGCCGGCATCGGAAAGCGCTGACGTGTAGTGCGCCTGCAGGCTCTGATTGAATGCGCGCTCGATACCGCCCGAGCGCGCATACGTTGAGTTGACGCCCTTGGTGTCGATGACCGACAACGACTGCCGGTGATAGCCGGGCGTGCCTGCGTTCGCGACATTGCGCGACAGGATCTCGAGGCTGTTCTGGCTGACGTTCATGCCAGACAGCGCGTTGTTGAGCGAGATGCCGAGGCCCATGCCTTATCCCCGTTCCGTCAGGTCCGCTTCTCAGCGGACCATGTTCAGCGCTTCCTGTAGCATCTGGTCGGCCGTCGACACGATGCGCGTGCCCGCCGCATAGGCCTGCTGCGTCACGATGAGCTTGGTGAACTCCTCCGAGATATCCGTATTAGAGCTCTCGAGCGAAGCGCCCAGCACACCGCCATTGAGGTTGAGGATTGGCTCGCCCGAGTCCGACGTTGCCGCGAAGATGCCGCCGTCGAGCCGCTTCAGCTGGTTGGCGGCGTTGAAGTCCGCCGTCACCACCTGAGCAACTTCGACCTGCTGGCCGTTGCTGTAGGAAGCCACCACACGACCGCTATCGTTGATCGCCACTGATACGAACTCGCCCGCCGGATAGCCGTTCTGGCTCAGCGCCGTCACTTCCGCCGTGCCGTTCGGATCGTTGAACTGCGTGATACCGCCGGTGCCGTGCACCAGGTTGACGTCGCCCACCGTGACGCCATTGACGGTCAGACCGGTCAGCGTCGTCTGGTTGATCGGCGGATTGAGTCCACCATTGGCGCCGAACTCGTAGTCGATGCCAACATTGGTCCACATCGGGTTGCCGCCAGTGGCCGAACCGTTCGATTGATAGAACAGGTTCCAGCGCTCGACGCCGCCAGTCTCCGTGCTGGCGATCTTGCCCCAGCGCAGCTGCACATTGGCCGGTGCGCCGTTCTGCGCGTAAACGGTGATGGCACCACCCGCGACAGACTCCGCGATAAAGCTCTCGTTGTCCTCTGCGGCCACGAACTCCACGCGCTCGCCCAGCTGCGTGTTGAGATCGAGCGTCGCGGCATAGGTGCCGTTAGACAGGTCCATCCCGGTCGTGCCGTTACTGACGATGAATTCGTCGGCCAGCGTATCGCCCTCGACCTGCAGCGTACCGCCATTGAGCGACATCGTCGCGCCCGAGAGCTCCGCGTTGATCGCCGAGATGACGTCGGCAATCGTCGTATCGTCCGCCAGACTGATCGTCGTCGTGCTGGTGAGACCGGAGGCCGTGAAGGTGAAGGTCTTCGGCGTTCCATTGACGTTGATCGCCAGTGTATTGCCGGCGGTGATGATGCTCGTCGACGGATCGGTGCCGAGCAGTCCGCTCGCACCACCGGCCAGCGCCTTCACGTCGGCCGGCATCGTCTCGAAGTCCTGCGGCCGCAGCAACTCGCTGCCCGGCGCCTTCGACTGGTTGTAGTTGGTGGTCTTGGGGAGTTGCGGCAGGTTGAGCTGGTAGTTGACACGGGTCGTCTGCGACGCCGGCAGGAACGAGTTCGAGATCCGCAGAACCTGCGGCACCGAACCAGAGATGTTCTGCGTCACCGGATCGATCGGCAGGCCCTTGAGGTAGTAGCCCGAGCCGTTGACGAGGAAGCCCGACTTGTCGACATCGAAGTCACCGCGACGGGTGTAGTAGTTGGCGCCGCCGAAGGTCGCTGTACCATCCGCCTGCCCGATCGAGGGCTCGACCACGAAGAAGCCCGAGCCGTTGATGGCCATGTAGGTGGTATTGGAAACCGACTTCACGTCGCCCTGCAGGGTGTTCGTCGCACGTGACTGCGCCAGCACCGAGCCTGAGGTCTGCAGCTTCGTCGGCGAGTCCGGGATCAGGTCCAGGAAGTCGGTATCGATGCGCTTGAAGCCCGTGGTCTGCGAGTTGGCGATGTTGCCCGAGATGTTCTCGAGCGAGAACGACTGGGCGCGAAGCCCCGTGACCGCGGTGGAAAGTGCCCCGTAAATACCCATCGAATTCCTCTGCCTCTACACGGCGCGAAACGCGCCTATCCGGTCAGAGCAATGCAAGGCGGGTGCCAGAAGCCTAGTTCATTGATTTTGCATCATTTAACGCCACAGTGCTGAAGTCCCGTACCCGCCGACCGGCAATTGAGTCCGCGCCAGCGGCAAATTCTGCCTCACATTGCGGGTGGCGAACGCTTGCTCTAAACGCCATGCCACTCAGGGAGCCGCTTCAGCCCATGCTGTTCAAGTCGCCGGATGAATTCGTGAAATCGGCGCGCCGCGCCGTGACGGTGTTCGGCATGGCCGGCGTCGGCAAGACCCGGCTGGCCGCGCTGCTGCGTAGGAGCCAGTGGTTTCACTACTCGGTCGACTACCGCATCGGCACCCGCCACATGGGCGAGTTCATCACCGACAACTTCAAATCCGAGGCGATGAAGGTCCCGTTCCTGCGCGAACTGCTGCGTACGGACTCAATCAAGATCAGCTCCGCCATCACCTTCGAGAACCTCGACCCGCTCTCGACCTATCTCGGCCGCCCCGGCAACCCTCGCAAAGGCGGCCTCCCGATCGACGAGTACGAGCGCCGGCAGGAGCAGCACCGCCTCGCCGAGATCGCTGCGCTTCGTGAAGTGCCGCACTTCATCGGCCGCGCCCACGATCTCTACGGCTATGACAATTTCATCGCCGACACGGGCGGTTCGCTCATCGAAGTCGTGGACCCCGATGATCCGGCCGATCCCGTCATCGAGACGCTGACGCGTTCAACGGTGCTGCTCCACATCCGCGGCACCGAGAAGGACGCCGACGAGCTGGTCCGCCGTTTCCGCGCCAGCCCAAAGCCCATGTACTACCGGCCAGCCTTCCTGGCCCGCAAATGGGCTGAATACAAACGCCTGAACAAGATCACCGACGACACCAAGGTCGACCCCGCCGATTTCGGCGCCTGGGGCTTCGAGGCTCTCCTGAGAGACCGCCTGCCCCGCTACCAGAAGCTCGCCGACAAATACGGCTACACCGTCGAGGCCTCCGACCTCGCCATCGTCCGCGATGGCGACGAATTCGTCGACCTCGTCGCCACCGCGATCAAGGCTCGAATGCGTTAGCGGCCCACGGTTGGGCCGAACGAACCGCCTGCGGATCGTTCGGACAGAACAACCATCAAAGCCGCG
>JBEBHC010000376.1:0-1367 GCA_040081185.1 Devosia sp. | reverse complement strand
TCGTAGCCCGCAAGGTCGCCGAGCGTGATGGCGCCGCCACCCTGCTTCGAGGCAGTGGCGATCGCCTCTGCGACGCGACCGCGATAGAAACCATCACGGCCTTCGCGGGCGAGCGCCTCCATGGTGCGCGCGAGATCCTCGTTCGGCAACAGGCTGCCTTCGGCCGGCAGCGCGCCCCCGGGCAAGTAGAGCCGCGCGATCTCGGCATCGCCACGGCGGAGTTTTTTCTCCTGCTCCACGAAGCCGTCGCGGGTCTTCGGCAAAATTATAAAACCGGTCCGCGCGAGTGCGATGGCGGGTTGCACGGCGTCGGACCATTTCACCGCGCCCCATTTCTGATGCGCGGCCCAGAGCCCCGCGCCGAGTCCGGGCACGCACACCGCGCCATACCCGTAGCTGCGGTCCTCCTCCGGGCGCTTGAGGTAGGTGGCCACATCAAGCGAGCCCGCGGCATCCATGGCGTCGACCGCATAGGTTTTTCCCGACTTCGCCTCGAAGTAGAGCAACATCAATTTCCCGCCGAGCCCGGAACCAAACGGCTCGGCCACGCCGACGGCGAGTGAGGTCGCAACGGCCGCATCGATTGCGTTGCCGCCAGCTTTCAAGACCGAGACCCCGGCTTCCGCGGCTTGGGGATGCGCCGCGACAACCATGCCGTGGGACGCCGTCACGGGCACAAGACGAACGGGCGTCTCCGCCTCAACGCTGGCCGCGAAGGCCAAGAAAATCACCACGCGCGAAAATCGTTTCATACGAAACGTGATCTCAAAGATCCGCGGAGCGGGGGCGAGCCGGAACCGCGTGGTCATAAAAAAGGCCCGGCCACGCGGGAGCGGCCGGGCCATGCGTATACTTGAACGCGGGCTTAGAGCTTCTTGGTCACCTGTGCACTCCACGTGAGGCCACGGGCCATGACGTTGTAGAGGCCCACTTCGTAGCCGCGGGAATCGGCCGAGAGCGGAGGCTTGGCGTCGAAGAGATTGTTCACGCCCAGTCGGATGTTCGTGTTATTGAGCCACCGATTTTGCGCGGCGACGCGATACGTGACGAAGAGATTGTAGCTCTTGGTGTCGTGCACGACGTAACGGTAGCTGTAGGCGCCGTTGTTGAAGACCGGCTTGATGTAGGACGGATTGCCCAGCGAGTCCCATACGGCCTGCGTGGTGGTGGCGTTCACATCGGTGTAGCTCGCGATGTAGTAGAGGCCGAGACCGGCGCCCCACTGATTTTTCCGCCACGTCAGCGTCGTCGAACCACGCCAGTCGGGCAACGCCCCACCGATGTTGGCGCTGTTGCCGCCTTTGTAGTTCGTGCGAGATGCGCCCGGCGCGCTGTAGGCGTGAAAGTCATTCAAGTAAGTCCAATTC
>JBEBHC010000375.1:0-1370 GCA_040081185.1 Devosia sp. | reverse complement strand
ACCGTCAGACAAAGAACCTTTATTGGCCGCTTGCTATGCAGTTATTGTCAATGTCCAGCGCCTCAAATGCACATCCAGGTGCCATTACTTTTGTTCAGCGCTTTGGTTCTGCGATGAATCTCAATGTTCATTTTCATACGCTGTTCACCGACGGCCTGTATATGGCAGATGATACCGGAGGCATTAAATTCTACCAGCTACCAGCTCCAACGCAGGCAGAGATCATGCAGGTCACGGAGCGCATCGCAATAAAAGTAAAGCGCTGGCTCAGTAAGCGACTCGAAGATTTATCTTCAAGTGATCTACCGTCAGATAAAGAACCTTTACTGGCCGCTTGCTATGCAGCCTCGATTCGTAACTACAGTGCCATTGGAGAGCGGGCAGGGCAGCCCTTGATGCGTGTATTTTCAGAGCCAACCAGTGAGTTTGATACCTATCGCGAGGAGAAATCAGTAGAGGGATTTAATCTCCATGCGTCTACCTCGATCTCGGCTGATGACCGCGATGGGCTTGAGCGGCTTCTTAGATACATGGGGCGTCCCCCAATTTCAGAAGAGAGGCTGTCACAAGCCGCAGACGGCCGTATCGTTATTCGCTTAAAGAAATACTGGTCAGATGGGACCTCGCACTTAATTATGACGCCTCTGGACTTTCTAGGGCGCTTAACCTCCCTGATCCCACCACCCCGAAAAAATATGATTCGGTATCATGGAATTTTCGCACCGAATTCTGCTCTTAGGGCTCAGATTGTGCCAAAGCAGGAGACTTCAGAAGGGCAAGCAGCTACTGAAGGCGCCAAAAGCCCTGGGCAAGGAAAACGCTGGGCCCAGCTCCTTGCAAGGGTCTTCGGAGTGGACGTGCTTTCCTGTCCGAGATGTGAATCCAGGATGACTATTATCTCGTTCATCACGGAATCTCAGGCCATCAAGGACATTTTGGCATCGCTCCAGATGGCCACCGCGCCACCAGAAGTCGCACCTGCCCGCCGCGTACAGCAGCAGGAAGAGTTTTCTTGGGGAAGCTGAAATAGACCCCAAAAAATATGGGGTGCTTTGGCCTCAAACGGACTTCCATGGGCCGCACTGTCGAAAATTAGGTGAATTCAGAGTTTTTCTTAAGATCTCTAACCGATTTTTAGAAAAAAAGTTTTTGAACCCGAATTCAGCGCAAAAAAATAAGGGTTTTGGGTCCAAGAAAGCACCAAATCAGCAGTTCAGGTACTTTTACAATTCAGGAATTTGCCGTTTATAGGGCCTATAAGCTTGAAAGCATAAATCCTGTAACAAGCTGCTCCCACGGTGATGCAGGCTTGGATTTTTCCTTATTTAGCAGGTTCATGATTGCTCAGAGCACCCAGCCACGTGATTGAC
>JBEBHC010000374.1:0-1371 GCA_040081185.1 Devosia sp. | reverse complement strand
ACGGGTGGTCGTGCAGGGGCTCGGCAACGTCGGGTATCACGCGGCGAAGTTCTGCCGCGAGGCCGGCGCGATCATCGTCGCCATCGCCGAACGCGAAGGCGCCATCACCAACCCGAAGGGCCTGCACGAAGACGAGGTCTTCCAGCATCGCAAGGGCGGCGCGTCGATCCTCACCTTCCCCGGCGCCACCCCGCTCGCGAACACGGCGGCCGCGCTCGAAATGGCGTGCGACATCCTGATTCCGGCGGCGCTCGAGAACCAGTTCACCGCCGAGAACGCCCCGCGCGTGCAGGCGAAGATCATCCTCGAAGGCGCCAACGGTCCGACCACGCCCGATGCCGACCCGATCTTCCGGCAGAAGAACGTCATGGTCATCCCGGACATCTACGCCAACGCCGGCGGCGTCACCGTGTCGTACTTCGAGTGGCTCAAGAACCTGTCGCACGTGCGCTTCGGCCGCCTCTCGAAGCGTCATGAAGAAGCCAACGAGCGCCAGATGCTGAAGGCGATCGAGCTCGCGACCGGCACCTCGTTCAGCGAGGCACAGCGCAGCGCGCTCGCCAAAGGCCCCGATGAACTCGACCTCGTCAACTCGGGGCTCGAGGAAACGATGATCAACGCCTACAACGGCCTGCGCGACACGAGGAAGCAGCACCCCGAAGTGCCCGACCTGCGCACCGCCGCCTTCCTCACCGCCATCCACAAGGTGGCGCGGAGCTACATGGAACTCGGGATCTTCCCGTAGGACACGTGACGCCGGACCGGGACCCGGTTCGCTAGTTCCTGAGGAAGCGCTCCAGGTACTGCGTGAGCTTCCGGAAGAAGTAGACGGCGTAGTGTTCCCGCGACGACCACGCGTGCGTGGCGGCCGGCGCGGTCGCGATGTCGAAGTCCTTGCCGAGCAGCATCAGGCGTTCGGCCAGCTGCATCGTGGTGCGGAACGGCACGACGTCGTCCATCATGCCGTGGATGAAGAGCAGGTGGTCCTGCAGGTCGGCGCCGAGCGCCATCGCCGAGTTGCGGACGAACGCCTCGGGATGGGTGTCCGGGGCGCGCGTGATCGCGACGTCGTCGGGTCCGAAGGCATGCGGGTCGAGCGCCGGCGCGGCGGCCACACCCACGGCGAACATGCCCGGACGCTTGAGCAGCGCATACGCGCTCAGCAGCCCGCCGTAACTGCTGCCGAAGATCCCCATGCGCGCACGGTCCACGTACGGCAGCGCGGCGAGGCCATCCGCCACCGCCGCGAGGTCGTCGAGATCGCGGCCGCCGTAGTCCATCAGGAACGCTTCGCGGAAGGCGCGGCCGTAGCCCACGCTGCCCCGCACGTCCACCTGCACGACGATGAAGCCCTGCTGCACGAGGTACTGC
>JBEBHC010000049.1:0-19627 GCA_040081185.1 Devosia sp. | reverse complement strand
GAGGAGTTCGTGCTGTCGACGGACGGTACGCTGCGCTGGCGCGGCGAAGTCGTCGCTTCGCTGGCCGAGGGCGACAATATCTATCTGCCCCGGCTCATCCTGCTCGCCGACGAAAGCCTCAGCGGGCCCGATCTCGATCGCGTGCAGGACCGGCTCAACCTGTGGCTACGCCATCACGTCAACACAGTGCTTGCGCCGGTGCTGGCCCTCGAAGCGCCGACAGATATCGAGGGCGCGGCGCGCGGCGTTGCCTATCGGCTCTACGAAAATCTCGGTCTCTTGCCGCGCGGTGCGGTGTCGGAAGAGGTCAAGGGGCTCGACCAGGATGTACGCGCCAAGCTGCGGAAGCTCGGCGTCAAGTTCGGCGCGTACCATATCTATGTGCCATTGGCGCTGAAGCCTGGTCCGCGTGAGCTTGCGCTCATCCTGTTCGCGCTAAAGAATGGTGGCGTGCGCCAGCCCGGCGTATCGGAGTTGCCGCATACGGTGCTGTCCGGACGCACGTCCTTCCAGGTCGATCCAGAAATCTCGACGCGGCTCTATGAGGTCGCGGGCTTCAAGGTTGCGGGCAAGCGCGCGGTGCGCATCGACATCCTCGAGCGTCTCGCTGACATCATTCGTCCGCTGATCGCGCTCGATCCGAAGACGCATCAAGGAACGGTGCCCGCCGGCGCTGCGGAGGCCAATGGGTTCCGTGTGACGGTGGAGATGACATCGCTGCTGGGGACGGCTGGCGAAGACTTCGCGTCGATCCTCACGTCGTTGGGCTATCGCGTGCGCCGCACGCCGAAGGTTGCACAGCCGGTCGAAGTCGCGGCGACAGAGGTGAACGCCGTGACAGCCGACGTGGCCGACGCGGTGGTGAATGAGGCCGCGGTCGAAGCGGTGGAGGGTGCCGAGCCCGCGCTCGCGCCGGAAGCACAGGCCGACGCGGCGGCCGAGCAGGCGCATGTCGAGACGGCGACCGCCGATCTCGGAGCGCCACCGCCAGAAGCGGGCACATCGACGGCGGAGGCGACAGCAACGATCGACGTCGCAGCGGCTGTTGAAGAATTCGACGAGGTTTGGTTTCCCGGCGGTCGCCGTCCGGACAATCAGCACCAAAAGCCCAACGGCAAGCGTCCGTTCAACCGCGGACAGCGCGATGGTGCAGCAGTGGCGCCTGCCGTGCCGGCGGCGGACGGTGCGGCCACGGTTGCAGCCGAAGGTGAAAAGCCGGTCCGCCGTTTCGACAAGCGCGAGCGGAACGATGGCGACGGCAAGCCAGCGCGTTCGCGTTTCGACAACGCCAAGCGCAACGGTTCGGGTCCGCGCGATGGCGGCAAGCCGTTCGAGGGCAAGCCCAAGTTCGGTGGGAAGCGCAACGATCGTGAGCGCGAGGATTGGCGCCAGCACCAACCGCGTGAGAAGCGCGACGTGCCGCTCGATCCCAATTCGCCCTGGGCGGCTCTCGCCGCCCTGCGCAACCCCAAGCAAGAGTAGCGCTTGGATCGCCAGCGGCTGGACAAGTGGCTGTTTTTTTCACGGGCCGTGAAGTCGCGCACGCTGGCGCAGAGACTGATCGAGACGGGAGTGATACGCGTCAATTCCGAACGTACGCAGCGTACCGATCATCAGGTGGGCGCGGGTGACGTACTGACGATGACTATTCACGAGCGGATCGTTGTGTGGCGGATCCTCGATCCCGGTAGCCGTCGCGGTCCCGCCACCGAGGCGCAACGCCTTTACGAGGACCTGTCGCCGCCCCCGGTGCCACGCGCGGACGCGCCAACGCCGCTGGCGGCACGCGACGCTGGGACGGGTCGTCCAACCAAGCGGGAGCGCCGTGATACCGATCGACTGCGCGGCGCAGACTAGCCAGCCCGGAAATCGCTTCTCGCAAACTCCTGGCCAGCGACAATTGGGTGCTCATCGGCACCTTGCAGGGCCGGGGGAAACGCGTTAGCAACCACCGACTTTGCCGGGGCCTCCGCCCGGCGCCCAGCCTTCGGGACCGTCCCGCCTCACATGACCTACATCGTCACGGACAACTGCATCCGCTGCAAATACATGGATTGCGTCGAGGTATGCCCCGTCGACTGCTTCTATGAGGGCGATAACATGCTTGTTATCCACCCCGACGAATGCATCGATTGCGGTGTTTGCGAGCCGGAATGCCCGGCCGAGGCAATCAAGCCAGACACCGAACCGGGTCTCGACAAGTGGCTGGAAGTAAACGCCAAATACGCCGTCGCCTGGCCTAATATCACGATCAAGCGCGATGCTCCGGCCGACGCCAAGGAGTTCGACGGTGTTGAGGGGAAGTTTGAGAAATACTTCTCTGAAGGCCCTGGCGAAGGCGACTGAAGCGCCCATCTACGGTTTGGACCGGATTTTCCCCGCGATACCCGCCGCCCGTTAACACATTGATTCGGCATTTTTGATTTTGCTGAAAAATTGTGCTAGGGTGTCTTCATCGATGCAAATCCCCAGCCGGTGCCGCAAGGCACTGTTTTTTTGAACAGGAGCCATCAGGAGGAGCACCGCCCGGTTGCGCGGAACCGGACGGCGTAAGTCATTTCAAAAAGAGAACCCGAGACGGTCTACCGCAAAGAACCGATCCGGCGGCGGCGTCAAATAGGAGTAAACAATGGTAGCCAAGAAATCAGTGCAGCGCCTCGGATTCAAGACCGGCGAGTATATCGTTTACCCGTCCCACGGCGTGGGGATGATCACCTCGATCGATGAGCAGGAAGTGGCCGGCCTCAAGCTGGAGCTTTTCGTGATCTCGTTCGAGCAGGACAAGCTCACTCTTCGAGTCCCGACCGCCAAGATCAAATCCGTCGGCATGCGCAAGCTGGCCGAAGAGCCCGTCGTCAAGAAGGCGCTCGAGACCGTTACTGGCCGTGCTCGCGTCAAGCGCACCATGTGGTCGCGCCGCGCGCAGGAATACGAGGCGAAGATCAATTCGGGTGATCTGATTGCGATCTCCGAAGTGGTCCGCGACCTGTTCCGCGCCGACGATCAGCCGGAGCAGTCCTACTCCGAACGCCAGCTGTTCGAGCAGGCGATGGATCGCATGAGCCGCGAGATCGGTGCGGTGAACAAGCTCACGCTCACCGAAGCCGTCCAGCTCATCGAGAAGCAGTTGCAGAAGGCCCCGCGCCGCGGTCCCAAGACCGAGCCGGACGCCGAGGAAGCTGCCGCCTGATTGGCCGGCACCTGAGAATGCAAAAGGCCGGCAGCGATGCCGGCCTTTTCTTTGTTCTGCGCCCGGCTGCTACTTCACCGCCACGATCTTGTAGGCTTGGCCGGCCACGAGCGGATCGCCCGGGTAAAGGTTGTTGATGATGTAGAACAGCTCGACCCCGCCGGGGATGTTCATCATCTTGCGCGCGAGCGTATCGGCGTTGTCCGACGCGCTTGCAGTCGCAGCTTTGACCACCAGCGTGCGCACCTGCTTGAAGTCGGAATTATTGGCGCCGCGGAAGCTGCGCAGCGTCGCGTCTGCACCGCGCGCGAACAAGTCACTGTCCACCTTGGCGGCGAAGATGAAGCGATAGGCCTTACCTTCAAAGCGGACTACCGCAACGCGGAAGTTCCACTGCGCGGTGGCTGCCACCGCGGAGGCGGTGTCCAGCCCATTGACGTTCTGCGCCTTGATGGTTTCGGGCTGCAGCCCGGCGATCCAGCCAGATTTGAGATAATCAGATAGCGTCACGTTGGCCGCGACGTCGGCGCTGTCGAAGCGCACCGCTTCACCATCGCCGGCAACGCCGACCACAGCGCCCTTGGAGCTTTGCAGCGTGTAGTTTGCCGGCACCTCGAAGGTGAACTTCGCGGTCGGCTGGATGTAGCGCTTGCCGGCAATCGCGCCTTGCGCGGGACTGTCGCCGAAGACGATGGAATCGATGGCGTCCATGTAGCCGGGCCGGTCCGACTCGCCGATGCCGGGTGCGCCGAAGAAGGCACGGGCGTTCTCGGTCGCCTTCTGGATGCGGTCGGGCGTCGAAGGATGCGAGGACAGGAAGTCATCCTGCTGGTCGGCGTCGCCGGCCGAGTATTTGGCAAAGCGGCCCATCGCGGCCAGGAAGCGTGCGGCGGCGTGCGGATCGTAGCCGGCACGACCGGCAATCAGGATGCCCTCCTTGTCGGCGGCGAGTTCCTGGGCCTGGCTGAAAGCGGCGAGCGAGACGCGGGCGCGATTGGCCGTCTGGTCGGTGGTGGCATCGGCGCCGAACACGCCGGTCACTACGCGGTCGACAATCTCGGTAGTGCGGACACGATTGGTGCGGGCGCGGGCGTGCTTGAGGACGACGTGCGCGATTTCATGCGCCAGCACCGCGGCCAGTTCGCTCTTGTCGTTGGCGAGGCCGAGGATGCCGCGCGTCACATAGACGTAGCCGCCGGGCAGGGCGAAGGCGTTGACCTCGGCGCTGTCCAGGATGGTGATGGTGAAGCGAGAGTTAGGCTGGTCGGCCGCCGCGAGCAGGCGCGAGACGATCTGCGTGAGCATGATCTCGGCCTTGCGGTCGGAATAGACACCGCCATACGAGGCGACGATCCGTGGGTGCTCGCGCGCGCCGATCGCTTCATCATCGGGATCGCCGGGGTCGGTGACCACCGGGGCCATCTGCCCGTCGATGGTGGTGACCTGCATGCCCGGCCCCATGATGCCTGTGCAGCCGGCGAGCGCCAGCAGCGCTGCCAGCAAGGCTGCGCGTTTCAGGCCAGTGGTGATCGCCACCGCTCTCATGGGCCGGCCAGTACCTCGATCTGTTCGGGATGCGTCACTTCGATGCGCGGCCCGTCATTGATATCCACCCAGCCGCGCACCCGGACGAGGGCACCGCCAAGCTTGGTGGGGTCGATACCGTCATCGGCGAACAGCGTCAGCGCCGTCCGGTCGATGACCGCGGTGAAATCTTCTTTCCACAATCGCCCGAAATTGAGGAACACGCGGCCCTGCGCCGGTTCAGCCAGAAGAACGCGGCCTTCCACCAGTTCGTAGTGCCCCTCGAGAGGCGCCATCGCCGCCGGACGGTCCGCCCGGCGCACGCTGTAATAGGGATCGGTCCAGATGCCAAGTTTCATCGTGCGGGCGTGGCTTTCCGCCGCCATCAATTCTGCCAGGCATTTGCGGTTGTCGGGGAAGGAATAGACCCGGGCCATGCCCTGGCTGAGCATTGTCTGCTGCACCCAGATGGGCGAATTACCGGTGGTGAAGAGTTGGCCCAGCGCCCGGCTGTAGCGGTCTATCTGCTCGCCGCCGTAACGCAGGATGACCTGCTGGCCGAGCACGAGCTTTTCGAGTGCCGTCTTGGCCTCGGTGCCGAGTGGCCAATCCTCGAAGCCTTCCCGGCCAAGCGCCAGCTTGGGGGCCTGCGTGCCGATGAGCCGAACGACGATGCCGTTGTCGAGATGGACGGTGTCGCCGTCCACCACCTCGGTGACTTTGCCTTTCGGGCCATCGCGCAGGCCGTCGCAGGCCAACGCCAGCGGCGACGACAGGAATGAAGCGATCACCGCACCAAAAACCGCATGACGAACGTGCAAATCGGGCCCCGCCGAAACCAAGCCTGACACTGCACCGAAATGCGGCGAAATTCGCTGCCCGGGCAAGGACTTTGCATCCAGTGTGGCTCGCTCGCCACAGGGCCACGGCCGGGACAAATGGCTTTATTCGCCGGGCACGTTTGACTAAGTTCCGCCCCGCCGACCCCGTAGCTCAGCAGGATAGAGCGTAGGATTCCTAATCCTAAGGCCATGAGTTCGAATCTCATCGGGGTCACCAAGCCTTGTGGAACGGTTTCCTGTGGCCGGACCTGAGCGAAGCTTGCCTCAGGTCAGTTTGTTGCGCGGTATTGCCGCGACCTCCGCGAACACGGACGACGGTTTGTCGAACCATCCTGCCGCGCCGAGAACGCGTCGCGTGTTGAAGTTGATCCCGCCCGGTGTCTCGTGTTCCGAAACGAGTTTGGAACCCTCCTGGCCGCCCTCGGCCAACCCTGTCTCGCCCAGTGCCGCCATCAGGCTTCGCACATATAGCCGCGCGGTCCCGGCACCGATGCCTTTGTCCACGAGGCCAGCAATGAGGGCCTGTTGCAGTGCGAAGTAACTCGACATGAAGCCGCTCGGCCCGCCGAGTTCCCGGAACTCCGCTTCGGACTGCGGCACGATCAGGGTGCCCAGTGGAGAGAGAAGAGCTGACATTTCGACGTCATGCGGAAAGAGCAGCATCGGCCCGCGACGCTCGGCCACCATCGGCAATGGCGTGAACCGGAACAGTCTGACGTTCGGGACGAGAGCGGCCAACGCCGAAAGGCCGAGGCTGGCGACCAGGCTGATCACTGTCTGGCCCTTGTCGAACCGAAGCTCGCCAAGAACCTCCTCGACCTGGGCCGGCCGCATGGCGAGCATGACGATGTCGCTGGCGTCGATGACTGCCTGATTGCTGTCGGCGCGCGTGACATTGGCGAACCGATCGGCCAGCCGGCGCGAGATTGCTTCGGTCCGTGGCGACACCTTGATCGTGGGTGCGCCCGGCGCTGTCGACAAGCCGATGACGAGGGCTTCCGAGATTGTGCCCGTGCCGATGAACCCAAGACGCAAGTGCTTTCTCCAGTGCTCGACCCGGCGGACATGGCGAGGCGGGTCAGTGTCAGTGATACCCAAGCCGCCCCGCCGCTTCCACCGCGATACGCCCTGCCTGGATCCATTGCCATTGGCGCTCGAAGGGCCGGTTCGAGAATTGCTTAGTCAAATGAGCGCCGCTTTTGATAGGTAAGGCCCCGCCACCATGAAAGCCTGTCACAAGAGGACCTGAGACCTGATGGCCCGAGCCCTTCCTGCCCCGTTGCGCCTGTGGATTGCCGCCCTGCTGTTGCCGCTGCTGGCGGCGTGCTCATCGGTGAGCGGCCTGTCGTCGGGGCTCACCGCGCGGCTCGACCACGCGGGGGCGCAGCCCAATCGTGTGGAGGCGCTTGGCATCATCAACGATTATCGCCGCTCGGTGGGTCGCAATGCTCTGGCGGCCGACGCCGCACTCGATGCCAAGGCGCAGGCGCTAGCGCAGCAATATGCCACCAGCGGCCGTCCGCCGGCACGGCCCGACGGGGCTATCGAGATCCGTTACTCGGCTGGCTATTTCACCTTTGCCGAGACCTTCTCAGGCTGGCGCAACTCCAATGCCGATGCAGCGGTGCTGGCACATAATACGGCGACGCGCGCCGGCATCGGCGGGTTCTATTCCGACAACTCGCCTTACGGCGCCTATTGGGTGCTGGTCCTTGAATGATGTCGTGGATGCGCGCGGGCTCAAATGCCCGCTGCCCGTCCTGATGACCGAAAAGCGACTCGATGCACTGCCGCCGGGGGCGACCCTCACGGTGCTGGCGAGCGATCCGATCGCCAAGGTCGACATTCCACTCTACTGCCTGCAGCAGGGGCATCGCTGCGACATAGCCAGCGACGCCGACGGGACGCTGCGCTTTTCGATCGTGAAGGCTAGTTGAGCGCGACTTGCGGCGCGGTATCCGGGCGGCGACGGGGCAGGGGGACATCCACAAGCTTGCCGAGGTCGGTCGCAACATAGCTCGCGCCGACAATGTCGTCGGTGAGGTAGCTCGGCTTCCCCTTGAGGCCCATGGGGAAGTCTTTCTCGCGCTGCTTCACATATTCCTTGGCTTTCTTGCCGCAGACGAGTGGTCGCATATCGGTGGCGTCGCCGCCGGTATTGGCGAGACGGGTCACGGTGGTCCCGGTTGGGGAGACGGCGCCCGACAGACCCTTCAGAAAGAGTTCGGCCGCAAGCTCGTTGCGTTCGCGTGCCGACGAGCCGCCGAGGACGACGGCAATCAGGGAGCGTCCGCCGCGTTCAGCGGTGGCGACGATGTTGAGGCCGGAGGCGCAGATGTAGCCGGTCTTCATGCCGGTCGTGCCGGCGAAGTGCTGCAGCAGGCCATTGTTGGATTCAAGCTTGGCGGTGCCGAGCTTGACCACATCGGTGCCGAAGATCGGCAGGTACTCAGGATAGTCGCGGCGGATGTAGAGGGCCAGCATGGCGAGGTCGCGCGCGGTGGTGATCTGGCCGTCGGCATGGAGGCCGTTGGGGTCGACGAAGTGCGTGCCGGTGAGGCCCATATTCTCGGCCATCTCGTTCATCTGCTCGACGAACTTCTTTTCATTGCCGCCCACCGTCTCTGCGACGGCGACGGCGATGTCGTTCGCCGATTTCACTAGCATGATGTAGAGCGCATCGCGCAGCGTGATGGTGCCGCCGACCTCGAGGCCGGATTTCGCCGGCGCCTGGTTCCAGGCGTTCTGCGAAACCTTGACGTGGGTATCGAGGGTGACGCGACCGTCCTTGATCGCCGCGAAGGCGACGTAGGCCGTCATCATCTTGGTGAGCGAGGCCGGATGCCAGGGCGCACCGGCATCCTCGGCGTAGAGCACCTCATAGGTGTCCGCGTCGACGAGCAGCATGGGAATGGCTACGGCGCGACCGGCCGGGATCAGCAGCAGCGCGAGACAAAACAGGAGCGGGCGGAGGAAACGCGCGGGAGGCATCAAACCATGCGGGATGAAATCAGTGCTGGCCTTCTAGCCCCGCCCTGTGGCCGCCTCAAGGTGAAGCCGCGCAAGTGACAGGGTTTTGAACCGGCGACGTTGTGGCAATGCTACAGCGGCAGGGTCATCGGACTGGTCCGCGTCACCTTGGCCACTTCCACGATGTCCGTCGCGGATCGGCCAAGGATCAGGCTGAACGCCCCGGGCTCGACCTGCCAGGCTTTGCGGCTCGTGTCGAAGAAGGCAAAAGCGCGCGCGTCGAGACCGATGCTTACGCGTTCCGTTTCGCCCGGCTTGAGCCACACTTTGGCGAAGCCCTTGAGCTCCTTGTGCGGCCGGGGCAGCGAAGCTTCGTCGTCGCCGACATAGAGTTGCAACACGTCGCTACCGGCCCGGTCGCCCACGTTGGTTACGTCGACCGACACTGTGAGGCTGCAATCGCGCTCGAAGGCGCTGGATTCCACCTGCATCGGGCCGAGCGAAAACGTCGTGTAGGACAGGCCGAAGCCGAAGGGAAACATCGGCTCGATGCCGTGCCGGTCATAGTGCCGGTAACCGACGAAGAGGCCTTCCTCGTAGCGGACGCGACCGTTCAGTCCCGGATAGATCTCGCGGTCCTGAGAATGCGCGGGGTTGTCTGTCCACAGTTTGGGGAAGGTCTGCGGCAGGCGGCCCCCAGGCTCGCTCGTTCCGAGCAGCACATCGGCGATGGCGTTGCCCGCCTCCTGGCCGGGGTACCAAGCCTGAATCAATCCGGAGACCTGATCGACCCAGGGCAGTTCGACTGGTCCGCCGGTCTGCAACACCACGACGGTCCGCGGGTTTGCGGCAACGACTGCCGCTACCAGTTCGTCCTGCCGGCCCGGCAGTTTGATGTCGAGCAGGTCGGCGCCCTCGGTGTCCCATTCGCCACTGCGCCCGACGCACACGATGGCGATGTCGGCGGCGCGGGCTGTCGCAACTGCCTCTGATATTGCCTCGTCGCCGAGCGGCATGCCGATGCCGACGCGTGCTGCCGCCAGGTCGAGGACGCGGTGGGGCTTCTTGGCGAATTCGAATTCAACGGTGTGCCGCTTGCCCGCCTCGAGCCACACGGTGCCAATGACCTCGTCGGAGCCTTCCTCGAAATAGGTGCGGCCCGGCTGCCAGTTGGTCCACGCATCGGTGACGAGTTTGCCGTCGATCTTGACCCGCGCATAGCCCGCGGCAACGAGGCCAATGCGGTGCTCGCCCGTGGTCTTAGGGACGAAGTCGATCCTGTAGCGCGCGGACCAGACATTGGGGTCGGTGATGCCCGGTGCGACAAGACCGAACAGAAAGATCTCGCCGTCGGTATGCTCGCCGCGATGGACGGGTGGGCCCGACAGGTCGGAAGTGTTGAAGAACTCGACTGAGAAGCGGCCTTTGAGCATGGGCTCGAAGCGATGGTTGGTGCAGCCGGGTGCATAGGTGAGGCGGCTTTCGCCCAGTGCCGATGCCAGCCCTTCATACGGCGAAACCATGTAATGCGGGTTGAGCTGCGCGCTGCCACCGCCCATGATCTGCGCGGCTTTGGCGTTGGGGCCGATGATTGCGATCTTGCCAAGCTTCGTGGCATCGAGCGGCAATAGACCATCGTTCTCGAGGAGAACTGTCCCCTCCGCTCCGGCGCGTCGGATCAGGGTGCGATGTTCAGGCAGATCCTCAGCATGCTCCGCAAATGGCCGCGCGTCGTCGATGGCCCCGGTACGGGTGGCGAGGCGGAGGACATTGGTCACGCGCTCGCGGATGGTCTCGTGGCTGACTTCGCCGGCCTGCACAGCGGCAACAAGTTTGTCGCCGCGATCGCGCGTCGGACCGGGCATCTCGAGGTCGAGACCGGCGTTTATGGTTGGCGCGGTGGCGTGCGAGCCGAACCAGTCCGACATGACGATCCCGGAATAGTGCCACTCGTAGCGCAGCACCTGTGTCAACAGCCAGTGGCTCTCGGAAGTGTAGTCGCCGTTGAGCCGGTTGTATGAGCTCATGATGGCCCATGTGCCGGCGACTTTCACGGCATGCTCGAACGGGTAGAGGTAGAGTTCGCGGAGCGTCCGCTCGTCGATCACCGAGTTGATGGTGGTACGCTCGATCTCGGATTCGTTGCCGACGAAATGCTTGATGGTCGCGGAGATGCCTTGGTCCTGAAGGCCGGTGACAAAGGCGCCGCTGAGTTGAGCGGTGAGGACGGGATCTTCGGAGTAGCATTCGAAATTGCGGCCGTTGGTCACCGAGCGGTGGATGTTAACCGTTGGCGACAGCGAGACGTGAGCCCCCTTTGATTTTACCTCCTGAGCGAGGGCCGCTCCCACCTTGCTCACCAGCGCAATGTTCCAGGTGGCGCCGAGGGCAATACCGACGGGGAAGGCTGCGGATTTGACGCCGCCGATAAGGCTGCCGCCGCCGCGCGCGCCATTTGGGCCGTCCGTGACGCGGAGCTTTTGGATGCCGAGCCGGGGGATGGCCGGGAGGGACCAGAGGTCTTCCCCGGACAGAAGGCTTACCTGCTCCTTGAGCGTCATCTGCGCGACGAGGTCACGAATCCGGTCTTCGTTCATTATTCCTCCCAGTTGCTGCCGAACCACCATTGGCGACGCGGCATGTCAACGTTCCCAAAAGGTTTGCCGTCACCGAGAAACGGAGTTAGCCCTAGGCACAGACAGTAACTCGCACTATATTGGTGCCTGAACAGGCAAGGACTCGACGAAAATGGCTTTCCGCGCAGACGGCAACCAGGTGCAGATTTGCGGCGCGATGGGCGATATTCTCAATCGCATCGGCGACAAATGGAGCGTGATGGTGGTGGGGCAACTGACCCGCAAGACCATGCGCTTCAATGAGCTCCGCCACACGATCGGCGGCATCAGCCAGCGCATGCTGACCCTGACGCTGCGCAATCTCGAGCGCGACGGGCTCGTGACGCGCACCGTCTATCCGGAGATTCCGCCGCGCGTGGAATACCAGCTGACCGAGCTCGGCCGGACGCTGACGGCGCCGCTCGATACTCTGTGGAACTGGGCGGCCGAACATATGCACTCGGTGAGCGAAGCGCGCTCGAATTACGACCGCGTCCATGATGCGGCAACTGAGCCGAAGCCTGAGCGACGCTACGCCGGCGCGACCAACTGACGGCGACCCGAGCCAGCCTTGCGGCTGATCTGCGAACGCTCGGTATCGAGCGGGGTGACGCGGTTCTCGTTCACGCCGCTCTCCGCCGAATCGGCCCCGTCATCGGTGGTGCCGATGCTGTTTTGTGGGCGCTGCGCGACGCGGTGGGCGCGGACGGAACCATCCTCGGCTACACGGACTGGCAGAGCGAAGACGACATCATCGAAGAGCCGGAGATGCGTGAGCACATTCCGGGTTTCGATCCGTCAGCATCGCGCGCTGCTCGCGACAACGGGTTCTTCCCTGAGATGTTGCGAACCACCCCCGGCGCCCTTCGCAGCGCCAATCCGGGCGCGTCGATGGCGGCGATCGGTGGCCGGGCCGAGTGGTTCACCGCCGATCATGCGCTCGATTACGGCTATGGCCCGCAATCGCCCTTGGGGAAGCTTGTCGAGGTTGGCGGCAAAACGCTGCTTCTTGGTTGTCCGTGGGACCGCATGACGCTGCTGCACCATGCCGAGCACCTGGCAGAATTCCCGAACAAACGCGTGCGGCGCTACGAGGCGCCGCTGCTGATCGACGGTGAGGTGGTGTGGCGCTGGTTCGAGGAGTTCGACACGTCGAGTTCGCCGGACGGGCTGCCGGAGGACTACTTCATCCCTGTCGTCGAGGATTTTCTCGCCACCGGAAGAGGCAAGCGCGGCACCATTGGCGCCGCGCCGTCAGTTCTCGTCGAGGCGAAGGAACTGGTGCCCTTCGCAGTCCGCTGGATCGAGCGGGCGCTCAGATCAGCTTCTTGATCGGCTTGTGCCGCCAGAAGAACCAATAGTAGCTCGCCTGCAGCACCAGCATGGTCGAGAAGCTGGTCGCATAGGCCCACCAGATGCCGTTGAGACCGAGCGAGGTTCCCGACAGGTAGAGGGCCAGCGGCGTTTCGACGAGCAGGATCGTGCCGAGGCTGAGCAGCATCGGGATGAGAACGTCGCCTGAGGCGCGCATCATGCCCGAGAAGACGCCGGAGAAGCCGAACAACAATACGCTCCATAAGACGATATGGAGCAGCGTTTCAGTGATCTGTGTCACCTCCGGCGAGGTGATGAACAGTGCTACGAGGTGCTGGGAGAATACGTAGGCTATGACGATCAGTGCGCCGGTGACGATGAGGTTCATCATCAGCCCGGTGCGGACGATGCGGCGGAGCTGGTCGGTCTGTCCGGCGCCGATCGATTGCGAGCCGAAGATCGAGATTGCGATCATGATCGACATGGCCGGGAACTGGATGTAGCTCAGGACCTGGTTCACTGCGCCATAGGCGGCAGTGGCGTTGGAGCCGAAGCGGTTGACGACGCCCACCACCACGATTGCCGCCAGCGACGAGACGATCATCTGGACGCCGGCCGGGATGCCGAGCCGCAGGATGGTCTTGAGCAGGCTGAAATCGATCCGCAAATCGGTCAGCAATTCGCGGTCCGGTGCCAGCGGGCTCTTCTTGGCCCGGAGCCAGAAGAACAGGAAGATGAGCACGACGACGAAGCCGGCGATGAAGGCGACCGCGGCGGAGTCGACGCCCATCTGTGGCAGGCCGCCCCAACCCTGTATCAGGGCCGGCGTCACCACGAGGCCGACCAGCACCGACAGGATCAGCGAGAACAGCGGCGTCATGACGTCGCCGACGCCGCGCAACACCGATGTCACGATGAGGAAGATAAAGAACCCGGGCATGCCGATGAGCACGATGCGTCCATAGCTTACCGATTGCTGCAGGATGTCTTCGGGCGCGCCGAGCAGGCGCATGAGCGGTTCGGTGAAAAAGATGCCGATCGCTGCGACCACGAGGCCAAGGATGAAGGACGAGGTGATGGTGGTACCTGCCACCTGCTTCACCTTGGCCATGTTCTTTGCGCCGTAGGCCTGGCCGATCAGCACGGTCGAGCCCGACGCGAGCCCGACGATGAACGAGATCAGGAGGATCATCACCGGGAAGAAGGTGGACGTGGCGGCCAGTGCCTTCACGCCGATCATTTGTCCGAGAAAGATCGAGTTGATGGTGCCCGATAGCGACTGCAGGATATTGCTGAGCATCAGAGGCAAAAGGAAAATGGCGAACCGCTGCCAGAGCGGCCGTTGCACATCCGTCATCGATATGTCCTTGTGAAGCCCCGCGAGGGCGGGCGGCTGGGTGCTCTACTCCGGCGCGAAAGCGGGCGTCAACACTGGTAATCGGCGCCGTGCATGCCTAGTTTCCAACTGTGACCTGGCTTCCAGACAAAGACCCCATCCCCGGCGACGCCCAATCGGTGGACGCCATCGCACTAGTGATCGTGCCGCGAAGCCGCGATATCGGTCCGTTCGAGGTGCGGCGTGCGCTGCCGCACGGCAAGCGCCAGATGGTCGGGCCGTTCATCTTTTTCGATCATTTTGGGCCGGTGCAGTTCATCGCCGGGCAGGGCATGGATATTGGCGCCCATCCGCACATCGGGCTGTCGACAGTCACCTGGTTGTTTGACGGCGTAATTACGCATCGCGACAGCGAGAACAACGTCATGGATATCGCGCCCGGCGCCATGAACCTGATGACCGCCGGACGCGGCATTGCGCATTCCGAACGCTCGCCGGAGCAAACGCGCGCCGGCGGGCATGGCCTGCTTGGCCTCCAGAGCTGGATCGCCTTGCCGGAAGCTCTGGAAGAGACGGACCCCGGCTTCCAGCATTTCTCGTCCGAGGTTCTGCCGGTGGTCGAGAGCAAGGGCGTGCGGGCGCGTGTGATTGCGGGCAAGGGCTTCGGCGCGGTGTCGCCGGTAAAGACGCTGAGCGACTGGTTCTACCTCGAGGTCAATCTGGCCGCCGGGCTCAGCGTGCCGCTCGATGCCGACTACGAGGATCGCGGCATCTATCTCGTCGAGGGCGAAGTGGAGATTGCGGGTGAGCAATTCGCCGCGCCGCGGCTGCTGGTGTTCCGACCGGGTGATCGCATCACGGTGAAGGCAGTGACGCCGGTGCGGATGATGTTTCTGGGCGGTGCGACGATGGAGGGACCGCGCCACATCTGGTGGAACTTCGTTTCCTCGAGCAAGGAGCGCATCGAGCAGGCCAAGGAAGACTGGAAGCTCGGCCGCTTCGGCCCGGTGCCCGGCGAACACGACCTGCTGCGTTTTCCGGATCAGTAGGCTGCGCCGACAGCCTGCCGGAAAAGTGGTGCCCCCGGTCGGACTCGAACCGACATGCCTCTCGGCGGAGGATTTTGAATCCTCTGCGTCTACCAATTCCACCACAGGGGCGTGGTTTCGGCGGTTGATAAGGCCATAGAGGGGGCCGCGTCAACGAAGCGTTAACGAATGCGGCAATAGCTTCGGGCGAACGACCCGAGGACACGCCATGCCGCTTGGCCGGCTGCCACAGAACCGCTCCCGAGCACTTCCGCAGAACGCGCTGCCGCGCGGGCCGGTGATTCTCATGATGGCGCTGGGCGCCTGGATTGCGCTGGTCGGTGCCGCTACAGCGCTCCATTCTGCCTGGGCCTGGATCGAGCCGTTCTTTTGACGCTGGCGCTGCGGGCCATTGCCTGGCTCGCCTTGGCTGCGCTCGCTTTCATCACTTTGTCACCCGTCGGGCTCAGACCGCACGTCGCCGGTCCGGGATTTGAATATCTGGGCGCGCTTGCGGTGATGGGCGGATTGTTCGGCCTCGCCTACCCGAAACGGCCAGTGCTCCTTGCCGTACTGGTCATTGCCGCGGTCATAGGCCTGGAGGCGAGCCAGATGCTGACGCCTGACCGGCACGCGCGATTGACCGATCTTGCGTTCAAATGTGCTGGAGCGCTTGTCGGAGTCGTGCTCGGCGTGGTCTTGGCGCGGCTCGTCGCCACGCTACGCTCTTAGGCGCGCGCGTAATAGGAACGGTATTGGTCGGCGTAGCTGGCCGTGCGCTCGCTGACCTGATTGAGCACAGCGACGATCTCCGTCTCCGGTGCCTTGGATTCGCTCAGCGCCAGCAGCGCATTGCGGATGTCGCCCTGCGAGGTCGAGGCATAGCGCACAATCATGGCGATCACGTCTGCCGATTCGGCGATGTATAATCCGTCCACCACCGAGCCCACCGGCGGTGTGTCGAGGATCACGACGTCGAATACCTGCCGCGCTGCCTGGACAAGGCGGTGGAACGACGCGCCGGTGACGAATTGGTCGGTCGCTGTTTCGCTCTGCCGGGCGCCGACCATCACATGTGCACCGCTCGCCTTGTCCTGCCCGATGAAGGAGCGCAGGTCCATGTCGGATGAGGCGGGATTGGAGAGGTATTCCATAAGGCCGGCAGAAGGGTCCAGACCGAGCTGACGGTGCAGGCTCGGTTTACGAAGATCGCAATCCACCAGCAGTGTCCGGCAGCCCGACAGAGCGTAGGCGCGCGCAAGCGCGAGCGATGTGGTGGTCTTGCCTTCGGCTGGCGCCGCAGATGTAACGACGATCACCGTCTTGCCGTCGGTTGTGCCCCGCACGGCACGGGCGCGCCGCGCCGACTGGTCTAGGCCGACGCGCAGTCGCCGGATCGCTTCGGCATAGGACGATAGCGGCTCAGCGGTGAGATAGTCGGCGAGCGATGTCGAAGGCTGCGTGAGGTCGACGCGCTTCAACTCGCCCTGGCGTGGGATGGCGGTGGGTACGGTGAGCCGCGTGACGCTGCGCAGTTGGTCGGTCGAGGTCACGCCGCCGACCCAACGCTCGAAGAGCAAGGCCAGGGCGATGCCGCCGACGAGGCCGACAATGGCGGCGAAAGAGATCAGCAGCCGCTTGTTCGGGAATGCCGGCACGGTCGGCTCGAGCGCGTTGGAGACGATGCGGCTATCGGCAATCTGCAGGTAGGCCTGCGTCTCGAGGTCCTTCGAGCGCGCCAGAAGCGACTGGTACTGGCTGCGCGCGATCTCGGCGGTCTGCTGCACTTCGTAGATGGTGGCGAGTGTCTCAGCCGGCAGGTTGGCACCCAGGATACCACTGCGCAGGCTCTGGCGCAGTTCGGTGGCCGTGCTCTGGCTCTGCGCCAGTTGGCCACGCAGGCCCTGGAGGCGTGCGTTGGTGCGCGCTTCGAGTTCGCTCTCGATGCGCTGCAATTCGTCTCGCAGATTGGTCGATTGTCCATCGGCGACGGCAGCAAGGTTTGTCTCGACCTGCCGGCGGTCGGCTTCGAGCTTGGCGATTGCTTCGTCGCGCAGCGCGTCGGCGGCGGCCTGCCAGTTGCGGCCGGCGATGCTCTGGTCGCCCGCCTGGATAGTGGCGGCCAATTGCGAGCCCGTGGCCAAAGCTGCATCGAGGTTGCGCCTGATGTCGAGCAGGTCGCTGCGTCCGGTCGTGGTGGCGATGCGGTCGATGTTATCGCTGATGAAGGTGTCGAAGGCGTTCTCGGAATCGACCACCGACTTGTTGGCCTGGGCAATACGGGCATCAATGGCAGCGCTGGCCGAGAGCACGCCATCGATCTTGCTGGCCACCTGTTCGGCGATATAGGCGCGGGCTACAGCATTGGCCAGCATGGCGGCGGTTGTCGCGCTGCGCGAGCGGGCATTGATCGCGATCAGGTAGGTGGTGCCCTTTCGCGAGACGCTGATCATGCTCACCAGCTTGCCGAAGGCCGCGCGCACCAGATCCTCGGGCGTCGGTTCGGACGGCTGGCGGATGCGGAGCGTGTAGAGCAGGTTGTCGACCAGGTTCGGTTCGACCGCGAATTCCGGATTGTCGAGCAGGTGCGCCTCCGTCAGTACGCGCTGCATCGTGGTGTCGGCTTTGACCAGCTCGACCTCGCTGTCGATGCGCGGGCCATCCTGCACGGGGAACAACTGCACGTCGGTGTCGAGCAAATCCTTGTGCGAGGTATCGACCATCACCAGCGCCTGCGCCGAATAGACCGGCTCGAGCACGAAGACGACGCCGGTCGCGACGCCGACGACGACAATCAGTGTTGCGAGGATGAGGCGGTACTGGCGCCGGAGCAGGCCCAGGACTTCACGCGGAATAGAGCCGGTTTCGTTCATCAGGCGGAATTGCCGAACCGCGTTTGGCGCGGTCGCCCCATTTCCCAAAGATCGGGATGATGCCGCATCCGTAGCAGCAAGACGATAGTCTTTGGCAAGGAATCACGGCGGCTGTTCGACCAAGATTCAGCCGAACAATGAAGAAGCCTTGCCGGTCGACCCTCCGATGACCAGCATGGGCGTCCGTGCGCAGTGCCACGCGGAATGCATCGGGTGGGGCAGGGCGGTTCCTCCCCGCCCGTGGGCGAGGAGGATGGTGATATTGCGGCTTATTGCCCGCCGGTGACCGTCACCTGGCTTCCGAGGATACTGGGGTCCTGGCTTGCCTGCATGAGGAGAGGGATTGCGAGGCCGTTCGGATCCTTGGCGACGATCGAAATCGACACCGATCCAGCCGTGCCCTTGATGAAGTTGCCGATCGACTGACCCAACTGGCGGGCGGTATCGGTCGAGCCGAGCAGGGCGATGGAGAAGCCCTCCGCCGTTGCCGCCATCTTGTCGCGGAAGGTTGTGGGATCGACGCCCTCCTGACCGGCGAGGATCGGCCAGCCGATATTGCCGAGGCCTGAATCGGCGACGTCGATCTTGAGATCCTTGACGGTCACGCCCATGAGCGCCGCCATCATGGTTTCGGTGTTCAGCGCAAAGATCTGCTCGGCGGCGTTGCCGATGGTCGCGGCGACCGCGAGACTGCCGAGTTCGGAGCCTTCAATGCCGATCTTGTCGATGCGGATGGTCTTGGCCTGAGCGTCCCACTTGGCGGCGATATCGTAGCCGAGGTCGAGCTGCTTGATGCCAAGCGACAGCAGCATGACGACCTGTGGGTCAGTACTGTTTTCGGGGAACGGCACGACGAGGTTCTTGGCCGACGACGAGATCGTCGATGGAATGCCGTTCACATAGTCGCCGAGCGTAAGATCGAAGCTCGCGAGGCTACCCTTGACGCGTCCGCCGGGCACATCGGTCGAGGGCACGTCCACGTTGACATCGGTGATCGCGAGGCCCTGCCAGTCGGGAACGACGAGCCGCCAATTGTTTTCGAACCACTGGCTGTCGAGCTTGTCCATGTTGGCCTTGAGAACGGCGAAGGGCTTGTGCAGGTCGGTGACCTTCCAGTCGATGGCGCCCACCGAGACCTGGCCGTCATCGGCCGCGATGTTGAGGTCCTCGAGACGCATCGCCGGATAGAAGCCGGGCGTATAACCCTCGAACGAGAACTTGCCGATACCGAAGGCAAAGGCCGAGCCTGCCGGATCCTTGCCCGAGCAGTCGAAGCCGTTGATCGCAAAAGGCGAGCCCTCGAAGGCCTCGAACAGGTCCATGAGATAGGCCACGACCGTCCGGATCGCCTCGGCGGGCGGTTCGCCCCCGGTGCTCTCGCCGAGTTTCACTGCTGCTTCCATGTAGTCCTTGTAGGCTACCGCAATCGCGCGGCCCTTGAGCTCCCCGGTCGACATCGAGCCGATCGAGCAGGTGACGCCATTGCCCGAAAAGCTGCCGCCCTCGATTTGCACGTCCTTGTAGTAGGTCTTGAGCGGCGCGCCCGCATCCCCACCCGCGGTGAGACCGTACATGCCGAGAATGGAATTGAAGTCCACTGCGTTCGCCGAGAACGAACCGAGCGTCACGCGACCGTCGGTGGCGGTGACATCGAGTCCGTCGACGCTCACCCGCGTCGCGATGCCGTCGGTGACATTGTCGAGCACGATGTTGCGGAGAACGGACTTGGTGGTCTGCGTCACGCCATAGGTCGTGGACGTCGACGTGACCGTCACCTCGGGGATGGTGATGCGCGTGGCATCGAGCGCCGCGACTTCCGCGACATGCTTCATGAAGCCGCCGCTGAGCACGTCGCGCAGCGCCGCCTCGTCCATGCTGGAATCCACCGCCTCGACCGTCGGGATCGAGATGTCGAACGAAAAACCGGTGCTGGTA
>JBEBHC010000185.1:0-5436 GCA_040081185.1 Devosia sp. | reverse complement strand
GGACGCAAGCGCCCCGGGACCCGCCTTGTTGAACCGTTGGTGGAAGAGGGCCCGGAAGGATTGAACCGCCGCCGCGGACGCGTTGGCATGCCCCGCATCTGCATCAGGTTTCAGCCGTGTGCCCGGTCGCCAATCGAGGAAGGTCCCACTATATGCACGGCAGACCAACTCGTGAGCGCGCAAGATGAAAAAGATCGGCTTCCTGTCCTTCGGCCACTGGAACCCGTCGCCGCATTCCGGCACGCGGTCCGCATCCGATGCGCTGCTGCAATCCATCGACCTCGCGGTGGCGGCGGAGGAGGTCGGAGCAGATGGCGCCTATTTCCGCGTGCACCACTTCGCCCGCCAGCTCGCCTCGCCGTTCCCGCTACTCGCCGCCGCCGGCGCGAAGACCAAGCGCATCGAGCTCGGCACCGCCGTCATCGACATGCGTTACGAGAACCCGCTCTACATGGCCGAGGACGCCGGCGCCGCCGATCTCATCTCCGGTGGCCGGCTGCAGCTCGGCATCTCGCGCGGCTCGCCCGAGCAGGTGATCGATGGCTACCGGCATTTCGGTTACGTGCCCGCCGAGGGACAGACGGATGCCGACATGGCGCGCGGCCATGCCGAGGTGTTCCTCGAACTGCTGAAAGGGCAGGGCTTCGCTCCGCCCAATCCGCGGCCGATGTTTCCTAATCCGCCCGGAATGCTGCGGCTCGAGCCGTTCTCCGAAGGTTTGCGCGAGCGCATCTGGTGGGGTGCCGCGTCGACGCCGACCGCCGAGTGGACCGGCACGATGGGGATGAACCTGCAAAGCTCGACGCTGGTCTTCGACGAAACTGGAAAGCCGTTCCATGTACAACAGGCCGAACAGATCCGCGCCTACAGGGCAGCGTGGAAGGCGGCCGGTCACGCCCGCACGCCGCGCGTCTCGGTCAGCCGCTCGATCTTCCCCTTGGTCAACGCCCTCGACCGGACCTATTTCGGTGGCGACAACAGCGAAGATCATTTCGGCTATATCGAGCCGACCAAGCGGGCCGCGTTCGGCCGCTCCTATGCCGATGCACCGGACAAGCTGATCGAGCAACTGCGCGGCGACGAGGGCATCCAGGAGGCCGATACGATCCTGCTCACCGTGCCCAACCAGCTCGGCGTTGCGTACAACGCGCACATCATCGAGTCGGTGGTGAAGCTGGTGGCGCCAGCGCTCGGCTGGCGCTAGCAGGCTATTCCTGCGCGGCTGCCGGCTGGTCCGTCGCGGGTTCTTCGGCAACGGGCGAGGTGTAGATCAGCTTGTCCGCGGCGCGAGCGGGCGTCTGGATCGAGCGGATGTCGTAATGATGGGTCTGCCGCCAGCCATCGACGCGTAGAGCTTCGGCCTGCGCGGCCTCGTCGCTGTCGGCGTCGATGCGCAGCACTTCGCGGCGGAGTTTATCCGAGCCGACGCGCTCGAGGAAAAAAAGGTCCATCACATAGTGGGAGTGCGGCATGGTACATGCGGCCTTCTGTTGGTCAGTGTCAGCAGATCGCGGTGCACTGGCAAAGCCGTTGCGGAGGAGTCTTCCGGCTGCCGCTCGACTTGTCTTAGGCGCTCGGTCGGCAATCACCTAACGATATTCACTCGCCGCAGGGTAACAGGCGCTTCTGCCTGCAAGGCACATCCCGGGAACTACGTTCATTCGCCGCGGCGATGGGATAGCTAGGCCATTCCCTCCGTCTCAAGGCATTGCAATGAAGCTCTACAACTCACCCGGCTCGCCCAACGCACTCCGCACCCGCGCCGTCGCCTTCGAACTCGGCTTCGAGCCCGAGATCATCGACGTCAACATCGGCACCGGTGACAATCACAAGCCCGAGTATCTCGCGATCAACCCGAACGGCAAAGTGCCCGTTCTGGTCGATGGCGATGTAGCGATCTGGGAGTCGCGCGCCATCAACGCCTATCTCGCCAGCCTGAAGCCGGAGAGCGGGCTCTACCCCGCCGATCCGGCAAAGCGCGCCATGATCGATCAATGGAGCTACTGGCAGGCGATCCATCTCGGGCCGTCGATGCAGCGCATCAATTTCGAGCGCGTGCAGAAGAAGGGCTTCGGCCGTGGCGAGCCGGACGAGGCGAGCATTGCGGGCGAGATCAAGACCGTGGCCGGGCTGCTGGCTATTCTCGACGCCGCACTGGCTGGCAAGGAATGGATCGCCGGCTCGCTCAGCATTGCCGACTTCGCGCTGGCGAGCACCTTCATGCTGCGCAAGTCGGCAGGGCAGGGCGTGGACGCTTATCCGAACGTGACGGCCTGGATCGAGCGGCTCGAGGCGCGGCCCGGCTGGCAGAAGGCGCTCGGCACCTGGAAGACACTCATGGAAAGTCGGGGGATTCCGACATCCTAGTGTCAGAGGGGCGGTCGTAGCGCGCCATAGCCCGATTTGTGACCGGAAGCGGCCCGCCAGACTCCCTCAAATAGCCGAATCTGGCTTGCCAAATCGGAAGTCGCCGCTTCACTCTGCGGCCAAATCCAGCTTGGGGGACAACATGTTGAAGACATCGCTTCTGGCAGCGGGGATGCTGCTTGCGGTCAGCGCTCCGGCACTAGCCTGCACACAGATCACCAGCGCCACCGTCAAGCTCACAGGCTGCGTGGCCGACGAGTGGCAGCAGGTCGAGGGCACCGGCGCGCAGGAGTTCGTTTACAACACTGCCGACGGCAATTTCGGGCTGATGGTGATCACCGAAAAAGAGGTGTTCACGATGGCGCAGTTCCGCGACGCGATCGTCGCCAATGCTGTGAACGGCAATGGCGGTGACCCGGCGAAAGTTCAGATCGTCAGCGAGCGCATCGAGACCATCTCGGGTGAGCCGTGGAGCGTCGTCGAGTATGCGGTCGACTATCAGGGCTCGCCGCTGACCTTCCAGAACTACTATCTGAGCAAGCCGGGCTATGGCTCGGTCCAGATTCTCGGCTACAGCCTAACCACCATGGCGACCTCAGCCGCCTGGAAGGCTGGCGTGTTCGCAGGGTCGGTTTCGACCAACTAGCGCTGCCATCTCAATGAGAGAGGCGCGCTGAACAAACAGCGCGCCTCTTTTCATCTCAACGTTCCGCCTCAAACCGCAAGGATGCCGTCGAGGTGCTCCGCGAGCTTGGGGAGTGGAAGGTTGGTCAGATCCTTCGGCAATTCGGCGACAATGGTGCTTTTCACGCCGGCCGACAGGGCGGGGCGCAAATCGCCCAGGGCTGTCGGAGCCGCGGCGATAACCAGCCGGTCGAACGCACCTTGCTGATGCTTCCTGTCCAGGGTCTCGGCGAGTTCTTCGACGAAGCGCCGCTCGCGAACCTGGACAGGGTCGCTGTGATACTCCATCGCGGAACGCGCGCCCGCACCACCGGATGAGGCACTGCGGCCGGGCTTGTCGGCCATGATTTCCCGCGCCTGAAGCGGTTCCTGCTCCTTGTTGAGGTCCTTGAGGGCGCGTAACCCCTTGCCCGGGCCGTCATTCTCGAAAATCTTTGCCTGTGCACCATCCGCAACAACGACCCATGTGACCTTGGCTTTCATAGAGCGCTCCTCGCCTTTGTTTCACTTGCGATAGAAGAACGTCCGAAGACCCGATTGGTTGGCATCACGGGCGGTTCTGTCGCGGATCAAAAACAATCATTGGCCGGGAAGCGGCCCGGTTGGTAGAAGCCGCGACCAAGGAACCGGCATCGGCCGGACGCGCGCTTGACCGATCTTCCCGACAGCATGGACGCAGCCAAGGCTGCCGCCGCCCGCGACGCCCGTTCGGGCCTGGTGGTCGGACTCGCCTGCTACGTCCTGTGGGGCTTCCTGCCGCTGCTGTTTCATGCACTGCAGGACCTCGGTTCGGTCACCATCGTCGCCAATCGCACGATCTGGTCGCTGCTGCTGGTCGGGGTGATCCTGCTGGCGTCGCGGCGACTGGGAGAGGTGAAAGCGGCCCTCGCCAACCCGGCAACCCTTCGCAGCATGGCGATCTCGTCGGTTCTGCTCGCCGCCAACTGGCTCATCTATGTGTGGGCCATCGATGCGGGACAGGTGCTGCAGGGGAGTTTTGGCTATTTCATCAACCCGCTGGTCAATGTCGCCATCGGCATGCTGCTGCTGGGTGAGCGGCAGAACCGCTGGCAGGCGTTCTCCATTGCGATCGCTGTGGTGGCCATCGTCATCCAGGCGATCGGCATCGGCGGCATCCCCTATATCGCGCTCAGCCTCGCGCTGACGTTCGGGTTCTACGGTTTCTTCCGCAAGACGGCGAAGGTGGGCTCGGCCTCGGGCCTGTTCGTCGAGACGCTGGTGCTCACGCCGCTTGCCGTGGGCTATCTCATCTGGCTGATCGTCACAGGTGGCGGTCTCGGCCTGATGGGCTATCCGAAATATGCGTTGCTGCTCATCCTCACCGGGCCCGCAACCGCGATACCGTTGCTGGCGTTTGCCTTCGCGGTGCGGAGGCTTAGGCTCACGACGATTGGCATGCTTCAATATATCAGCCCATCGATTCAGTTTCTGCTCGCCATCTTCCTGTTCCGCGAGCCGACCAATCCGGTTCAACTGTTGAGCTTCGGGCTCATCTGGCTTTCGCTCGCCATTTACACTTCGGAGTCGGTGATCCGTCGCAGGGCAGCGGCCTATGGATGACCATGTTCCGGCGCGAACAATTGAAGGCAAGGTCGATGGCCTGTTCGCCGCGCTCGGAGACAGCTTCATAAGCGCCGCGACCGATGTGCTGACGCTCACCTACGAAGGCATTCCCGGTGACAAGCACGCGGGCCTCACCCGACCGAGCGGCGCCCGTGAGCCATGGTATCCGCGCGGCACGCCGATGCGGAATGAGCGTCAGCTGTCATTGTTGTCGGTAGAGGAACTGGCGGAGGTCGCGGCGAATCTCGATGTGCCGCAGGTGCTGCCGGAATGGATCGGCGGCAATATCGTGTTTGCGGGCATTCCGCAGTTCAGCCGGATGCCGCCGCGCACGCTCGTGATGTTTCCGTCAGGTGCCGCGGTCCGCATCGACGGTGACAACGGACCGTGTCGCGTGTCGGGGCGTTCGATCGCCAAACACTATCCGGATAACCCCAAGCTCGAGTTCGCTTTCGTCAAAGCCGCCACCCACAAACGAGGGTTGGTTGGGTGGGTCGAACGCCAAGGGGAGGTGCGGGTCGGCGATATCGCAAGGCTGCGCATCTGGCAGCAGGCGCTCTACACTGCGTGACTTCGCGTCGCGCGGATAACGTCCGCGATTTCTTCGAACAATGCGGCGAAGGGGGTCGAGGCGCGCCAGCACAGCGAGAGAACGCGGCTGGCGCCGGGCGACTTCAGTTTGTGGATGGCGATGCGATTGCCGGCCGCTTCCTTCTTCAGCGCAATCTCCGGCAGCAGCGTGATGCCCTGGCCGTTGGCGACGAACTCGACAATGGTCGACAGGGACGTGGCGGCGAACGT
>JBEBHC010000373.1:0-1386 GCA_040081185.1 Devosia sp. | reverse complement strand
CCATTCCCCAGGCTCGGGCTCAGCGTCATGAAGCCCGGCATATTCTCATTCTCCGAGCCCAGCCCGTACATCACCCACGAGCCCATGCTCGGGCGGATAAAGTTCGTCGTCCCCGTGTGCAGGAAAAGCGTTGCCGGGCCATGCGCCACACCTTCCGTGTGCATGCCGTGCAGAAAGCACAGGTCATCCACATGCCTATTGATGTTCGGGAACAGATTCGAGGCCCATTTTCCTGTCTCCCCATGCTGCGCGAAGTCCCACAGCGACTTCTTGATCCTTTGTGGCGAGCCCTTGCCCGTCTTCGCAATCGACCGCGCATCCGCCACATCGATCACCTTCTGATCATCGCGGATCAGGCGCGGCTTGTAGTCGAACGAGTCCACATGACTCACTCCGCCCTGCATGAAGAGGAAGATGATCCGCTTCGCCCTCGGCGTGTGGTGCGGCTGCTTCCCGGACATCACACTGCCTGCGGCCAAAGCCTGCTGCTGGGCCAGGGACGAGGCCGCCAACCAGCCAAAGCCACAGCCGGATGTCTGGAGAAAGGAACGACGCGAAAGAAACATGGGCGCTAGTACGGTTGAAATCTCTCTCTTGTTTCCGGCGGATGCCTACTTGAAACGCGAGTCCATGATCTGTACCCGACCTGACAGCCATCTCGCAGGCTTGCCCGCCACCGGCAGAGCGGACATCCCTACATACCCCGCGACTCCCAGCCCCTGCGAGAATATCCCGTTAAAGATCCCGGAGCGCGTGTGGATCAACTTGGGATTCACCGGGTCCACCTGTTTAAAGAGGATGTCACCCAGCACCAGCCCTGTCGCCCCCACTGGATACATTCGCACCCTGGGCGTGCCATTCACCGCATCGACGGAGCTCGGTCCTGTGATGCGCAGTGGCACCGTCAGCGGATTTGGCGCATCTTCCAGCACCATATCCAGCACAGCATTGAACTGCCCCTTCGGCACCGGCAGCAGATTCATAAAAGTCTGTCCTTTACCCGGTGGCGTGTAGCGCGAGCCATCCAGCCCCGAGCGCTGGAGAAATCCCTCCCGGTAGCTCGTGTCCGCCACGTTCTTGGCCCTCGGCAGTTTCATCCAGCCACCGTAGTCCATGATGCTCACTCCCTGCCATACCGTCGGCGTGTCCGACAGCGGCCAGACCGCGTGATTGTAAAACACCCCCGTATTCCCATACAGACTCTGGTGCAGGAATACCGTTGGCGTCTCCAGCCCCAGCACCGGAGAGCTGCCCGTCAGCGCCGTCGCATCCGGCAGACGCCCTAGCCACGTCACCGTGCCCGTGCTGCTTACCGTTAAACTTAACACGCCATAGCCCAGCGGCACCGATGGTTCCGTGCCCAGGTTTTCTGCATAAACGATCGCA
>JBEBHC010000372.1:0-1390 GCA_040081185.1 Devosia sp. | reverse complement strand
CATTTGTTTTGCCTGCTGTTAACCCAATAATTTGTAGCAGATTATTGGCTGGGTTGGGAAATAATCTAATAGAATCAGTTACAGCAGCAGCCGCATTCCTAACCCCTTTTCCTACAACAAATACAGGTGTTTCAGTTGCATTGATTGTTATGGCACCTTGGTTGGTTTTTAATTTCATAACAGTCATCGAATCTGATCCCACTGTTGGAATATAAATAATAGCTGAATCCGCATTATTTAAATCAATGGTGCAATTAGCCGTTCTACCAACTTCATCGGGCACATATACCACATGCATCAATGAAGTATCATTTAAAACATATTGGTCAACTACAGGATCAGAACTGACTGATTGCTTAAAACTGTATTGGGCAAATTTTTGTACCACTTGCCGTATAAAATCTGCGGCAGGCCTGCGTGTATGGTTTTCATTGATCAATCCACTAGTAGCATATAATCCACCAAAATCGGGCGTGTCATCATGCAATTGATAAAAAAACAACCGTTGCACCCCATTTCTAGCGTACAACAAGGAAGTACGCAAAATCCAATCGGCCTGTGTTATTAATGCCGATTTGTTACCGATAGCGATGGCTTTATTGGGACTTCCTTGGTTTATATCATAACCCGCTTCAGTAACCCAGACAGGCATATTACGCGCATATATTGCCGCATCTGATACAAATGCCTTTGCAATAGAATCTGCACTAAAACCTTGCACATATCGCTCGGGGGCAATCCCGCGTTTTAAAGTAGCATCATTGGTGTACAAATGATAATTAATAATATCCCAGCATAGGTTTACAGTACCGTCTGCTTTTAAACCCCTGAATTCTTTACACCAGTCTATCATACCTCGTACATAATCTGTAGTTGCAAGAGCTACCCCTGCCATTACTACTTTAACTGTAGAGTCTGCATTTTTTACTCCTACACCAGGGCCCATGGTATTTTTATGCCCATCATAAAATGCCGATAAATTAGCTGCGTATTCCCTTCCTGTTTGATATGCTTGTCTTCCTTTCCACCATTTATCTGGCTCATTATCACATTCAATATATTGAATAAGACCAAGGCCAATTTTGATTGAATTAATATCATCTCCCGTCCAGCGAGGAGTTTGGTTTACTCTTAATAGTGTAGGATCAACATTCTTATTAGCCCCATATCTAGCTATATACTGAAACCCAAGTTTAGCTTGTTCAAGATAAGTTTGGGGCAGAGCATAATCCAACCCAAAATAAGCAGGAATATTTTCGTTATCCCTTAAGTTAACAGGATAACTTAGCTGCATCCAGCTAGGGATTGTTTTAATACATGCAAGCACATCTATCCCTGCCATTTTACATCTTTGATAGATGGTGTCGTAGTTCCAGCCACCAGCATAAGT
>JBEBHC010000371.1:0-1395 GCA_040081185.1 Devosia sp. | reverse complement strand
GTACACGCGCGATTGCTTCGCTGATGTCGTGTTCTTCACCAACAGCGGCACCGAGGCGATCGAAGGCGCGCTCAAAACCGCGCGCAAGTATCACAGCGCGAACGGCAATCCTGAGCGCATCGACATCATCGGCTTCCAAGGTTCGTTCCACGGCCGCTCTTACGCCGCGATCAACGCCTCTGGCACGCCAGCTTATCTCGAAGGCTTCGGCCCGCGCCTGCCCGGCTTCATCCAAATTCCGTATGGCGACGAAGCCGCGCTCCGCGCCGCGATCACGCCGACGACTGCCGCGCTGATCATCGAGCCGGTGCAAGGCGAAGGCGGCGTGCGCGCCGTGCCGGAAGAAACGCTGCGCCTCTATCGCCAGCTCGCTGACGAAAACGGCTTCCTAATCATCTTCGACGAAGTGCAATCAGGCGCTGGCCGCACCGGCAAAATGTGGGCGCACCAATGGAGCGGCATGACGCCTGACATCATGGCTGTCGCCAAAGGCGTCGGCGGCGGCTTCCCAATGGGCGCGTTCATGGCGACCAAGGAAGCAGCTAAAGGCATGGTCGTCGGCGTTCACGGCACGACGTTCGGCGGCAATCCGCTGGCGATGGCTGTCGGCAACGCTGCGTATGATGAACTCTCGAAGCCGGCTTTCTTGGAGCACGTTAACAAGGTCGCGAACTATCTTTCGCAATCGCTTGAGGGCCTGAAGGATCGCCATCCGAACCTCGTGGTCGACGTTCGCGGCAAAGGCCTGCTGCGCGGCATCAAGCTCACGGTCAACCCTAAGGACATCCAGGCCAAACTGCGCGCGCGTAAAGTACTGGTTGGCGTTGCTGGCGACAACGTGCTGCGCATCGCGCCGCCGCTGACGATCAAGGAAGAAGAACTCAGCCAGCTCATCGACGCAATCGACGCCGTGCTGGCGGCCCAGATGGCGGAAGCGAGCGCGTGAGCGAAGGTCCGCGTCACTTCCTCGATATCACCGCGCTCTCGCGAGAAGACGTGCGCGCCATTCTGGACGAAGCGCACGCCCGCAAAGCCGCGCGCATCGATTGGCCGAAAGCCGCGCCCGACGAAGATGCGCCGCTCGACGGTTACGCGTTGGCGATGATCTTCCAGAAGAACTCGACGCGCACGCGCGTTTCGTTCGAGATCGGCATGCACCAGCTTGGCGGCAAAGCCATCGTGCTCAACGCCAACGACACACAACTTGGCCGCGGTGAAACCGTGGAAGACACCGCGCGCGTGCTCTCGCGCATGGTCGATGCGGTGATGATCCGCGCCAACAATCACCAGGACGTGGTGGACTTCGCATCAGCGGCAACAGTCCCGGTTATCAACGGGCTCACCGATCTCTCACACCCATGCCAGATCTTCGCCGACCTGCAGACGATCGAAGAG
>JBEBHC010000370.1:0-1406 GCA_040081185.1 Devosia sp. | reverse complement strand
CCCATGGCCTGATCCGCAAGAGCCGCAATCAAACCGCCATGGGCCGTGGCGCGCGAATTGGTGTGCGGTTCGCGCAAGTGCAGACCAAGGACCATCCGGTCGGACTGCCGCTGCATGTAAAGCGGCCGCCAAGGATCGATCAGCGGGCTTGAACGCGTGAAGAGTTCAAAGCCTTCGGGCGCCTCATCGCTCATCTCACTTGCTGCCAGGCCACATAGAGCGTCGCCGTCACGATGACAGCACCCCACATCCACCAGCGGCGCATGAAGTCACGCCAACGTACACCGCGCGAAGCCTCGCGAAAGCTTTGCTGCGCGCGCTTCAAACGCTCGTCGCTGCCTGGACCTTCGAGACGCCCACTCATCTCACCGTCCTGACGGCAGATCCTTGAACGCGACGCCCTTATCGACGCGCACGTCCTGCGGAAGGCCAAGCACGCGTTCGGCAATGATGTTCTTTAGAATTTCATCGGTGCCGCCGGCGATGCGCAAGCCTGGTGCGAACATGTAGCTTTGATGGAACGCGCCTTCGAGGGTGGCGAGCTCTGGATCATTGATGATGCCGTAGTGGTCCTGCGCCTCGATCGCGGTGTTGGCGATATCCATCATCTGGTTGGCGTTGATGACTTTGCCGATCGAAGATTCCGGCCCTGGCGTTTGGCCTTTCGACAGCGCCGTCATGGTGCGGAATTTCGCGAGCTTGTAGCCCTCCGCGCGCACGATCCAATCGGCGAGCTTCTGACGGAAGCTTTCGTCTTGAATGAGCGTGCCGTCGCCGCTTGGCGAGTTAATGCCCTTCGCGAAGTCGAAGATCTCTTTGTAGTCGGGGCCGTAGGAGCCGCCGACTGCAAGACGCTCGTTCATCAGCGTCACCAACGCGACGTTCCAGCCCATGCCGGGATCGCCAAGGCGCCATGAATCCGGGATGCGCACATCAGTGAAGTAGACCTCGTTGAACTCACGTCCGCCCGAAGCTTGGTGGATCGGGCGCACTTCAACGCCCTTCTGCTTCATGTCGACGATGAACATCGTCAGACCTTTGTGCTTCTCCACGTCCGGGTTCGTGCGTGTCAGCAGAATGCCGAAGTCAGAGAATTGCGCGCCGGTGGTCCAGACCTTCTGGCCGTTGATGATCCAGTCATCGCCATCGCGCACCGCTTTGGTTTTGCCGGCGGCGACGTCCGAGCCGGCGGCGGGTTCGGAGAAGAGCTGGCACCAGATCTCTTCGCCGCGCAGCGCCTTGGCGACGTAGCGATCCTTTGTGGCGTCGTCGGAAAACGCGATCACGGTCGGCACGCACATGCCGAGGCCGATCGAGAACGGCGCGCCAGGCGCGTCGAACTTCGCTTCTTCCTGATTGAAGATCACCGAGTAGATCGGCGGCAGGCCGCGCCCGCCCTGCTCTTT
>JBEBHC010000369.1:0-1416 GCA_040081185.1 Devosia sp. | reverse complement strand
CCTCAAACGTTGGTTGGCCAACGAGATTGTCTGGCTTGATGCGTGTGAGAACTTGCACAGCCTGAGGAATTTCGCATTTCTCTCGAAGCGAAAAAAGCTGCTCGTATTCCTTCACAAGCTTGCCGTCTTTCACCACTGCACATGCGTATTCCATGACACCATGAATACGCGGCACGAAGCCCGTCGTTTCGGTATCAAGAACAATGAATGACATTTTCGGAAGCTTCATGTGTGCACCTTACTCTAAAAACGCCAGAGCCTTAAGCCCCGGCGTTTGTAGAAATGCATGCATTACTCAGCCTTCTTCTCTTCAGCCTTTGGGTCTTCTTTTACTTCGGCACCTTCCTCAGCAGGAGCTGCTTCATTGAGCAGGACAACCTGCACTTCTTCACCCTTCAGCTCAGCAAGCTTTGCCTTGAACGCTGGGAGCTCTTCGTAGTTGTACATGTCGAGCTCGTAACCTGTGAGCTGTGTAGCGAGGCGGATGTTTTGGCCTTTCTTTCCGATGGCCATAGGACGCTGTGCCTCTTCTACGAAGACGGCTGCGCGCTTCTTCACAAGACGACCTTCGTCATCCTCATGCTGCTCAGCGTTGACGATGATAACAGCAGAGATGGATGCAGGCTGTAGTGCAGTCGAGATGAGTTTGATTGGATCATCAGACCACTCGATCATGTCGACACGCTCACCATTGATCTCTTCCATCACAGACTGAATACGAACACCCTTCTGTCCGACACATGCACCGATAGGATCGATACGTGGATCATTGGATTTCACAGCGACTTTAGAGCGCATGCCAGCATCACGAGCGATAGCCATGATGAGAACGTCGCCGTTACGAATCTCTGGGATTTCCATCTCGAGAAGCTTCTTCACGAGGCTGGCGTGCGTACGGCTAATGCGGAGCTGAGGACCTTTGCCCGTGAGCTCAACTTTATCGAGGTACACACGAATGCGCTTACCAGTGTAGTAGTGCTCACCTGGGATCTGCTCCTTCCATGGGAGGGAGACAGTCATACCTTCGATCTCAAGTGTGACCCAGTTTGGTTCGACCTTCGTCACCGTTGCAGTGAGAAGTTCGTTCTCACGATCTTTGAACATCTCGAAGAGAGACTGCTTCTCAGACTCCTGCAGCTTCTGGATGATGACCTGCTTCGCAGACTGCGCAGCGATGCGTCCGTATCCGACTGGTGTGACATCAATCTCGATCTCATCACCGACTTCTGCGTCAGGCTTCACACGACGTGCGTCCTTCTGGCTGATCTCAAAGTTTTCATTAAGGACTTCGTCCACAACTTCTTTGATGAGGAGAACGGACGGCATGTCCTGATCCTCGCGAAGCACAACGCGGATTTCCTGCTCTTTGTTACCGTAGTCCTTACGGTACGCAGTCGCGATGGCCTGACGGACGGC
>JBEBHC010000368.1:0-1417 GCA_040081185.1 Devosia sp. | reverse complement strand
GTGCGGAATGGCGCGCTGCTGGGTTTCGTCGGCGTGGCCGCGAGCTACTGCGCGCTCGCGGTATCGTGGGAGAACGCGCAGCAATGCGGCCTGCCGGCATTCTTCCTCGGCGGCCTCGGCGCCGGCGTGGGTGCGCTGGTGGATGCCGCCATCACCCGGCAGGGGATCGTGTTCCGGGCTGAAGCGCCGGTGACCTGGCGCCTGCAGCCGGCGCGCGGCGGCGGGGCCGCGCGCGTCACCCTCCGCTGGTAGCGCTCAGCCGCGCGCCACGCTCGACCGCGCGCGACCGCCAAGTACCTCGACCACGCGGTCGATGTCGTCGTGCGTGTTGAACACCGACACCGACAGACGCAGCCGGCTTTCGTTGCCGACGACCGTCGCCGTGACCTTGCCGGCCTGGAGCGCCTTGCTCGTGGCAGCCGCGTCCTTGAGCCCGAAGGCGAGGATCGGCGTGGCGTTGCCGGCCGGCGTGAGCGGCGTGTAGCCGAGCGGCGGCAGCTCGCGCTGGAGGCGATCGGTGAGCTGCGTCGCGTGGGCGCGGATCTTGTCGAGGCCGAGTCCCTGCACGTAGTCGATGCCCTCGGAGACGGCGGCTGCGAGCAGCACGGCGATGCCGCCGGTTTCGTAGCGGGCGGCGCCGGGCAGCGGCTCCCACGTGAGGGCGGCGCGATTGAAGTTCGACACCTGCCGATGGCCGTAGCGCGTCGTCGGCAGCACGGTGCCCTGCAGGTCTTCCTTCACGTAGAGGAAACCGAAGCCGCGTTCGCCCATGATCCACTTGTAGGTGCCGGTCGACGCGAAGTCGATGCCGAGGGCCTTCACGTCCACCGGCACGCAGCCCACCGCCTGGATGATGTCGGCGAACACGTAGGCGCCGCGGGCGTGGGCGAGGGCGCTCACGGCCTTGCAGTCGTGGATGAAGCCGTTGACGTTCGAGACGAGCGCGAGCGACACGAGGCGCGTGTTCCGGTCGATCGCCTTGTCCATGTCGGCCGGATCGATCTTCCAGTCGCGGTGCTTCACGATCCGGAGTTCGACGCCCTGCTTCTCGAGCTCCTTGTACATGTAGAGGGAGGTCGTGAAGTGCAGCTCGTCGATGACGATGTTGCCCTTCTTCTTCGCCAGGTCCATCCCCATCACGACGATGTTCTCGCCGTCGGACGTGCTCGACGTGAACGCGATCTCGCTCGGCGCGGCGTTGATGAGGGCGCCGAAGCGCTTCTTCAGATCGGCCTGGCGGTCGTTGCCGAAGTCCACGCGGCCCGGCCCCGGCCCGTGCAGGCGGTACTGCAGGCCCTGCTCGATGGCGCGCGCCGCGAAGCGGCCCACCGGATGGAGCGCGGCCGCATTCATGTAGGTCTCGGTCGTCGCGAGCGGGAACTCATCGCGCACCGTGCCGGGGAAGATCGCCCCGGGG
>JBEBHC010000184.1:0-5566 GCA_040081185.1 Devosia sp. | reverse complement strand
CACGACGACGTCCGCTTCCTGCAGCAGCCTCTGAGCGCGCAGCGTCAGGAGATCCTCCGACCCGGGCCCTGCCCCGATCAGCCAGACCACCCCCGCCTCATCGCGCGCATGCTTGTCCAGCAGCGTCTCGACATCGGGCTCGTCGGAAATCACGAGGTCCTCATAGAACCTCCGCGCCTGCACCTTGTTGAGCACCGAAGCCACGCGCGCCCGCAACGAACCGGCCAGCCGCGCCACACCGCCCAGCTCAGGCGCCAGCATCGCCTCGATCCGCGCCCGCACAAGCCGCGCCAGCACCGGAGCATCGCCTTCCGTGGACACCGCGACAGTCAGCGGCGCGCGATCGACGATCGACGGGACGTAGAAATCACACTCGTCAGGCTTGTCGACGACGTTGACGGGGATGCCCCGCCGGCGCGCTTCCACTTTCGCCGCGTCGGCTGTCGCACTCTCTTCGGCGACAAAGACCAGCGCCGTACCATCCAGCGCCGCGACCATGGCGGCGGCCTGCACGAGTTCATGGGAAATGCCGTGGAATGAGACACTCGGCTCGTCGCAAACAATCACGACCGATGCAGTAGTCTTATTCAGCAGCCGGGCTTTGTTGAGGGCTTCTTCTCCACCGCCGATGATGACGATGCGCTGACCCTGGACTTTGTAGCTGACGGGGAAGGTGTTCAGTTCACCCATTACCGGCCTTTCGGGCGCTGAAATACGCGACTTCGACCTTTCGGCACAAGCCATTGAAAACCAATAGCTTTTATTTTTCCCTAGCGGCTCACGCCTTGGAATGTCCAAGGGGCCCCGGCCCCCGGCTCGCCAATCCGTTCCGCGCCATGCCCCGGCCTTGGAAAATCAACCGCGTCAGCCCTGCCGGCTGGGCACCCGCATGATCAGCCCGTCGAGCGCGTCCTTCACTTTTATCTGGCAGCTGAGGCGACTCGTCGGCTTCACCTCGAAGGCAAAGTCCAGCATATCCTCCTCCATCATGGACGGCGGCCCCACGGTCTTGGTCCAGGCGTCGTCGACATAGGCGTGGCACGTCGCGCAGGTGCAGGCGCCGCCGCACTCCGCGACGATCCCCGGCACGCCGTTCATGATGGCGGTTTCCATCACGGTCGAGCCGACTTCGCCCTCGGTCTCGAAGGTCTGGCCGTCGGCGGTAATGAAGGTGATTTTTGGCATCGCGCCGCTATAGCCGCGCCCTCAAGCGCCCGCAATAGAAGGCTTGGGTAGTACCGCCATGCAGCTCAGGCCGCTTCGACCTGCTCGGCGATGAAAGCCGATGCTTCGTGGACCGCGAGACCAAGATCGTCGATCCGCTCTGGATTGACCGGCTTGCCGGCCCGCAGTTCTTCCTCGGCAGCCTTGGCCAGTTCCGCCAGCGCAAAGGCCCCCACGCCGGAGGCGGCGCCACGCAACGTGTGAAGATGCTGCAGCAGGTCCGGCACGCTAGTGCTCGTCTCCAGGCGGGCGTAGTAGGTCTTCTGCATCTCGTCGAAGAGCCGCAGCACTTCGAGCGCAAGATTCTCGTCGCCGAGCGTCTGCCGGCCGAGGAACGTCATATCGATCGGACCGTGCACCTTCGGCTTGGCGGCCGGAGTGATGGAATCGACTCGCGCACTCGACTGGGACGTCATTTTCGGCCTCGCCTGCAGATATCCGTCCGCTACTGGAACGTTCTCCACAATTTAGGCTGTGCACCTCTCTGTCCGTCTAAGTCCCGGCAGCAAAAGCATTGCGCCGCATTAAGGGTTTCGTCACCAATCCGCCCAAATTAACCTTTGCTTAAGAAAGCGCGCTGTTTGCCTCAAATTGCTTGTATGGTTGAGGTCTACCAGACGCGCGGCGGCGTTGGGTGTGGGTTGATGGCGGGGCTTTGAATCGCTTTTTACCCAAATGGACAGAATCCCTGAAACGGGAGGCGGTCCATTCAACTCACGACGCCGCTATTAGGGCGCAACCGGCCGACCGAGAGTTGTTACGAGTATGGCGAAGAAATCCCCCTCCCAGAACGATCCCGCAACTCTGGCCTTCTCGGCCGTTGAGGATGCGCTCAAGGACTCGGTCTTTGCCGATCTTGACGGCGGCCCGCAGGGCGACACCCCTGCCCAGCAGCCTACGCCCGGCCCTCGCCTGACACCCCGCTCGGAGCGCTCGCGCGTTGCCGACAAGCAGGCCGCGATGTCCGGCTCGGTCGCCAATGACGACCGCTTCCAGGGCAGCCGTATCCTCTACGGCCTGCAGAGCAAATCGAGCCAGGCGCCTAACATGGTCGCCATCCTCTCCGCTATTGCCTGGCTGGTGTTCATTGCCGCCGTCGCGATGGTCCGCAACGGCCGCGATTTCGGCACGCCCGGATTCATGGCCTCGAATGATTTCATCGGACTGCTAGCGCTCGCGATCATTCCGGTTGTCGGCTTCTTTGCCATCGCCACTCTCATCCGCCGTGCTCAGGATCTCCGCAACGCCGCCACCGCCGTGACGCATGCCGCAATCCGCCTGGCCGAACCCGAAACCACGGCGTCGGAGAAAGTTGCCTCGGTGGGTCAGGCCGTCCGCCGCGAAGTGAACGCGCTCGGCGATGGTCTCGAGCGTGCGCTGTCGCGGGCCGGCGAACTCGAGGTGATGATCCACAACGAGGTCACCGCCCTCGAGCGCACCTACTCAGACAACGAATCACGCATGCGCGCCCTCATCCAGGAATTGGCGAGCCAGCGCGAAGCGGTCATCACCAATACCGAGAAGGTCCGCGAAGCGATCACCGAGAGCCACACCGGCCTCGTGTTCGATCTCGACATGATCAGCCAGCGCATCGCTGGCACAATCGTCGAATCCGGCGGCAACCTCACGCGCGCCCTCGAGACGGCGGGCAATTCACTGAACGGTGCTTTCGGCGAACGCACCGAAAGCTTCGTGTCGCTCATCGATCAGCGCACCAGCAACCTGCTCACCGCACTCGACGACAGCGCGTCGCGCTTGAACATCACGCTCGAAGACCGCGCCGGTACCATCACCGGCACGTTCGAGAACCGCACGCTGGAACTCACAAACGTCATCGACGGCCGCCTCGAGTCCCTGCAGGAGGCCCTCGATACCCGCGCCAACACGCTGACCGATGCCATTGAGAACCGCACCTCCTCGCTCGCCAAGCTGCTGAGCCAAGGCGGCATCACGCTGCTGGACCAACTGCGCGATCGCGGTCAGGAAGTCGCGACCACCATGGACGAGATCGGCACCCGCATATCGGGCGATATCGCCAATCGCACCAAGGAAGCCGAGACGATGGTCGGCGGCCTGTCCAAGGCGCTCGATGAGGCCGTGGCCGTCCAGGTCAACGCCATGGAGTCCCGCCTTCAGACGGCGATGATCGAGCTGTCGAGTTCTCTCGACGACACCACCGAGCGCGCCCGCGTGACGCTTATGGGCGCCGGCACCGCCAACCTCGCGCAGTTCGACACGCGGCTGAACGAGATCGCGACCGTCATCGACACGCGCCTGCAGTCGCTCGATGGCGTCGTGGGCGACAAGGGTGACAAGCTCATCCTGGCGCTCGAAAAGAACAGCGAGAACTTCTCGGCCCGCGCCAACGTCCTCGAAATGGCGCTCGACGAGAAGTCCGGCCACTTCAACGACATCGTCAACCAGCGCACGCGCGAAATGACCGAGACGCTCGGCCAGCGGACCAAACAGATCACCGATGTGATCGCCAACCGCCAGCGCGAAATCTCGGACTCGCTCGAAGGCCATACCCAGATCCTGGCCGACGCCCTCGACGGCCGGCACCAGGCGCTCAACGACACGCTGAAGACCCGCACCACCGAGCTTTCCGACAGGCTGGTGGCCAAGGCCAGCGAGATCAACGAAATCCTCCTCAGCCGCACCACGGCGCTGGATGGCAGCCTGAACCAGCACACCGTGCAAATCGGAAATTCGCTCGAGTCTCGCCTTCAGGGTCTTGAGTCGACCCTGCAGCAGCACGGCAACGCGCTCGTCGCAGCGCTCGACCAGCGCTCGGCGCTGCTCGCCACCACCGTGGGTACGCGATCCAACGAACTCAGCGAAGCGCTCAACACCCGCACCCAGCAGTTGGCCGAAGTCCTCGGCTCGCACACCGCCGGTATTGCCGGCGCCATCGGCGACCGCACAATGGAACTGGCGCGGACCATCGACGCACAGGGTTCCGCCGCACGCGAAAAGATCGACGCCAGTCTGCGCGCCGTGACCGAAACGATGTCGGACCGTGCCTCGGCCGTCACATCGCTCATCGCGGGCAAGGTTTCCGAAGTCACCGACAATCTGAGCCGTGGCGTCGACAGCGCGATCCTGCGTATCGCCGATGCCGAGACCGGCGTGGCCGGCCGCATCGACGCCGCATCCTCGACCGTCGGCGACAGTGCCCGCCGCGCTGCCGACATCATCGAGACGGGCGTGAACTCGGCTCGCAAAGCCATCACCGATATGGTCGATCAGCGGCTGGGCACCCTGCCCGAGGCGATCACCGCACGCGCCGACATTACCGCCGAGCGTCTGGCCTCACTGAACACCGCGATCAACACCGCCCTCGTCCAGTCCATGACCGACCTCGAGTCCGGCGCCGACCGCATCGAGGAGACGATCAGCAAGCGCATCGTCGCGGCCACCGCCAACATCACGCTCGACGTCGCCGAAACGGCCGACCGGATGGACACCCATGTCCGCCAGGCCCTGGAACAGATCCAGATTGCTGCTCGCGCCATCGACGAAGTCGTGTCCATCAAGGCGGTCGCCGCCAGCGAAGCGATCGCGACCCGCGTCAGCGATCTGAGCCAGGTCGTCAGCAGCCAGACCGAGAGCCTGTCGAGCCTCGTCTCCGACCGGGCGAACCAGCTCGAGTCGATGCTGAGGAACCATGGCAATATCCTCAACGAGGCTCTCGCTGCGAACGCGTCGGAAGCCGAGCGCTTGATGAGCGACACGTCCGGCCGCATCCTCAATGATGTGCAGGTCGCGCTGAACAAGCTCAACGAGAGCAACAACCTGCTCCAGCAGGTGCTTGAAGTCTCGACCAACAGCCTCACCAACCTCGAAACCAGCATCGCCAATCAGACGCAGTCCTACTCGACCACCGTCAGCGAAGCTGTCAGCGCGACCGAGGAAGCTGGCCGTCTCGTCACTGGGCACGTCGACGCTTTGCAGAACTCGATCCGCACCATGGTCACCGAGTTTGGCTCGATGCTTGGCTCGCTCAACAGCGAGGCCACGTCCATCGATCACGCTGCGGCCAACCTCAACAACACCAGCACCGAGGCGCTCAACCAGCTCGAAGAGCGCCGTTCGATGATGGATTCTCTGGCCCAGAGCTTCACCACGCGCGCCGAAGAGATTGACGGCCGCATGCGCTCCTTCGCCCAGTCCATCTCGGATGCGGTGAACGAAACCGAGCGTCGCCTGACCGAGGTCCGCGAGGGCGTAGAAGAAGTTTTGGCCGGCACCGGCGAGCAGGTCGTGAACTTGGCGCTCGGGCAGCGTGTGGCCGAGCAGCGGATACATGCGCCGCAGCGTCCACAAATAGCCGGGGCCGACA
>JBEBHC010000367.1:0-1421 GCA_040081185.1 Devosia sp. | reverse complement strand
GATCTTGCCGATGAGCTTGCCCGGCAGGCCCGCCGAGAGCTTCGTCCACGTCTCGCCGCCGTCGGTCGACTTGTAGATGCCGCCCTTGTCGGCCGGCCCACCGCTCACGATGTCCCAGCCCTTGCGGAAGCCCTTGTAGATGGCCGCGTAGAGCACGCTCGGGTTCTGCCAGTCGACCTCGATGTCGCGGCCGCCGTGTTCGTTGTCGACGAACAGCGTCTTCTTCCACGTCTTGCCGCCGTCGATCGTCTTGAAGATGCCGCGGTCGGCCGTCGGGCCGAACGGCGAGCCGAGCGCCGCCGCCCACACGATGTCGGGGTTGTTCGGGTGCACGCGGATGCCGCCGATTTGGCCGCTCTCGCGCAGGCCGGCGAACTGGAAGCTCTTGCCTGCGTCGGTGCTGCGGAAGACGCCGCGGCCGATGATGACGTTCGAGCGGATGGCGGCTGAACCCGTGCCCACGTAGACGTGATTGGGACTCGACGGGGCGACGTCGATCGACCCGATGGAGCCGGTCGTGATCTGCCCGTCGCCGACCGGGTACCAGGAGATGCCGGCGTCGTCGGTCTTCCAGACGCCGCCGCCGGTGGCGCCGATGTAGAAGGTGTGCGGCTGCTGCCGCACGCCGGCCAGGCCGGTGACTCGGCCGCCACGGCCGGCGCCCACATTGCGCCAACGCATGCCCTGATAGGCGGCGGCCGGCACGGGCGCCGTCGCCGCGGACTGCGCGTGCAGCCGCGCCATGTCCGACGTGGGGATGAGAGCGGCCAGCAGGGCCGCGGCGAACACGATCGAAAACGGTCGGCGCATGGCGGCAATTGTAACGCCCCTGTCCCCTTTGGCACGGAACGTGCGCGAACGCTGGGCTGTCTGCGGTGCCGACGGCGCGGCTCGTGCCGCGACGCTGAGTCGAAGGGAAGTCATAGCTCCGCCGGCCTCGCAGAATGTCCGGCCGCGCGCAGACTGCCCGGTCCCATGTGCAGTTGCGTGTCGCGCGAGGGCACGACCATGTGGCCCGCGGATTGCTATCGATACCGTCGCCGAGGCAGCGTCACGGCGTTTCGAACCAGCGGTGCACGGGGGTGCGTGAAGACACGCACGGTCTCGCGGGTTCGGCACGCGGTGCTCGGCGCGCACTGCTCGTCACCCCGGCCGGAAACTGTCCATGACGCCACCCATCATCGGGCGAGACGCGCTGCTGCCCGCGCCGCCGCCACCTGTCCCCGCCGTCGACGCACCGCTGCCTCTCGTCCCGCTGCAGGAGGGCATGCTGCTGCACGCCGTCCGCGCGCCGGGTTCGGGCGTGGACATCGAGCAGATCGTCCTGCGGACGCGCGACCGCCTGCGCGCCGTCGACCTGCACGCGGCGTGGCACGCCGTCGTGCTCGCCGAGCCGATGCTCCGCACGGCCTTCTCGTGGG
>JBEBHC010000366.1:0-1431 GCA_040081185.1 Devosia sp. | reverse complement strand
GTTCCTGGAAGTCGATATTGCGCGGACGCAAGATGGACAGCTCGTTCTGATGCACGACGATGACGTCGATCGCACCACAAACGGGCATGGCATGATTGGCTCTATGACTGCGGCGCAGTTCACGGCGCTGCAGTTGCGCGACGACGATGGTCAGGTGCTCGATGCGCACCCGCCGACTTTGCGCGAGGCGCTGGAATGGGCAAACGGCAAGACTGTGCTTGAGCTCGATGTGAAGCGCGGCGTTTCGTATGAGGACGTCGCCGCTGAAGTGCGGGCGGCGGGCGCGATGGATCGGGTGCTCTTCATCACCTACAGCACGGACGGTGCATCGCGATTGGCGCGCGTGGCGCCCGAAGCGATGATCTACGCCACCCTCACCGACATCAGCGATCTCGACACATTGGAGCGGCGGGGCGTCGATCTTTCACACGTCGTCGCTTGGCTTGGCGTGGACGGGGTGAATGCGGACTTGCTGCGTGAGCTGAATGCACGCGGTGTCGAAGGGCGCTTGGGGCGATTTGACCGGAACGCAGATTTCGCCGCAGCGGTCGAAGCGGGCGTGCAGGGCGTATCCGTCAACAATCCCGCCGGCGCCTATCGCGCAATCGATGCCGCCGACGGTCAGGATGGATTTGCTGCCGCGAGGTGCGTGGCGGCCCGGTGACGTCGGCCGACTGGGTACCTAAGTCAGCTTCCTGAGCGGAGACCTCCCATGAAAGCCGTACGCATCGCCGCCAATGGCGGACCCGACGTCATCACCCTCGCTGACGTTGAAACGCGCGAGCCTGGCGCGGGCGAGGTGCGCGTGAAGCATCATGCGATCGGCGTGAACTTCATCGACACGTATCAGCGCTCGGGTCTGTACAAGATCGCACTACCTAGCCCGCTCGGCTTGGAGGCGGCGGGTGTTGTCGATGCGATTGGCGAGGACGTGACGCGTTTCAAAGTTGGCGATCGCATCGTTTATGCGAGCGGGCCGCTTGGCGCTTACGCGGAAGCGAACGTCGTGAAGGCAGCGCAGGCAGTGAAGCTGCCGGATGCAATTCCGTTCGACATCGCGGCCGCCTCTTTGCTCAAAGGCATGACCGCGCGTTTTCTTTTGCGTAAGACGTTTCGCGTGGAACGTGGCCAGGACGTTGTGATCCACGCAGCTGCCGGCGGCGTTGGTCAGATCGCTGTGCAATGGGCAAAGCATCTTGGCGCGAACGTCATCGCTGTTGTTGGCAGCGATGCGAAAGCAGAGATCGCGAAATCTCTCGGCGCTGATCACACCATTGTCACGTCACGCGATGACATCGCAATGCGTGTGCGCGAGATCACCGGCGTTGGCGCGCATGTTGTGTACGACAGCGTCGGCAAAGATACTTTCCTCGCATCGATCGACAGCTTGCGTCCGCTCGGCATGATGGTGTCGTTCGGCAATGCGTCGGG
>JBEBHC010000183.1:0-5608 GCA_040081185.1 Devosia sp. | reverse complement strand
TCGAGCAGGCGGGGTGCCCAGGTGATGTAAGCATTGACGATGCACACGATCACCGCGAAGCACAGGCAGAAGACGCGCGCGGCGGGATTACCCGCCAGCGCGGCCAGGCCCGCCCGGACTGCGCCCAACACTCCCCGCCGGCTGGTGCGCGGCGCGTCGGACTCCAAGCGCCAAGCCAGCAGCGCCGCCAGCAGCAGTCCGGTGCCTCCGAACACGAAAAATGCCCAACGCCAGCCCCATTGCGCGGCAACCCAACCTCCGGCCACTCCGCTGGTGATCACGCCGAAATAAAGCGCGGCTTGATGAATCGCCATGGCCCGCCCGCGGCTCTCGCGGTGGCGTTCGGCCAGCAGCGAATAGGCCGCCGGCGTATAAAACGACTCGCCACACCCAGTCAGCAGACTGCGGAAGAGGATCAGCGAAACCAGTCCCACAGACGCCCCCGTGAGCACCGTGCCCAGGCTCCACGCGGTCAGGCTGAACACGATCGCCCACTTGCGATTGAGATTGTCCCCGACGTAACCGGCCAGCGGCATGAGCAAGGCAATCGCGCCGAGCATCAGAGTGTTGGACAAGCCGAGTTCCCGAGGGGAAAGCTGCAACGACTCGGCCATCGCCCCGAGCAGAACGCCGAAGATCGCCCGGTCGCCGTAATAGAGAAAAAAAGTGGCGAAGAGCCAGGCGAGCAGCTCCCATTTTCTGTGGTCGTTGTGAGCGGGCGGGGGCATTTTCATTTGGCGTTTGCTGGGCGACGCAAAAGTCCGGTGCCCGTTTCCACATCCGCGGGCAGCAGTTGGGCCAGGCTGCCAGCGTCCACCGCCAGCCGGGCTCCCGTGATGCTCCGGGCGGCGTCGGAAGCGAGAAAGAGAATGGCTTCCGCCACGTCAATCGCCCGCGCCTCCCGGCCGAGCGGAAGATTCGCCCTCCGACGGACAACGACGCCTTTGGTCAGCGATTTCCAGCGGTCACTGTGGATGTAACCTGGCACCACCATGTTCACCCGGATGCCATGGTCCGCCAGTTCAACCGCGAGGGCCCGGGTGAGAGCATCCAGGGCGCCCTTGGTCGCGATGTAGACCGAGCGCTTGCGGATCGCGCGTTCAGAGGTGTTGGAGCCGATGTTCACCACCGTCCCGGCACCCTGCTTGATCATGGCGCGAACCACCGCCTGCGTGCAGACGAACAGACTCTCGAGATTGATGGCGATCGCGGCGCGCAGGAACGGCTGCGGGGTGTCCTGCATCGCATACCCCATCGCCTGATCCACGGCGTTGTTGACGAGGATATCGATCCCGCCGACCCGCCGAAGGATGCCGTCGATCATCGGTCCGATCCTGGCCGGTCGGCGGAAATCCGCGGCCACCGGCCAGACCTTCATTCGGGCCGTCGTCCGCAGCCTGGCCGCCGCCGCGCGTGCCTCACCCAGCGTCGGGGCATGGAGGAAAACGGTCGCGCCGACATCGGCAAATCGCCGGGCGATCTCGAAGCCGGTGTTGGCATTCGCGCCGGTCACCAGAACCCGTTTGCCCTGCCAGTTCATGGTTTCCGTCCTCCCGAAAAATAGCCGGTGGCATCGGGTGGACGAATGGCGGTGAGCTCGCCGTTGTAGTGCCGCAGGTTGCGTGGCTGGTAGGGATACCGGGCGATTTCCGTCTCGGAAATCTCGATCCCGAGACCCGGCCGGTCCGGGATGGACAACGCCCCCGCCTGGAAGTGGAGCGATTCGTCGGTCACCTCGCCCCGATGGCGGACATCGGTGGACATGGTTTCGAGGAGGAAGAAATTGGGCGTGCATGCGGCCACGTGCAGTGTCGCCGCAGTCGCCACCGGGCCGGAGGGATTGTGCGGGCAGATCGCGATGTGGTAGGCTTCGGCCATGGCCGCGATCCGCCGCAATTCGCCGATCCCCCCGACGTGACTCACGTCGGGTTGCGCATAATCCACGCAGCGGCGGGAGAGAAAATCCCTGAAATCCCAGCGGCTATACAAACGCTCGCCACCCGCCACGGGAACCCGGATGCGTCGTTTCACCTCGCCCAGTCCCTCCTGGTCGTCGGGTGGAATCGGTTCCTCAAACCAGGTGATGTCGTAGTCTTCCAAGGCGTGGCCGACACGAACCGCCGTGGGCACGTTGAAGCGGCCGTGGCCTTCGATGAGGATGTCCACATCCGGCCCGACGGCGGCGACGACGGCCTCGATGCACTCAAGCGCCGTGCGCAGCTCCTGTTTCGTGATGTTCATGTAGGCCGACCCGAAGGGATCCCACTTGAGGCCCTTGAATCCCTGGGCGACCGTCGCTTTGGCCTTGGCCGCAAACTCCTCGGGTCTGGTGGCCGGAGCAAACCATCCGTTGGCGTAACACGGCACTTGCCGGCGGACGCACCCGCCCAACAGTTGCCAGACCGGAACCCCGAGGGCCTTCCCTTTGATGTCCCATAGCGCCATTTCCACACCGGCCAGCGCGCTCATGAGCACCACGCCGCCACGCCAGTAGGCGTCGCGGTAGGCATCATGCCAGAATGCATCGATGTCCCGCGCGTCGCGGCCCACCAGGTAGCGTTCCAGTTCCTGGCAGGCCGCAGCCACCGTCGTCTCCCGCATCTCCAACGTCGACTCACCGACCCCCGTGATGCCGTCGGCCGTGTGGACTTTGACGAACACCCAGTTCGTCCGGTAGGCGTGGCAGATGAATGTCTCGATCTTGGTTACTTTCATGGCGTAATTTCTAACGTTTTTCGTAACGCAGCGGGTAAAGCTGGCGCGCCATGGCGCGGGCGGCCGCGACGGTTTCCTCGTAAGGAGTGTCCGCGATGTCCACAAAACCGGTCTGGTAGTTTTCCGTGTCAAACCGTCCGGCCGGCGGTTGATCGTAAAACTGGAACCAGTGCGTGCCCACGATCGCCGGATTGCGCAGCGCACTGGCCACATACTCCCGGTAAGCGGTGGCGCGGGCGTCCTGGTCCGCCACCGGCGCCAGGGCGCTGCTGAAGGAACCGCGGTCGAGCGCGCCGAAATGAAACTCGCCCACCAGGACCGGACGGTCCGCCGTGTGGTCGTCCAGGGTCAGCTTCGCCACGGAGACAAAATAGCGATTGAGGCTGAGCACATCGCAGTATTTGGCCGCGACCGTCAGCACGAGGGGGTTGAAACCGGCGAAACGGGCGCCGAGGTAGAGATGGCGCGGAGCGATGTTTGCCAGCGCGTCATGGCATCCCTTGAAGTAAGTCTCGATCACGGCGCGGCTGAAATCCTGCAGATCCGCGGTCGCGGCGGATCGGGCCCGGTCGGGCGTCGTCGTCGCGCTGAGAAAGGCCTCCCACGAGGAATGCGCCGCGCCCCAGGCGGCGTTCAGTCGACCGATATCGTCATATTTCGCCCGGAGCGCATCGCGGAAAGCCAGTTTGGCCGGCTGCGTCGCCGGCGAGCGCAGCACGCACTCCGCGATGTGGAAGGTGTCGCCCCACGCCAGCTCGTTGTCGACAAAGAAGCCCATACACCAGGGGTCGCCGATGCTGTCCCTAAGGTCGGTCTTGAGCGTGGTTTCGATCAGCCGCCGCCAACCGGGATCATAGGGATCGGGCAACTTGCCCCAGGTGCCCGCCGATCCCTCGATGCGGTGCTCGGTCGAACCCAACGGGGCCGAGTAAACGATGGCGGTGTAAGGGGTCCGCCGCTGCAGGTAGATCCGCGGGTCGGAGGAATTCGCGATGGTGTTCAGCCCCCAGCTGGCCAGACGACGCTGGGCTTTCTCCGCGTAGCGCGACTCCCAATCGCGGCCATACTTGCGGTAGAGATTCGCCTCAAGAAAATCGTAAACCGGATGATCCGGATACTTTGAGTAATAGAACCGGGTCGAAGCCGGCTCCTGGCCATAGAAGCGCCCCAAATCCGAATCGCGCGGCGGGAGTTGGAAGAGATGCTCCCGGTGAAGAATCGGGGTGCCATGATAAATGCCCCCGACCCGGATGCGGGTCCCGACCCGGACAATGCGACCAGAACAAACGGCCCGTGGGATCGACCAGCCACCATTTGCCGTCGATCTTTTCCGTCCGGAAATAACCCGTGGCCGTCAGTTGGGGCCCGGAGGCCCAGCCGCCATACTCGTTCCAATCCGCCGGGCGTGGATGGGCGAGCAGATCGAGTTCCTCTTGGTGCTCCGCGCCGGCGAGATCCGCCGCGGTATAGATCTTCCCCGGCCAATCCCGGTGGGCGTATTGCCCGAATGAGTCGAACAGGGGAAAGGCTTTCTCTTCGGGCAAGTCCCGCAGAGGCACCGGCGTGCCGCGCGCCACCGCAGGGCCCACTGCGACCGAACCGCCCTCCTCCGGGTCGGCGAGACCCACGGCCAATCCCATGATCGCCGCTCCGTCGGCCAAGCCCGGGGCGATATGATCGTCGGGCAAAACACCCGGCCGGACAAAATCCGGCGGGGCTTGGCGGAGCGCGATGAACTTCTGGAAATAGGGTGCCGCTTCGCGGCCCGCGAGCGTCACAAACAACCAGACGGGCGTCGCGGTGGGCGGCACCACGGCTTCGTAGGTGCGTCCCGTTCGCGGATTCTCCCTTTTCTCCCCCGAGTCCGGAGTCAGCACGCGCAACCACACCCGAAGCGGCTTCGTTCCGGAATTCCTGACGGGCACCGCCACTTCGGCATAACCGCTGAGATCAAGCCCGGGCGCGGGATATTTGATTTCCAGTTGAGCGCGCCCCGTGCCCGCTCCGGCCAGCACCGCCCAAGTTCCGTCGAGGCGCGCTGCTTCGGGTTGCGCCCGATCGTCGGCCGCGCGCCAAGCGGACAATACCCGAGGCAACTGGGCTTTGGTGTCGGCGGAAATTACGCGGGAGACTGCCGCGGCCCGCGAAGGAGCGGGCACACAAGCCAGGCCAAGCAACATCGCCGCCAGCAACCGGCTAAATTTTAGATCTGACAAGCGGATAGAGCGCGGGTTGGACATGGTCATTGGGAAGAAGGGCTCCTCCGGCAAATGCGCTGTCGCCTGGACAGGGAGGGAAAGATGGCGGAGCGGTGCTTCATCCGGAGGTTCACGGCGCGAAAGGAAACACCGCGTTACGGCGACTGAGCCGGGGAGGGCGGATAAACCAGCGCTTCGGTCCGGCCCTCAAGCACAGCGACGGCGTGGTTCAGGATGTATTGCGGGGGATAGGTGCCGCCGGGCGTGGGTTTCGCGGATTCGAGCGCGCGCTTCATCGCGGGCAGCGCCGGGCGCGCGATTTCGCCGAGGCGGTCGAGCACGTTGCCGGCATGCAGGATGAACGCGGGCGTGTCGGTGTTTTGCGCCCAGCGTGCGAGGACGGGCAATGCGGCATCCCTCCGACCGTGTCGGGCCAGGGCCTCGGCGGCGGCAACGGCGACTGCGCCCGACTTGTCTTCAAGGCAGCGGAGCAACACGGCCTCAGCGGGGAGGATCTTTCCCCTCAGCATCGCGCAGCCTTGCGCGGCCCACCAGCGGATGGGCTCGCTCGCGTCGCCCAGTGCCTCAATGAACTTTGGCAGGTTCGCGGCGTCGCGCTCCGAGGCGAGGAGCGCGAGGTCCAGCACCCGTTCCATCGGCCAGGCTCCGGGCACGCGCGAGGCATCGTAGCCTTC